>CACZZH010000113.1 GCA_902785635.1 uncultured Lachnospiraceae bacterium
CGGCAAGAAGGTATGCGTTGTAGGCGGCGGAAACGTGGCAATGGATGCAGCGAGAACTGCATTGCGTCTCGGTGCGGAAGTGCATATTGTATACCGCAGAAGCGAGGCTGAACTTCCTGCAAGGGCAGAAGAAGTACATCATGCAAAAGAAGAGGGCATCATCTTTGATCTGCTCACCAATCCGACAGAGATCCTTGTGGACGAGAATGACAATGTGACGGGTATCCGCCTGATCAAAATGGAACTCGGAGAGCCGGATGCATCCGGAAGAAGACGTCCTGTGGAGATTCCGGGATCCGAATATGAGATCGAATGTGATACGGTCATCATGTCCCTGGGCACATCCCCGAATCCGCTGATCTCCTCCACGACCTACGGACTGGATGTAAACCGCCGCAAATGTATCGTCGCAGAAGAAGAGACCGGCGCTACTTCCAAGGAAGGCGTTTACGCCGGAGGAGATGCTGTGACCGGTGCTGCTACGGTGATCCTGGCCATGGGTGCAGGAAAAGTCGCAGCGAAAGGTATCGACGAGTATATCCGCAGCAAATAACCGGTCGTTCCGGCGAAGAGGCAATGACAATGAACATACGGATCGCTGCCGCCGGCAGATTGAAGGAGCGTTACTGGCGTGATGCCGTCAGTGAATACGAAAAGCGCCTCGGCAGATACTGTTCATTGTCTATTGCCGAGGTGCAGGATGAGCGGACGCCGGATCAGCCCAGTGAACACGAACGTGAGCTGATTCTTACCAAAGAGGGCGGGAGACTTCTGAAACAGATTCCGGAGGATTCTCTGTGCATCGCATTGGCGATCGGGGGAAAGCGGTTTGATTCGGAAGGCTTTTCGCGTTATCTTAAGCAGCAGATGGATCATGGGACCTCCAACATCACCTTTGTGATCGGAGGTTCCCTGGGATTATCGTCCGAAGTCCTCGGACGGGCGGATCTGCTGCTTTCTTTTTCCGATTTTACATTTCCGCATCAGATGATGCGGGTGATTCTGCTTGAACAGATCTATCGGAGTTTCCGGATCATGAAGAATGAACCGTATCATAAATAAAAGTAAAAGAAAGTAAGGATAGTTTGAGTATGGTTGAACGGATCATCAGCATCCCTGCCGAGCATGAGCAGAATGTTTTCGGGCAGTTTGACGAATTCATACGGAAAATAGAACGTACCTTTCAGGTCACGGTAGTGGGAAGGGACGGAACCACGCGCATTCTCGGGAATGAACATAACGCAGACCGGGTGCTGCACATCCTTGAAAACCTTGCAGAGCTGTCGCGCAGAGGAACACAGATCACCCAGCAGAATGTGGATTATGCGATCGCGCTGGCCATGGAAGAGAAGGAAAGCGCACTGATCGAGATCGACAGTGATCTGATCTGTCATACGATCAACGGCAAGCCGGTCAAGCCCAAGACCCTCGGACAGAAGGCGTATGTGGATGCGATCCGGAAAAAAATGATCACTTTCGGAATCGGGCCGGCCGGTACAGGCAAGACGTATCTTGCAATGGCCATGGCCGTTACAGCATTTAAAAATGAAGAAGCCGGGCGTATCATTATGACCAGACCGGCGATCGAAGCAGGCGAGCGGCTCGGATTCCTGCCCGGTGACCTTCAAAGCAAGGTGGATCCGTATCTGCGCCCGCTGTATGATGCACTTTATCAGATCATGGGACCGGAGAGTTACCAGAAGAACATGGAAAAAGGTCTCATAGAAGTAGCACCTCTCGCTTATATGAGAGGAAGGACCCTGGACAATGCCTTTATCATTCTGGACGAAGCGCAGAATACCACGCCTGCCCAGATGAAAATGTTCCTGACCCGTATCGGGTTCGGATCGAAGGTGATCGTCACAGGAGACATGACGCAGAAAGATCTTCCCACGGACCAGATCTCAGGGCTGGAGACAGCACTGAAGGTCCTGAAGGGAATTGATGATATTGCTTTCTGTGAGCTCACAGGCAAGGATGTGGTGCGCCATCCTCTGGTGCAGAAGATCGTTATCGCCTATGACAAATACGAAGAGAAACAGAAAGAAATTGACCGGAAACGGAAGCTTGCTCATCAGGGAAGTTCCTTCCACAGGTAATGATATGACAATTAATTTTGAAACAGAAGTATCGGAGGAGATCCTTCGGGAAATATTCGCGGATCTGCCGCTGGAAAGTACTGCCGGAAAAGTGGCGGAAGCTGTTCTGGACCGGACAGGATGTCCGTATGAGGCACAGATCAATCTGCTGCTGACAGATGATGAGGCCATTCATGATATGAACATGCGTTTCCGCGGAATCGACCGCGCCACGGATGTATTGTCATTTCCGATGCTTTCTTATCCGGCGCCCGGGGACTTTTCGTTCCTGGAGGATGAGGAGAACGTGGATGCGGACTGCTTTGACCCGGAGAGCGGGGAACTGCTGCTTGGGGATATTGTGATCAGTACAGACCACTGCCGGGCTCAGGCTGTTTCCTACGGTCACAGCGTGGAACGGGAATATGCCTTCCTGATCGCTCACAGCATGCTGCATCTTTGCGGATATGATCACGAGAGCGTGCAGGAGGAAAAAGAGATGTTTTCACTGCAGGAAGAGATCCTGGAAAGACTTGGAATACTTCGCTGATTTTTATATTCTTCATCGCGCAATACCCGTGACTTCAGTCATGGGATACGCGCGTAGCAACAAACTTGTCTTCATCGTGTAGTTCAAGCTCGCGATGAAGAATAATGCCTGCGGAGCTGGCGCGCAGCCGGCAGCAACAACGCCGGATGGTGTTCTTGATTCTTTTGATACGGAAAGGAGGAAGTGCTTTTCATTCGGAAAAAGCACGAAAGCTGTATGAAAAAAATGGTAAAATTTGTTGCAGCCTGCCTGATGGGACTTGCCCTTATGGCGGGAAGTGCATTAGCGGAAGAGACCTGTATCAGTTCCCTTACCGGTGAGACGGTACCTGTTTCGATCGGACGCAGGCGGCCGGCCGCTGTCATGTTCAACAATATCGTTGATGCCATCCCGCAGTACGGGATCTCGAAAGCCGGCGTCACGATAGAAGCGGAAGTGGAAGGCCTGATCACCCGTATCATGGGGATCATGGAAGACTACGACGATGCTGGCCGGATCGGTTCCGTGCGCAGTGCCAGGAATTACTATTACTATTTTGCCAGAGAGTACAATGCGGTGTACTGCCACTACGGACAGTGCCCCTATGCGCTGCCGCTGCTTTATCTCGATTCCACCCTGCGGTTAAGCTCCGGTGAGCTGGGTGACCAGGAAGAGATCATGTATTACCGTGCCCCGGACCGTGTTCCGCCTCATGACGTATTCTTCGACTGGCAGCGTTTCCAGGATGCGGTTGCCGAAAAGGACTTTGATATGGATCTGCCGGGAGATTATGACCGCAGCGGCAATTTTGCCGAGGAAGAGTATACGCCTGACGGCGTGACAGCACATGTCGTACTTCCGGGATATGGTTTCAATCATGCACGGTTTGAGTATAATGTAGAGGATCACCGTTATTATCGTTTTCAGTACGGAGATCCGCATATTGATGCAGACAATGGCCAGCAGCTTTCCTGCAAGAACATTATCCTGCAGTACTGCGACAGCCAGCCGTTCGACGACAACGGATATCTGTGGACCGATGTAACGACCGGGGGGCCGGGAAAATTCATCACCAACGGAAAAGCGATCGATATTACATGGAAGAAGTCCGTATCCAAAGAGGATTCTACTTTCATCGTAGATATCAATACGCCCAATGTGACCGTACCTCTCTACACCGGAGATTTTTCTGAGACGATGTACTACGACATGAACGGCGATCCGATCAAGCTGAACCGGGGGAACACCTGGATCTGCCTGATCCGCAACTCGGCTGCCGACAAAGTAGTGATCTCAGACGATTACAGTATTCCGAGTGATATCTCAGACGGATATTGATGCTTTCCACGCAGGGGGGAGACCGTGAGCAGTAAACGAAGCAATTCGAAGAATTTCCTTGTACAGGGTACAATACTTGCCGCAGCGTCCATCATCGCCAAGGTGATCGGGATGGTCTACAGGGTACCTTTGACCAATATCCTGGGTGACAGCGGAAACAGTTATTATTCCACGGCAAATGAGATCTATACCATCGTGCTGATGATCTCCTCCTTCTCGCTCCCTCTGGCAGTATCCCGCCTGATGGCGGAACGGATCGGGAAGGGAGAATACCGGAATGCAAACCGGGTATTCATGTGCGCCATGCGGATCGCAGTGATCGCCGGTGCCGTAATGTCCCTGTTTACCTATGCTTTTGCAGGCCTGTTTACAAAGTATGTGATGAACTTTGAACTTGCCAAATACGGGCTGCGTGTCATCGCTCCGGCAATTCTCATTTTTTCCATCACAGGTACATTCCGCGGATATTTTCAGGGGTTCGGGTCCATGGAACCGACTGCCGTATCACAGGTGATCGAGCAGATCGTCAATGCGGTCGTTTCGGTCGTCTGTGCCGGGATCCTGTTCCGATACGGCCTTTCCCTTGCCGCGAAAGATAATAATCCTCTGCTTGGCCCTGCCTGGGGCGCTGCCGGAGGAACATTTGGTACGGTAGCCAGTGTCACGGTAGCCATGATCTTCATGATGATCATGTATCTGCGCAGCAGAAGTTCCTTCGAAAGAAAGATGCGCCATGATACGTCTGCGCGCCGTGAATCTTCTACGCAGATCTACCGGCTGCTGATCATCACGATCCTTCCCATCATTCTGAGCACCCTGATCTATAATATCAGCAACGTGATCGACCAGGGTATTTTCAACGCTGTACTGAAGGGACAGGGGTATGTGGAAGAACAGTATTCCGTGATCTGGGGAATCTATACCGGAAAATACCGGGTACTGATGAATGTTGTGCTGTCCCTTGCCTCTTCACTGGGTCCTGCGATCGTGCCATCCATGACGATCGCGATCGGTTTGGGAAACCGGAGGGATGCGAGGGATAAAATCGCCATGGCGGTCCGCTATACGATGATCTTCTCGATTCCATGTGCATTCGGGCTGGCAGCGCTGGGAGGACCGGTGATCACCATGCTTTTCCACCCGGCCTCCGGAATGCCGCTGTCCATCGGCATTATGCAGGCAGGTGCTCCGATGATCATTCTTTATGCGCTTTCCACCCTTACCACATCCGTGCTGCAGGGGCTTGGAAAACTGCGTCAGCCTGTGATCAACAACGCCATTGCACTGGTGATCCATCTGATCGCCCTGGTCGTGATGCTCCGCGAATTTAATCTGAATATCTATGCAGTGATCTATGCCAACACATTGTTTGCCCTGATCGTCTGCATTCTGAATGCGTTTACGATCGGAAGAACGATCGGATATCGTCAGGAAGTTTACAAGACCTTCTTTATTCCGGTGGTCGTCTCCGCGATCATGGCCTTTGCCGCTTATGCCATTTATTCCCTGTTCCATCTCCTGTTCGGAGTTACCATCTCCACCATAGCAGGTATTCTCGCAGGTGTATTTGTTTATGCGGTCGGGCTTGTCGCTTTCCGCGGGATCACAGCGGATGAGATCGCAGCGTTGCCGAAGGGAAATACAGCTCTTCGCTTCTTCCGGAGACTCGGCCTGATTCGATAGAAGAAGGTTCACATCAGTACCACAAAAGAAAGGATCTGACAGACAGTGATAACAGAAAATGATCTTGCCAGGATCAATGCGCTTGCCCGCAAGTCAAAGGCAGAAGGACTTACTCAGGATGAGATCCAGGAGCAGAAGATTCTGCGGCAGAAATATATCCAGGCGGTCCGCGCCAATCTGCGCAGTCAGCTTGACCAGATCGATGTGATCGGTCCCGACGGAACAGTCGAAAACCTCGGAGAAAAGCATGACTCGAAGAAAGCGGGCTGCGGGGACTGAACATGAATGCTTTGCATTCACACATACCTTTATGGCCCCGCGAAGGACGGGCCATGCTGAGGAAAGTATATGGATTATACGGTTACAGAGCAAAATACAGCTGCGCCTGCGGATGAACCGCGCAGGCAGCAGTTTTTTATCGAAAAGTGCAGGATGTATACGGAGGACTTCCGGATCCGGCAGGGGAGAGCTCCATCTGCCAATATCCGTACCTTCGGCTGCCAGATGAATGAGAGGGATTCCGAGAAACTTCGGGGAATCCTTGTCTGCGCGGGATATGAGATCACGGACCGGGAGGACGCGGACCTGGTGATCTACAATACCTGTACAGTCCGGGAAAATGCAAATCTGAAGGTATACGGCAGGCTCGGATACCTGAACGGGCTCAAAAAGAAGAATCCGCACATGCGCATTGTCCTGTGCGGATGTATGATGCAGGAGAAAGAAGTGGTGAATAAGATCCGCAAAAGCTATCCGTTTGTGGATCTTATCTTTGGCACCCATAATATCTGGCAGTTTGCCGAGCTTCTATTCCGCATGCAGGAGAGCAGGGAGATGCTCGTAGAGCTCTGGGACAGCACTGACAAAGTGGTGGAAGAGCTCCCCGCCCAGAGGACCTACTCATTCAAATCCGGCGTTAATATCATGTATGGGTGCAACAATTTCTGTACCTACTGCATCGTCCCCTATGTGAGAGGCCGGGAACGCAGCCGGGAACCGAAGGATATTCTCCGGGAAGTGGAGCAGCTCGCAGCGGACGGTGTGGCCGAAATCATGCTTCTCGGACAGAATGTAAATTCTTACGGAAAGACACTGGAGCATCCGGTGAGCTTTGCACAGCTTCTGCAGGAAGTGGAGAAAGTCGAAGGCATACAGCGAATCCGGTTTATGACTTCTCATCCGAAGGATCTGTCCGATGAACTGATCGAAGTAATGGCCGGGTCCGAAAAGATCTGTCCGCATCTTCACCTGCCGCTGCAGTCCGGAAGCAGCAGGCTGCTGGGAAAAATGAACCGGCATTATACCAAAGAGGGGTATATTGCGCTGTGTGAAAAGCTGCGAAGCCGTATACCGGATCTCTCACTGACTACAGATATTATTGTGGGATTTCCGGGAGAGACAGAGGAGGATTTCCTGGAAACGCTGGACGTTGTAAGAACCGTACGTTATGACAGTGCCTTTACCTTCATCTATTCCAAAAGGACCGGTACGCCGGCAGCACAGTATCCGGATCAGGTTCCGGAAGAGATCGTAAAAGACCGTTTCGACCGGCTGCTTGCGCTTGTTCAGGAGACCGGAAGAGAGCAGATCAGCCGTTTTGAAGGACAGACGCAGCCGGTCCTGGTAGAACATGTCAATACGCAGGATGCATCTCTTGTGACGGGGCGCCTGGCAAACAACCTGATCGTTCACTTCCCCGGAGATGCCTCCCTGATCGGACAGATCGTTCCGGTAACGCTGACCGAATGCAAAGGCTTTTACTTTATGGGAGAGAGAAAAATTGGGTGAATATACACCGATGATGAAAAAGTATCTTGAGACAAAGGAGCAGTACAGAGACTGTATTTTGTTCTATCGTCTCGGAGACTTTTACGAGATGTTTTTTGACGACGCGCTCACTGCTTCCAGGGAGCTCGAGATCACACTTACCGGAAAAGACTGCGGAATGGAGGAACGTGCACCTATGTGCGGCGTTCCTTTTCATGCTGTGGACAATTATCTGAACAGGCTGGTCGCTAAGGGATATAAGGTTGCGATCTGCGAACAGGTGGAGGATCCGAAGCTTGCCAAAGGGCTTGTAAAGCGGGAGGTAGTCCGGATCGTAACACCGGGCACCAATCTGGATACCCAGGCGCTGGATGCATCCAGAAATAATTACCTGATGGCAGTGATCTATACTTCCGACCGCTTCGGAATCTCGGTCGCGGACATCACGACCGGTGCTTTTTTTGTGACGGAAACGGAAAGCGGCCGGACGCTTCTGGATGAGATCAGCCGGTATTCACCGGCGGAGATCATCTGTAATCAGGCATTTGAAGTAAGCGGGGTGGATCTGGAAGATCTGCGCACCCGTCTTTCCATCAGCATTTTCACACTGGAGGACTGGTATTTTGACGATGATCTGTGTGAAGGCGCATTGAAAGAACATTTTCATGTCTCTTCACTGGCAGGTCTTGGCCTGGAGGATTACACCGGCGGAAGCGTGGCAGCCGGCGCACTGCTTCAGTATCTGCTTCAGACACAGAAGACGGATCTTTCAAATCTGACGACTGTAACGCCTTACCGGTCCGGAAAGTTCATGATTCTGGACACTTCTACCAGAAGAAATCTGGAACTGTGTGAGACGCTGCGTGAAAAACAGAAAAGAGGAAGTCTGCTCTGGGTGCTGGACCGCACCAGGACCGCAATGGGTGCCCGTATGCTCCGCTCTTTCCTGGAACAGCCTCTGATCGATGCCGATGAGATCGAAAAACGGCTGGATGCCATTGAGGAATTCAACTCGGACATTACCCTGCGTGAAGAACTGCGGGAATATCTGAATCCCGTTTATGATCTGGAGCGGCTGATCAGCCGCATCAGCTACCGCTCGGCGAACCCGAGGGATCTGATCGCATTCGGATCCTCCCTTGAGATGGTCCCTCCGATCAAGTACATCCTTAAGGACTGCACCAGTGATCTGCTGGTGCGCCTCCGCGATGAGCTGGATGAGCTGAAAGATATCACGGATCTGATCAAACGTTCCATAATGGACGATCCGCCCATCAGTGTGCGGGAAGGCAGCTTTATCAAAGACGGCTACAGTGAGGAAGTGGATGCCCTCCGTCATGCGAAGACGGACGGAAAGAGCTGGCTGGCAAAGCTGGAAGCTTCCGAACGGGAGAAGACCGGCATCAAAAATCTACGGATCAAATACAATAAAGTGTTCGGCTATTATCTGGAGGTGACCAATTCCTTCCTGAACCAGGTGCCGGATTATTATACACGCAAACAGACTCTGACCAATGCAGAACGGTTTATCACGCCTGAGCTGAAAGAACTGGAGGATACCATTCTCGGTGCGGAGGACAAACTTTATTCGCTGGAATACCATCTTTTCTGCGAGATAAGGGATACGATCGGTGAGAATATTGTGCGGATTCAGAATACGGCACGGGCTCTTGCGGGACTGGACGTATTCGCATCGCTCGCCTATGTGGCCGATCACAACCACTATGTAAGGCCGGTGATCCATAATAAAGGGACCATCGAGATCAAAGGAGGGCGTCATCCGGTCGTTGAAAAGATGATCCGGAATGATCTGTTCATTCCGAATGATACGCTTCTGGACAACAAAAAGAACCGGGTAGCGATCATTACCGGTCCCAATATGGCCGGAAAATCCACCTATATGAGGCAGACAGCGCTGATCGTGCTGATGGCGCAGATCGGCAGCTTCGTCCCTGCGGACAGTGCAAAGATCGGTCTGGTGGACCGGATCTTTACAAGAGTCGGCGCTTCGGATGATCTGGCAAGCGGACAGAGTACATTCATGGTGGAAATGACCGAGGTGGCCAATATTCTGCGCAATGCCACCAAGAACAGTCTTCTGATTCTGGACGAGATCGGAAGAGGTACGAGTACCTTTGACGGACTGTCTATTGCATGGGCGGTGATCGAGCATATCTGCAATCCGAAGCTGATCGGTGCCAAGACCCTGTTTGCCACCCATTATCATGAACTGACGGAACTGGAAGGCAAGATCGACAGCGTGAGCAATTACTGCATTGCGGTGAAGGAGCAGGGGGATGATATCGTATTTCTGCGAAAGATCGTGAAAGGCGGAGCAGACCGCAGCTACGGCATTCAGGTCGCGAAACTGGCCGGGGTTCCGGAGAGCGTGATCGAGCGTGCAAAAGAACTGCTTTCCCAGCTTTCCGATGCGGATATCACAGAGCGGATCTCGGAGATATCCGCACAGAGCGTCACGCAGGGCAGGAAGACGAAGCATAAGCAGGTCCAGGCCATTGACATGAACCAGATATCACTTTTCGACGCCGTGAAAGATGAAGATGTGCTGGAAGAACTTAAGACCCTGGATATCTCCAACATGACACCGCTGGAAGCATTAAACACACTGAACAGTCTGCAGAGCAGGCTGAAGAACCGTTGGGCGCTCTGATCCGGAATGATGATTCGCGGATCACTCAGCCCCGGCAGACTGCTCCCTCCCGGCAGACCGCTGCGCTCCGGTAAGTTTGTATTCAGTTTCCTGGAGGAATAGATATGCGTGAAATACATTTGCTTTCACCTGAGACGATCGATAAGATCGCTGCCGGTGAGGTCGTGGAAAGGCCGTCATCGGTGGTAAAAGAGCTTGTTGAGAATGCGATCGATGCAGGCGCAGGTGCGGTCACGGTGGAGATCAAAGACGGAGGAACGTCCATGATCCGGATCACGGATAATGGAGAAGGGATCGCTCCGGATCAGATCCGGACAGCATTTCTGCGTCATGCGACCAGCAAACTGCATCAGCTTGAGGATCTGAATACGATCGACACACTTGGATTTCGCGGTGAGGCGCTTTCCAGTATCTGCGCTGTATCCATGACGGAGATGATCACCAAAACGGCAGGTTCTCTTACAGGGGTCCGCTACCGGATCGAGGGCGGCGTGGAAAAGGATCTTGAGGAGATCGGAGCACCCGAGGGGACTACGATCATTGTACGTAATATTTTTTATAATGTTCCTGCCAGAAAGAAATTTCTCAAGTCAGCCCAGACAGAAGCCGGATATGTATGTACTTTAATGGAACGACTTGCACTGTCCCATCCGGATATCTCCTTCAAGCTGATCAGCAACGGGCAGACAAAGCTGCATACCTCCGGAAATCACAGCCTCAGGGATGTGATCTATGCGGTCTACGGGCGGGAAACGGCAAAAAATCTGCTGGAGGTCGATCTCACAGATACGGATGCTTCTTCGGAAAACAGGGCGGGATCCCCGTGTGCGGACGATGAAACACCCGGAAAAGCTCCGGCTGTCCGCATCCACGGTTTCATCGGAAAGCCGGTGCTTTCCCGCGGAAACCGGAATTTCGAAAATACATTTGTGAACGGCAGGTACATCAAAAGCAATATCCTTACCCGTGCAATCGAGGAAGGATACGGGAATCATCTGATGCAGCACCGTTATCCTTTTACTGTGCTGTTCATTGATCTGCCCGGAGACAAGGTCGATATTAATGTTCATCCCGCCAAGATGGAGGTCCGTTTTTCCGACGGACCCGGTATTTTTTCCCGGATGCGGGAAGCTGTGGCGGGAGCCTTTGTGAGCAGGGAGATGATCGTTGAAGCGATTCCGGCCGGTGCGAAGGAAGAGCGGAAGATCTTGCGAGAAGAAAAAAACGCGCATGATGCGGCAATGGCAAAGGAACCCGGCCCGGAACCCTTTGAGCAGCTTCGAAAAACACTTCTGGCTGCCAGCGACAGTCCGTATCAGCCGCGTTATCCCAGGCGTGAGCACACCAGCAGTGCCTATGCGCCGGCTCTGCGCCGCTCCCTGCAGACAGAGGGGGTGCGGGAAGACGGAATATCATATGCCGTTTCCGGTACGCAGCCTGAGGAAAATATAAAGCCGCAGAGCCGGACCGAAACGCAAAGCGCGGAAAATACAAAAGCACCGGAACTTACCGGCAGCCAGATGGAACTGTTTGAAGACGACCGTCTTTTGTCAAAACAGAACCGGAAGGAGCACCGGATCATCGGACAGCTCTTTGATACTTACTGGATCGTGCAGTTCCGCGACCAGATGTACATCATCGATCAGCATGCAGCTCATGAGAAGGTCAATTATGAAAGAATGAAAAAGCGGTTCGATGAGCATATCTTTACTTCCCAGCAGATCTCTCCGCCAATGGTGTGTACACTTTCGGCGCAGGAGGAAAATCTCCTGGCGATGTACCGG
>CACZZH010000114.1 GCA_902785635.1 uncultured Lachnospiraceae bacterium
TAAATACACACTTGCGGACAAGCTGATCGCGTTCGGCGGTCACTGCCACGATGAGGAGAGCGCGAAGGCGGAGTTTTATACGTCGCTTGAGAGGACCGGGGCAGGCTACTTCGACTATTATCTCCTGCACGCGCTGCAGAGAGGAAATTACAAAAACTACGATGAATATCATCTCTGGGATTTTGTAAAAGAACAGAAAGAAAAAGGGCTGATCCGGCACTACGGCTTCTCGTTCCATGCGGACCCGGCCCTTCTGGATGAACTTCTCACGGACCATCCGGACGTTGAATTTGTCCAGCTCCAGATCAACTACGCGGACTGGGACAATCCGGGTGTCGCTTCCCGTGAGTGCCTGGAGGTGTGCAGAAAGCACGGAAAACCGGTCACCGTCATGGAGACCATCAAGGGCGGGATCCTCGCGGATCCGATTCCGGCAGTCAAGGCGATCTTCGACCGGGAAAACAACGGCCTTTCCTACTCGAGCTGGGCGGTCCGTTTTGTCGCAAGCCAGAAAGGCATTATCACTGCTCTCAGCGGCATGAGCAGTCTTGCGCAGATGGAAGACAATCTCAGCTACATGCGGAATTTCAGGCCTCTTGACGCGCATGAGACAGAGCTGGTCAAAGAAGCGATGCGTGCGATCGAGGAAGACAAGGCCATTCCCTGCACGGCATGCCATTACTGCACGGAAGGATGTCCGATGGAGATCCCGATCCCGGAGATCTTCAAGGTCGTGAACCGCTCGAAGGGAAGTCCCGAATTCCGCACGATCCGCGAATACGGCATCGTCACATTAAATAAAGGCAAAGCCGGTGACTGCGTCGCCTGCGGCCAGTGCGAGGGCGTCTGCCCGCAGCATCTTCCGATCATTGAACTGCTGAAAAAGGCAAGAGCCTACGAAGGCTGAGAAAAAGCCCCTGGTTTTTCTCTCATGCCGGAATTTCTGCAAGCATCTTCACCAGGTCCTGATAGAACGGTCTTACATTGATTCTCTTGGTCAGGCCTCCCTGCAGCGACATATGATCTCCCCTGAAAGCAGGCATCACATACCAACGTCCGGGCATCAGGGCCGAATTCTCGCGGAAATATTCCTGCGGGGCGCCAAAGGGAGCACCTGCGGAGATCTCATTTACCAGGCCGTCATTTGGCTGCCATGACTCGTCGATCTTAAAGCCGCCCTTCGTTGTTCCCGTATATCTGCTCATGTAGATCGCTCCCTTCATGAAAATGCCTTCCGTAATGGACGGGTCGGGAGTGACATGACCTTCGCCATCCTCCATGGTGGAACAACAGGGGTATGCGAAGTAGTACACATCATCGAAGGTAGTTATTCTTTCATTTAACGCCAGTGCATGATCTATGTGCATGTCATAGGATGCATAGTCATAGCCTGCTCTTCCGTCAAGGACAGGCTTTGTTCCCTTTGACACGGCACCACTGTTCTTTTCATACTTCTCCGGAATCTCGATCGCACCGGGATCAAAGCTCTCGTCCTCATACAGATCATATGCAGTGGTCCCGTTGGTTGGAGCGGCAAGTGTTATAACAGCGAAGAGATTCCCACCGTTCCCGCCTTTAAAAAACGGAGAAAGATCCGATTCTTCCGTGAAGGCTCTCTCTTCTTCAGAACCATTCTTCAGTATTTCCGAGAAAAGTCTTATCGTTGCTCCCCCAAAGGAATGTCCGATGAGAACTATTCTCGAAGAATCAAGATCCTCCAGGAGCGCTCTTTTCGAAAAGTCCCTGCCGAAACGTTCATGACCAGCCGCCTTACTGTGCGCTGCTCCATAGTCAGTCCTCGTTCCGGTCAGCTGGGCGTAAAGTTCACAGGCTCTGTCCCAGGCGCTTCCGGTCGGGTCGACTGAGGCTGCATAGCTTTCATATCCCAGGTTATTTAGAAACCGGATGATACTGCCGCCTGTCATTCCCCAGTAAGGAATGAATTCGTTGATCAGATCATAGCTGCCCCAGCCTGACAGACCGTGAACAAAAACAAATTTTATATCCGTCTGCTTCGATCTGCGGTATCCTGCTGCAAAGGAAAAAGCACTGACTGCCATGGTCAGTATCACCACCCACAGAGCAGTCCGCCATGCGCCAAGCTTTTTTATCCGAAAGAAAGGATACGGTCCGTCAACCTTTCCGGCCGCATTGAGAGCCAGCATTGTCAGCCCGTAAACAAGTGTTGCCGCCACCGGAAGCCAGATCCAGGCAAGAGACACCCTGTCCTCCGCAAACATATAAGAACACAGAGACAGCACCGGAATGATCAGATGGTGAAACAGACCGCTTCCGGAAAAGAGCAGCTGCTTTATCCTGCCGGTCATCGGAACCAGGATGCCTGCTGTAACAAAAAAGGTCATGATCAGCATACTGACTGAGAGGTATCGGAAGACCTCAACAAAATATCTCTGCCCCAGAATCACAAGCAAAAGAGAGGATGCCAGGGTCAGCATATTGGAGATCTGGGTATAGTAGATCATACAGTCTTTCAGTTTCCTGCTTTTGCGAGTCTTAGCAAAAGCAATCAGTTCAAGAATTACTATGATCAAATTCAGTATTCTTGCCATAGCATCACCTTCCTAAAAAAATCAGAACCACTCTTCTTTATCTGTAACGGTATCTGCAACTGTACTCTGATATCCTCTCGCGGAAATTACAGAAAATGGTATAATTCATTATAAAAGTATCAGAGTATTTATTGAAGAGGTGATTTTGATGCAATATGTAAAAACTGACATTCTGCTGATACGTGATATGAAGGCAGAAGATGCACAGATCATTACAGAAGAAGAGATCGCTCAGGGATGGCATCAGACGATCGACAAATATCTTACCCGGCTTGAACATCAGAAACAGGGCTTATGCATTTCACTGATTGCAGAATATAAAGGAAATATCGCCGGGTATATCAATGTCTACAAAAGATCTGTTGAAGGTCCATATGGCTGCAGGGATCTTCCTGAGATCGTAGACTTCGGAGTACTGGAAAAATACCGCTGCAAAGGGATCGGAACTGCCCTTATGGATCAGGCAGAGCTGATTGCCGGGCAGTATGCAGATATGGTCTATCTGGGAGTCGGTCTTCATTCGGGATATGGAAATGCACAGCGCATGTATGCCAAAAGAGGATATATTCCGGACGGCAGCGGAGTCTGGTACGGAAACAGCGTATGCCCTCCGTACCGGCAGTGCTGTAATGATGATGATCTGATCCTGTATATGTCGAAAGAACTGAACAGGACATCGTGAGCTTTCCGTTTGAAGAGATCATACAGAAAACGCCAGGCAGCAGTTCTGCTGCCTGACGCATCTGTAATTATGATCTGTTTTGGTTTCTGTATTACGCTTTATATTTTATTCTGAGAGGAACTTTCCGATATTATACCCAAAGACGATGCAGCGCGTATGTGACAGGCAGTTCATGGAATGCGGATAGGTTCCGTAGAACATGGAGCCTGAGCAGTTACCGATGGAGAACAGACCTTCGATCGGCTTATTCTGCGTGTTCAGTACCTGCGAATACTCATTGACCTGAAGTCCTCCGGACGTTGCCAGAGATTCTGCCATTTCACGCGTTGCATAGAACGGAGCTGTATCGATCCGGTGCATCTTATCCTTTGGATAACCAAAATCTACATCTCCGTCTGCGTCACACATCTCATTCCAGCGCTCGATGGTAGCGACAAAGTTGTCTGCGGGAACACCCATCAGCTCTGCCAGTTCTTCCAGTGTGTCGGCCTTCAGGGCGTTCTCACTTGTTGCGGCACCGGCCCAGACTTCTTTCGGCCCGTAGCAGGAGGAGGACGGTGACCACATATTGTCAACGGCTTCCATTACATTTGCGTCGGTGATGAAATAGTCATAACCGCCGTACTGAGACTGCATGGCAGATGCCAGGTGATCATAAGTCTCATACTCACCGATAAAACGTTTGCCCTCGCTGTTGACACGCACATAAGGCATCAGCTGCATGGGATCAAGCATCAGCGGATGCGGATATTCATCTTCCATCGCGCCGATAGCCTTTGCCATTTCATGGCCGTCACCGGTGCAGTTTCTCGCATAGGTAAGCCATGCGACCAGCTGCAGATCTCTCGGACGGCAGCATTCTTTCAGCTTTTTCAGGTTGTGTTCGTAGCCGCCCGTGGCAAGAACAACACCCTTTGCAGTATTGACGCGGATATAGCCCTCTGCATTCTTTATGTAGGCACCGGTCACCTTTCCTCCGTCATCCGTGATCAGCTGTACGACCGGCGTCTCATAGAGGATCTCCGCACCGGCTTCCAATACTTTGTTCGTCAGGTGTTCCAGCATCTCCGCAGGTGAACCGAAAGGAATGTTGATGGAAGTGTTCCAGCTGTGATCGCCGGCTGTCACATCATATTTCTCCTTAAAGTCCGGGAACTCGACCCCTGAATAGCCAAAGAAGGTGAGCTTGTAATCCTCATCCTTGAACGGCATCTGATCCAGCCACCAGTCAACTGCTTCACCGTTTGTCTCGCCGAGCTTTTTGTAAAGCATCGGGTTCGCACGGTATCCGTTTTTGACCATGGCTTCATTGCGAACCTCTTCCTCATCAAACTCCACGCCGTACATCTTATGGATACGATCGTTCAGACCGCCGATCGTCATGGAATTGATCAGGCCTGTGTCATTCTTCTCGGCAACCAGCGTCTTAAGTCCATGCTGGGCACAGGAAAGCGCGCAGGCAATTCCGGACGGTCCGAAGCCGCAGACAAGAACATCCACATCCTTTGTCTCGATGACCTTACCCTCATCAACCGGTTCTTCCTCATACGCGATGACACCTTCTCCTGCTGCAACCGGTGTATAGTTTTCGATCGGTTCGCAGGCCGGCCAGCTGACGGAACCATCTGCCGCTGCCCCGGTATCGGTCTCCTGATCCGGACTCATGGTAACGACAGTGCCGCCTGCCTGACGGATACAGTCAGCCGCAGCTTCCTTGACGGCGTTGCTTGTTACGGTAGCACCGGAAACACCGTCGATCTCAAGGCTCTGCGAAGTAAGAATCTGTTCCTTCAGGGCATCTCCTGCAGCAGCGCCGATGCCCGGCGTCTCGCCGCTGACATCGATCACCACATCTGTGATGCTCGTCTCGTCAAATGTCATAGTCACTGTTACCGGGCCGTCCATACCCTGAGCACTGGCTGTGTAAGTGCCCGGTGTATATCCTCCTGAGCTCTGATCATCTGCAAAAGCTGTCAGTTTCATCAGAGCCGATCCGGCTACGGTTGCTGCCGCACCCTTCAGGAATGCCCGGCGGCTTAAGATCTGCCTGTTCATAGTAATTCCTCCTTTTATGAAACAGTTAGTGTGCCAAATGGATTATACCATGCTTCCTGCCCTTCACAAAGCAGATTCCCTTTGTCCTGTTCTTTATGCTGCATCATCCAGAGCATCCAGGATGCCATACTCGGCTTCAAGCTCATCATAAGCACCGATCGCGATGTCCAGCAGTGCCAGCAGATCCTCCTCCGCCAGCATGTCATCCTCGTTGTATGTCACTCCTTCAAAGCGGATCGGATAGCTCATGGGCGGCTCCTCCAGTGTCAGCGGGGTGATCCCGCGCAGCTGACCGACACTCTGATAGACCAGCCTGACCTTGTAAAAGGCCTCATCATTTTCATCCAGCCATCTCTCAAACACAAGCTTACAGCCGATAGGCGTATGCTGTTCCACGGCATTTGGCAGCAGATAGTCCTCAGCGCCCATTGCAGCGAGCACACTGGCAATGTTCGAGTCGTGGCCGCAAAGGAAGGTAAACTTCCGATCCGGAACGGTCAGCTCCGCACGGATCTCCTCGAGCAGCGGATGCGCCACATTGACGGAAACCAGCGGCGTGCAGAACAGCATTTCCGAGTAGGTATCCGCGATAGAATGCATCAGCTGCCAGTCCTCTAAAGTCAGGTCATCACCGAACGCTGCTTTTTTCTCATCCTCTTCCTCGTAATATTGAAGAGTCAACGCATCTGCCACGGATGTCGCCGTCTTGATGGGGCCTGTCATGCCGGGTTCTTTGCCTTCCTCCAGGATGATGCTCGTGTCTCCTGATCTCAGGTCCTGGCATTCCCCCGACCGATATGCTTCGCTGTCCTCTATGTCGGCTGTGTCCATGAGCAGGGTCATGGCATCTTCCAGACCTGAAAGAATACCGTCGAATCCGTTTTCTCCGCCTATCTCCGCTATCTGGTCGATCACGTCCCCGGCATACTCGTCCGTAACAAAGTTCAACGACGGCTCAAAGGTCGGATCCATCGTGTCGTATTCCACGTGGTTCTCAATGGGGATCTGCGCTACAGGCAGAAGTCCCGCCGAAAAACACTTCGCTGTGGCCAGTGTGCGCTGCTTTGAGTTAGCGTAGAAGCGGACCGCATTGTCCTCAGGCTGATAGTTTTCCGGAAACAGGCCCTCATCCTCAAGCCACAGCCGGAAATACTGCCCCATTATTGTCTCCAGTATCGCGCCGCGCAGTGAAAGCTCACTGGGGTTGCTGGTCCAGTCAAACCATTCATGGGGTGTGATATCCCCCAGCAGCGAACCGCTGCCGGAAAGCGGCGAGCGAATATTGTGGCGGCTCAGGATGACTACCTTATCCAATGAATAAATCGGGGAAGCCTTTTCCCCGGGGCCCTCTGTCGCCGGCTCTGCTTCTTCAGCAGGTTCCTCCGTTGCCGGTTCCACTTCTTCCCTGGGTTCCTCCGCCGCTGTCTCAATATTCTCTGCAGCTTCAATATCGTACATGTCGTAGTACTCATCGTAAAAGCCGAGGCATGCGTCCATGCCCGGGTTCGTGCCGAGGGCCTTCTCCAGAACCGTCTGCCAGGAACCGTACTTTTCATACAGAGAATCAGCAGATGGTCCCATTTCATCTCCGTAAGTCTCAAGATTGCTCTTCTTTACCACTTCCAGTCCCTCGGGGTCATCCGCGTAGGCTTCCAGCCTCAGCTCATTGCGCCGCTGACTGACAGCACGGGCGATCTCCTCCACGGGTCTGGCTTCAGCCAGCATATCCTCGATCATGCGGTACAGCTCAGACATGCTGTCATGGTACTCCTGGCGCTGTGCGCGCGCCCCGGCCACCTGATCCGGATCCGTCCAGTCGATGGCGTCCGCGAATTCCCCCAGGCGGGGAGAATCCGGGTTCGGCGAGAAGCCGTAGACCGCGTCAGGGTTCTCCACAATATCCTTCATAGCTTCGGGATTGTCCCTGGGGTCGTTCCGGTAAGCGAAAGAAGTCTCTTCAGCCATGGCCATATTGCCAAGCAGCATCACTACCGCCAGGATCATGCTCAGATATCTAAGTTTTTTCAAGGTGCACACCTCCAATGATCTTTTTATGGAATCCCCATTCCATGTTTTCGGGCGTCCGGGTCTTGATGACTAAATGACGACCAGATCGTATAAAAAATGAAAAACTCTCTCTGTCAGGAAGCTGATCGGAGAAAAGCCCATCCTGGAAAATGCCATGATCGCGATCAGCAGGATCCCCATTGCATATCTTTCTTTCCTGAGAACGTTGTCATAGGCATGGTCAGGAAGCAGAGCTGTTATCACTCTCGAACCATCCAGCGGCGGTATCGGCAGAAGATTGAAGACCGCCAGACTGATGTTGATATACGCTGCATACGTTAGAAGCCTTACTGCCAGCTGCCTGTACTCTGCAGGGATGTTCGCGAAGCCGGCCGCTCTGATGATGAAAAGGAATACGACCGCCATCAGCAGATTTGATACCGGTCCGGCCAGGGCCGTCAATGCAAAATCCCTTTTCCTGTGACGGAATCTGTTTATATTGACCGGCACCGGCTTTGCGTATCCTACACCGATCAAGAGAATGGAAATGGATCCCAGATAGTCCAGATGCCTGAATGGGTTCAGGGATATTCGCCCCCTTTGTCTGCCTGTACTGTCTCCAAGACGGTCCGCTGCCCATGCATGCGCACATTCATGAACGGGAAAACATACAAGCAGGACGAATACCCTGGTGATCAGCATCAGAGCATTCTGGTTACGCAGGATATTTTCAACCATATCCTCACCTGAATCTTACCGCTGTCCCATATGCCATGATCTCCGCTGCGCTTTGCATGATGGATGCCGATGAGTAACGGACACAGACGATCGCATCTGCGCCGAGCTGCGCTGCTTCTTCCACCATACGCTTTGTGGCAAGAGCTCTGGCATTATTCATCATTTCATTGTATTTTGTAAGCTCTCCTCCAACCAGAGTTTTAAGGCCGGCCCCGATATCCCGGATCGCATTGACAGTCTGAATCGTGCTTCCTTTTACCAGGCCAAGCATTTCCAGCTCTTTTCCGTTAATTGTTTCAGTAGTCACTAAGATCATCTTCCTCACCACTCCTTATCTCCCGGATCCGGGCAATCAATGTACAGACCATTCCCCCTCCCAGCATGGCCAGAGGAATGATCAGCAGTAAAAACAACGGGCTCCATTCTGACGCCGACAGCACTATCACGGCATATACGATCACATAAACAAGAAACAGGATCGTAATGATGACCGGCGCGATCATCTTCTTATTATGGTCTTTCATATCCATGCTCCATTGAATAAGTATATAGCGTCAATCGCCTTTTATATTATATCAGATACAGTGGATCATTTCACAACAGTTTTATCCGGTGTCCCTGTTCCGGTGCTCCCGTTTCCGCAAACATCCCTTTTTCCCCGCACCAAACAGTAATATTCGTCTGATCTGTCAGGAAAGCCACAGTTTGAACGCAACCGGCATATCACCACGAACACCGCACCGGATCCTCAGCCCGTCCTCTTTATGTTCAAATGACAGTTCTTCGCCGTTCTGCAGGCAGGTGATCCTTTCGATCTGCGTGTTCAGCTTCCCCTGTTTTCTGGCAAAGCTCTTTATGAGATAGGAACCGTCTTCATCCTGACAGAGCGCGATCGCATAAATGCATCCATTCCCCGCAAAAAATCTGAAATCCGATGAAGTAAACTTCTTGACGACGCCATCCCGGAAACCGCCCTCCTCTACATCGGTTGGGCCTTCGCCGAAAATCCTGTACGGAACGGACTCAAATAGAGCTTCTTTGTTCTTTTCGATCCATCCCCCGATCGCTGAGAGAATTCCGGTCTCCTCATCCGTAAACGTACCGTCTTCCTTTGGCCCGATATTGAGCAGCATTGTTCCGTTTTTGGAGTTAATATCGATCAGGTCGCACAGAATATCCTTC
>CACZZH010000115.1 GCA_902785635.1 uncultured Lachnospiraceae bacterium
ATGCTGAATTTTTACAACAGCAAATATTCAAGGCAGATCATTGGCTTTTCACCCGAGATCTATCCCCTGCTTTCCAAGGTAAAGTGGAACACAAATTTCGACCAGCTGGAGCAGATGATCCACCAGCTGGTCGTATCGAAAAAAGATTCTTATATCAGTGTGCGGGATGTGAAGGACTGCATCGAGCCCATGATCATGCCCGCAGCCGCTTCCTCCGACCATCCGGTCAGCCTGAAAGGGACCCTGGCGGAGATCGAAGCCCGTATCATAAGCAGTATTCTTGAAGAAGAACACATGAATCAGTCAGCGGCAGCCAAGCGCCTGGGTATCGGACGCACCACTCTGTGGAGAAAACTGAACACATGAGACCGGCTCTTCCGGTGCGTCCGGGATGACCTGCCTCACCGGATCGTCTTGCGTTCCTTGAATTCCAGAGTGACCCCGAGCTTCTCCTGTGTTGCAAAATAAGCATATCTTTCATACCCTTTCTCTTCGAGAAAGGTCATCGGCATGCCGTTGCTTTCCATAAATTCGATATGATCCTGCAGTCCCTCCACGCAGAAGGAAATGAAGCACACTCCCGGGCCATGCTCTTTCAGATAAGACAGCCACGGACTGGGGGCGTCATCGCAGGGTTCCACGATCTGCAGATATACCGGATTCAGGTCCACAATAAACCATTTCATCTCCGCATTGACTTTCACACCGTTATACTGCTGATAGCTGTCCGGATAGATGTCCTTCTTCGGATGCTGATGGTCAATACAGATCTCTTCATCCAGCGCAAACAGCTTCTGATAATAGGAAGCCGCTTCCTCCGCATTCTCGACAACAATTCCGACCTTCATAATATAATTGGTACCGATCTTATCTATCAATCCGGCATCTCCTTTCGGACATGGCGCTTCTTATCCGCTCCCATGGCTCATCCACAGCTTTCTGTCCCTTTCGGAACAAATGACTTCTTTCACCTGCTGTCGGTATCAGAGGGTACGATCCGTTTACCTGTGATCGAGCTCCACAACACATCAGCCGTGATCTGTGACAGACATTTTGCACCGGTAAACGCCATTGCTGCCGCCAGTTCTCCGGTCATCCGGTCCAGGCATCTCTTTGTTCCCACTGCTCCGTCCTTTTTCAGATCCGGCAGAAGCGCTCTGCCGACACACACCGCTTCCGCTCCAAGAGCGATCGCCTTGAACGCATCATAACCGGTATCGATGCTGCAGTCAGCAAAGATCCGTATCCCGGTACCCTTCAGTTCCCTGCAGATATCGGGAAGCACCATAAGCGGCGGCACAGCATAATTCAGTCGGCCGTGATGATGACTGACGATCACGGCATCTGCCCCCGCCTCAGCGCAGACGGCAGCGTCTTTAACACTCAGTACGCCCTTCACCACGAACGGGATCTTTACAGAGGAGATATTCTCCTTTAACATTTCCTCAGACTGGGGCTGCAGCAGCTCACCTACACACAGATCCCACTGACCGTTCGTTTTGTTAAAGAAGTGATCGATATCCATGCCCACGGCGAGCGCACCTTCCTGCTCTGCGAAGGTAAGCTGTGAAAAGATCTTTTCCCGGTCAGCATAGGGTTTTACGATGCGGATCGTATTCGGGTTCGCTTTCACGATCTGCAGAAAGCCATCATTCTCGATCATACCAACAAAGTTCACCGCATTGGCATCCTTTGCTCCGCGGCTGTATTCGATCAGGCCGCTCTCCCTGCCTGGTGCATAAGGCTTAAGATGGCTGAATGCCGGCATCATGACCGGCGTAGAAAACCGCCGGCCGAACAGTTCAAATTGTGTAGAAGGCGTCTGGGAACCGATCAGCCTTTGCTCGATCAGGATTGAATCCAGATAGTCTCTGGCGATCTGATTGCTGTCTGGTGTATTTCGGATCATATTTTCCTCCTCCTGAATAAATCATGATTCTCCTGTTTTCTTCACCTGATTCATTCAGAATCCGTACAGCGGTTCCTGCAGCCCTGTGGGAAGCAGTTCGGAAGGATCGTAAGGTGTTTCACAGAAAACACACTTCCCGGTCCTGCCGGCTGTATCGATGGCTTCGATCACCTCCAGCACATGCAGCGCCTGCTCCCCGCAGGAGCGGATGCTCCCGCCGTTTTCGATCGCCTGGCACATCTGCGCAAGGCCAAGACCCCTGGCGTTCCCGGTGAATGGATTTACCAGCGGTATCTCCCGGAATGCATCGTCATACTGCGTGCGGATCTTTACCGGCCCGTCAAAAAAATTCGGGTCCGGTGCACAAAGCGTCCCGGCCGTTCCGTAAAATTCCAGCCTGGGAAGGTTCGTCGACCACAGATCGAAAGACATCAATACAGTAGCGATCACCCCGCTGTCAAATTCGAGGGACGCACTCAGATGGGTCTCCACCTCAACCGGGATACGGGCACCATGCATCGGCCCCTCTGCAGTCACGAGCCTCTGCGGAAAAGTACGCCTGCTGATGGCATTCACACGGCGGACTCTTCCCAGAGCATTGACCAGCGCAGTGATATAATAAGGCCCCATGTCAAAATGCGGACCGCCTCCGGCCGTATAGTAAAAACCCGGATTGCCATGCCAGCGTTCATGACCGCGGGAGCTCCAGAATGCCGCCGCTGCAACCGGTTCACCGATCCATCCGCTCCGAAGAGCCTTAAAGGCAGTCTGCAGCCCCGCGCCGAGAAAGGTGTCCGGCGCACAGCCAACCTGCAGTCCCCTCTCCCGTGCTGCATCCAGAATCCGCTTTCCATCCTCCAGCGTAACTGCCAGCGGTTTCTCGCTGAATACATGCTTATTGTGTTCCAGTGCCTGCAAAGAGATCTGCGTATGATTAAGCGGTGTGGTCAGATTCAGAATCAGATCGATATGCGGATCGGAAAGCATCTCCTCCACGCTCATGGCCCGGATGCCATACTCTTCCGCCCTCTTGTGCGCCGCTTCCGGACGTATATCCGCACAGGCAGTGAACACAGGATTCGTGTACTTTCCGGTCAGATTTTTCAGATAAATATCACTGATCACACCACAGCCGATAATTCCTGCTCTCATGATTTACTCCTCTAAATGGGAAAGGGGCAAAGGGACAGAGAACCGTCCTCTGTCCCTCCGAGTTCAGAATGTGATCTCACGGATCGCCTTCATATGCGGTGACGATTCACCCAGCTGCATGATCTCCACGCGTACGCCGTCCGGGTCGTCGATCCAGGCCTGCCAGTTGCCGTCGATACCAACCTTTGGTGCCTTGCGAAGCGTATAACCGGCATCCTCGATTCGCTTTACTGCCTCATGGATATCGTCTGCGACAAAGCACACATGATTATAAGCTCTGTCGTGTTCATCCCAGGTATAGTCCTTCTCGCCGCCGTAAAACAATTCGATAAACTGACCGTCGCCCATATACAGATAAACGATCCACGGTTCTCCCGTTTCGGGCCTCGAAAGTTCAAAAGCCTTCTTAAGCCCAAACGCAGTGGTATAAAATCTGACGGATTCCTCCATGTTTCGGACTGTTATTGCAAGATGTCCCATCTTCATATTCAATCACCTCACCTGTTGATCAAAACGGTTAACGATTCTTAACTGTTTTCATTTTAAACCACAGGCCTGCTCTTCTCTATCAAAAACAGCCAGGATATCGGTTCATTTTGAAACAGGCAACTGACATTCCCTGTAGGATAGATAAATAAATTCCGCCCTGCACCCGTCTCCCTGCAGATCACTGCAGTTTACGCCCAGCATGGAACCGGTAAATCCGTTTCCCTGGATATGCTCGTCGGAAATATTTTTCATATCCAGCACCGGACCGACAGGCCGGAACTCATCCCCGTCTGTGCTGTACCAGAACTGCAGCTCTTCTGTGCGGATCTGTGCCCTCAGCCTTACGGAAGCAGTCCCCTCCTCGAGGTACACCGGTTCGCTGTCGGTCAATTCCCGGTTCACCAGCGAATTTACCGCCAGAAAAAGTCCTTCGGGAGCGCGGCTCATTTTCAGATAGTAATGATTATCGTAGTTATAGTAGACCAGAAGTCCCGCAATATGATTCAGATGTTTCGGGGAAAAGATCATCTCTGTCTCAAAATCACAGTTCAGGCTCTGCTGCCGTCTGGCCAGAAGTCCCTGGAAATACTTGCTCATCACAGAAGCTCCGCCTTCGATCAGAAGCCGCCCACCGCTCACGCGGATTCCGTTTGTCCGGAAACTGCGTCGCAAAGTCATATATTCCAGAGGGATCATGCCATCCCAAAAATCCACATATTGTGAATGATCTGCCGGCATAACTGTTCCCGTTCCAGATCCGGTCGTTCCGGTCCTTTCCACTCCGGCTTCTGCTGTTCCGGATTCTGAAGCACATATCGCCGCGTCCGGCACTTCAAAGAAGATCTCCGGTTTTCCGGTATTGTTCGCGGAAAGCCGGAACCATCCGTCCTGTGTCCATTCAATATTCTGAATTGCGGACTCCCGTCCGAGAATACTGTTCCTCCTGACAGGCCTGGAACAAAGATGCGCCATATACCAGTTCCCGTCCGCCCCTTCGATGGCCTGGGAATGTCCGGCACGTTCGAGGAGGACATTTTCCTGCCCGGCAGATGTCAGCACAGGACGGATCCGGTTCATAAGGCCCCCACACACTCTCCGACCGGAGCACACAGGTGCAGTGATCGTACCTTGTTCCGCCTTCCGCCACTGTAAGGTAGTAATACCGTCCGCGTTTGAAGATATTGGGACCTTCGGTATCGCCCCGCCCTGTTCCGGGGCTGACTCTCACCGGTTCGCCGATCAGGCATTTTCGTTTTTCATCGTATTCCTGTACATCGATCCCTGCGAACCGTACCGTATCCGCCCGATGATCGATCACCATGTTTACAAGATATTTTTTATCTCCATCGTGGAACAGGGAGGGATCAAAGCCTGAGCAGTTCAGCTTTACCGGGTCCGACCACGGTCCTCTTACATCATCCGCCGTGATCAGAAAATTCCAGGTGTCCTTATAGCGCTGACGGTCCGTATATACGATCGTATAGACAAGATAAAACTTACCGTCATGCCAGGTCAGGTTTGGCGCCCAGATTCCGCAGGACATATCCAGTCCGGTCAGGTCACACTTCCGGTCATCGGTCAGCGCATAGGATACGATCTTCCAGTTGGCCAGATCTTTACTGTGGCAGATGCACACTCCGGGAAACCATTCAAATGTAGATGTCGCAATATAATAGTCATTTCCGACCCTCAGCAGGGACGGATCCGGATGAAATCCCGGAAGGACCGGATTTTGAATTTTCATGAATCTCTCCTGTCTTTTCTGTTTTATACTTTGGTTTATCCCTTAAGACCTGTCGTTGCGATGCCGTCCACGAAGTACTTCTGACAGAAGAAGAACAGTACGACCACCGGCAGCACCGCCAGGCAGGACATTGCCATCACATTCTTCCAGATCACCACTGTCTCAGAGTCCATCGTGAGACGCAGCGCCATGGACACAGTAAATTTCTTCACACTGTTGATATAGATGATGGAATTGAAATAATCATTGTAGGTCCACAGAAACTGAAACAGTCCTGCGGAGAACATTGCCGGCTTCAGGATGGGCAGCAGGATATGCACCAGTGTCCGGAAGGTTCCGCATCCGTCTATGTAAGCCGACTCATCCAGCTCCCTCGGGATCCCGCGGAAGAACTGGATCAGCATATAGGTAAAGAACGGGTAACACGCAAAGGCTGCAAGCAGATAGAACGGCATGTAGCTGTCCAGCACACCGAGTGACCGGAAGATCGAGTATCTCGGGATCACAAGGATCGCATTCGGCAGCATAAGGGTCGAGAGCAGCAGCGCAAAGGCCGGTTTTTTTCCGCGGAATTCAAAACGGGCAAATCCATAGGCAACCAGCGTGCTGGATACCACTGTCAGGAGCGTGGTGGGCAGCACCAGCAGCGCAGAGTTCGCAAAGAATCTTGTATAGGTATTGCCGCCGATTCCCTGCCATCCGTTCACGAAAGCCTCCCAGCTGAAAGACTGGGGAAGAAGGGAAATACTGCCATAGATCTCCTCATTGCTCTTGAAGCTGGCAAAAAACATCCAGATCAGCGGAAAGATCATCAAAAACCCTACAAGGATCAGGATAATATACATGATGATCTCATGAATCTGCTTCTTTTTCTTTCTGGTCATGTATTCTTCCCCCTTTCTCAGTCTTCATCCCCGTAGAACACCCAGAATCTGGAGGTTCCGAACAGGACCAGCGTAAAGATCATTACCAGGCCGAAGATCACCCAGGAAGTGGCGCTGGCATAACCCATCTTCATATACAGGAAACCGTCATTATACAGCTTCAGGCCCAGCATATAGGTGGATTTAAGCGGGCCGCCCTGTGTAATGACGAACGCCGACGTAAAGTTCTGCAGCGCATTCACCGTCTGCATGATAATGCAGAAGAAGATGATCGGCGAGATCTGAGGCAGGGTAATGGAGAAAAAGCTTTTCACCTTCGATGCACCGTCGATCTCAGCCGCCTCATACAGAGAAGAAGGCACCTGCTTCAATGCCGCCAGAAACATGACCATGGAAGATCCGAACTGCCATACCTCCAGGGAACTGAGCGTAGGAAGGGCTGTGGACGGATTTCCGAAGAAAGAGATGGTCCCGATACCGATCTTGTTCAGGAATGCATTGATCATGCCCTGATCCATAAACATCACCTTCCAGAGCACAGCCACCGCTATACTTCCGCCGAACAGTGACGGCAGATAATAGATGGTCCGCAGCGCTCCGATCCCTTTGCGTCCTTTGTTCAGCAGCATCGCAATGACCAGGGACATGATGATCTTGAACGGCACCGTTACCAGAACATATTCTATCGTTGCGGCCAGAGATTTCCCGAATTCCTTATCCTTTGTAAACAGCCTCACATAATTCGCGATCCCGATGAATTTCGGATCCGCCAGGGGATTGTAATCGGTAAGTGAATAGTAGAAAGACTTCACAAAAGGATAAACCTGCAGCATAAGCAGGCCGATGATCCAGGGAAGGAGATATATATATGCCATATTATTATGGGATATTTTCAGCTTTTTCATGCAGAATTCCTTTCCTACTTTCCATTCTCTTTCTATAAAAGAACCTGTCTGTAAAAACGCTTTATCTGTAAAAGATCTGTCCGCGAACAGATCCTTTCTGCAAAAAAAGAAAGCTGCCATGGGAGACTCTCTATTTCAGAAAAGTCCCTCATGGCAGCTTTGACATCATTTATTCATATCGATGAAGTCATTCAGCAGGGATACCACTTCTGCTGCTGCATCTTCCGGAGACATTGCGCCATAGGAAACATTTTCATAGGCATCCTCAAGGATAGAGGTAACCTCTGCGCAGGTGGTAAGGCCACCGTCGGATTCGCCGTTGTACTGGAGGCTGACATCTACTGCCTCTCTGGAAAGGGCATCCATTACGCCTTCCCGTTCGCAAACTTCCTGTGCCATTGCTGTGGGCGGTACGGAACGGCAGGTGCCGAGGATCGCTGCAGCTTCTTCTGTGTTATAGAAGAAATCCAGGAATTTTGCGGCTTCCGCCGGATGCTCGGTGTTCACATAGATACCAATGAACTGCGGGCAGTCATTGAACCAGCCGTCGCTCTTGCGGTCTTCACGCAGCGGCATCTGTCCTGCGATGTAATCCACATCCGGGTTTGCAGCCTTCAGCACGTTGGTGGAGGAAGTATATCCTACGTCTGCTACATATTTTCCTGCGATCCAGTTGGGATCTTCCTGATCCTGATCCCCATAGGGAGCTTTGTAGGATGCCGGTGCACAGACCTCTTCTTCATACAGTCTGCGGATATAATCGAAGCACTCTGCGAACTGCTCTTCGGTGACATTCAGCGTATAGTCATCGCTCATGATCGGAAGGCCGTTCACCTGGCGCATCCACGCACGGATGAAGAACGCGGTGCCGTACTGCGTGTTGGCGGAAAGCAGATAGCATTCCGGATCATACTCGCGTACCTTTTTGCCCAGCTCGAAGAAATACTCCCAGTCGTAGGGCTGAGTCAGATCGATTCCGATCTCATCTGCCAGGGTCTTGTTCACGATCAGAGCACTTCCTGCCATACCGGTGGGCAGAGCGTACTGGCTGCCGCTTCCGAACTGACCATTCATCTCCAGGAAATACGGATCAAAGTTTGAGAAATCAAAATCCGTTTCAGAGATATTATAGAGCACGCCGTTCTTGTAGTATTCCGGACCCGATCCGGTCTCGATCTGGAAGATATCCGGCGCGGTCTGGGAAGCGAACTCGGTGGTCTTCTTCTCTTTGTATCCGTCAAACGAGCTGTATTCAGGCTCGATCTTGATATTCGGATTTGCTGCTTCAAAGGCATCGATCACTGCCAGAGTCTTCTCATGGCGTTCATCTCCTCCCCACCATGAGAAACGCAGGGTGACCTGCTCCTGTGCACTTGCTGCGATCGTCATTCCGGCAAGCATTGCTACGGATAATACAGCTGCCATCGTTCTCTTGAAAGACATGGTTTTTCCTCCTTCTTTCTTTAACATCAGGGCGCAGTACCTTTCTGCCGTCCCCCTCAACCAATTCGCATCTGATGTTTTGATTGTAGCATTCCCATAAAAAAGAAAACAGAATCCTCCCTTACGATAAATCTTCATAAAAGGGAAAGATTCCGTTCTACGGTATCATTTCTTATTAATTTTCTTCATTTTCGGATCTGCCGGACTTACTCAGCATCAGTTTCGCTTTCGGGATCCGGAAGGAGATTACTGTCCCGACATCTTTTCTGCTGCAGATCATAAGACCGCTCTTTTCTCCATAATAGAGCTGGAGCCTGCGGTTAAGATTGATCAGGCCGATATTTCGCACAGATGGATCCGAAAGATTCGTGCGCAGCTTTAAAAGATGTTCCCGGTCCATTCCTCTCCCGTTATCGACTACCGCGAATGAGAGATCATCTCCACGGTCAAAGATCTTGATCTTGATCACCAGATTCCGCCCGTCACTGTGCATTCCATGTTCAAAACTGTTCTCCACCATCGGCTGCAGCATCAGACGGAACACCTGCAGGTCCAGGACGGATGGATCGATCTCGAAGTATGTGATTCCTCTTCCCGAGAAACGCACTTCCTGAATCTCCAGATAGGATTTCAGATAATCGATCTCCGTGCGCAGCGTCACCATCTCCATCGGATCCGTAAGCGCATACTTTACGACCTTCGAGAGCTGGCCGATCATCCGGTGAACCAGGGAATCATGCCCCAGCTCACGCATCACATCAAAGTCCATGATCTGCAGCGTATTAAAAATAAAATGGGGATTGATCTGCATCTGGAGAGCCGACATTTCTGAGCGGATCTTCTGGTTCTCCTTATCCTGCAGTTCCATCTGCATGCGGTTGTTGCGCAGATACATGTATATGATATTATTGAGGATCAGCCCATATTCGTCCTCTGTACTTGCAGCGGGCTGTTCGATCTGCTCTCCGCGCTCTGCAGCGGAAAAGATATCGATGTACTGCTCTATAAAACGGAAAGAACTGCGGGTAGAACGATAGGCCATCAGCAAAATCACTACCGCATCCAGTGCCAGGATCAGTACCGCGATCCAGATATAGACCGCAGACCGGTCAAGAATGATCCGGAGCGGGCAGAGGGAAACATGAAGCATATTTGTATATTTCGAATGGGAAGAGCATACATAATAATACTTTCCCCCGATTCGGAGCCAGTGATCCGCAATCTTCTCCTGATCTTCACTGCGGATATAAGGGCGAATGACATCGTCCGGAGCATCGGACCACGCCATCTGCGCATTTTCAAAGGAACGCCCTGAAGCCGCTGTCCCGACCAGTTCATCCCGGCTGTTGTACATCAATGCCATCTGATAATCCGGGATCATAAAGTTCATGAGGTTTTTTACATATTCATTCTCATCGATATTGATCACGATCACGCCGTCAAGATAAGTCAGCCGATAATACAGTGTCAGGACCGGTGTCGGATCCGAAAAGCTGTTCTTACGGATCTCGCGGCGGCAGGTGAAGATCTGTTCTTCCTCCGGTAAGCTCAGATACTGCTGCAGCCAGTCCACATCAAAATAATCGGAAACATTCGCCACATATCCGGTCGTCGTCGTCAGGAAACGGTCCTTTCCCCCAATATACAGATAAATGGAATGGATGTAGGAATAAGAGATCTCATAACTGCGGAAAAAGTTCTTGATCATACTGAAGACCGTACTCTCACCGATCTTCATCGTGGAGTGATCAAGGATCTTTTTCAGCGACAGGGAAAAGGAGGCGTTGGCAGTCAGGGAATCGATCTGATTTCCGATGTTGTACACCGATGCATCTACGCTTTCCTCAAAGCGTTTCAGACTGTTCCTGCTCTCCTCCCTTACCGACTGCCGCTGGAAATTCACCACATACATACCGACTACCAGGAAGATCACCAGTGTCGGAATGATCATTCCCAGGAACTGTGCTTTATATCTCTGAATAAAATACTTTCTCAGCATCCTTTATTTCGGTTCCTCTCCGGCGCGCATCCCGTTTCGGTATTCCCGGGGCGTCACCTGATAGTAGGCCTTAAATGCTCTGGTGAAATTCTTCGGATTGTCATACCCCACATAAAAAGCGATCTCATAGCTCTTGTAAGCCGGATTCATCAGCATCTCCCCGGCCTTTTCCATGCGGATCCTGGTAAGCGTCTCCTGAAACCCGATTCCCTTATGCTCCCGATAGATTCTGGACAGATACCCCGCGCTGATCCCGACCTGTTCCGCAGCATCATTCAGGCAGGCGGTCTTATAATGCTCCATCAGATAAGCATCCGACTGTTCGATGATCTTCTCATAATAAGAACCTTCCCGTTCTGTCTCCACCGCATGCTTTGAGTCCAGACGGCCTTTGACCTTTTCAAAAGTACTCAGCAGTTCACTGTAGCTCACCGGTTTAAGCAGATAATCCGACACTTCCAGCTGCAGTGCCTCCCGCATGTACTTGTAATCAGAATAACTGCTGAAAATGACGACTTCAAGCTCCCTTTCCTGCAGCCTTCTCGTAAGCTCCAGGCCATCCATATCCGGCATCTGGATATCCGTCATCACCACATCGATCGGATGATCCTCCATATAGTCCAGTGCTGCCGAAGCTTGTGTAAACGTACCCGCGACCTCAAAGCCGATCTGATTCCACGGAAACAGTTCAGATATCCCCTCAAGGATCTTCTCTTCATCATCGATTATAATCAGTTGATACATATACTACCTCTTGGGACGATTCTGCGTCCCATATGCTCCATTCTGATCGCCTCTTCACAAAACCATCTGATCGTGCTTAAGCAGGAATCCGAGCACAATGCTGTCATATGGCTCCGGATATTCCCACTGGTGTACATGTCCTCCCTCGGGGCATAGATAGAATTCAGCCTGAGGGATCCCGTTCACAAGCTCCATAGTCTTTTCCATATTCATAAACAGGTCCTTTGCACCTGCTGCTATGAGTACAGGCATTTTCAGCTCGTTCAGCCTTTCTGCTGTATTATGACTCAGACAGGCTCTGCACTGAGCACGGTAGGCGTAATCAGGCATCGTTCCGGGCAGTGCGGCATCATCTGCAATGGATCGTTCGATCTTTTGGGGATGATGCATCTGTGTGTACTGGCCGTAAGTCATCCACAGATTTAGCTGTTTCAGTGTGCCGGGATCGATGCTTTCTCTAAACTGCGCGAGAAAGCCCAGTGCCTTTGCAAAAGCTTCGCTCGGGCTTGCATAGGTGCTGGTCAGGATCAGACTCTTCACTGCCTCCGGCCTCTTCAACGCCACCAGCTGCGCGATCGCTCCTCCCATGGACACTCCCATCACATGCGCTTTTTCAATACCAATGGCATCCATGATTCCAAGAATATCATCACTCATCTCATCAGTGGAGTATGCTTCGACCTCGGGTTTGTCGCTCCCGCCTGCTCCGCGGTTATCGGGAATGATGCAGGTAAAATACCTGCCAAGCAGTTCATAATTGTGCTTCCATTTGTCCCCTGGTGCACCAAGCCCCATGATCATGACCAGAGGCGTCCCATGGCCGGTGATCTGCACACGCAGCCGTACGCCGTTTGTCTCAATATATCGTTCTTCAACCGGCAATTTTTCCATCTGCCTTCTCCTTTTCGCCTTTTACTCCGCGCCTTCGCTGCTCATTCTTAATCCCGTTCCTTGCGCGGTGTTTTCCCATCGTAAATGTACATTTTCCTGCTCCCGCACTCCGGAAGAAGACGGCGCATCTGATCAAACACCGGTTCATAGGACAGATCCGTCACCGGCAGATCGATCCGCACATTCTTAAGGGCAGACAGACACATGCCTTCCAGAATTTCATATCCGTGATAAGCAGTCTCTATATTGCAGCTGTGGATCTTACTGTCATCCTCGATCCACTGGGCAAACTGCGTGTAATAGGGTGTCTGAATCGGGATCTGCTGATGATTGCGCCAGCCCGGATCCTTTCCTTCAACGAGCCTGCCTCCTGTTGCCTTTGTACATGCTCCCCAAAAGCCGTCTGTCTCTGCATAAACATAACCATCGGTGCCGTACACCGTCAGCCTGTTGTCGCTGCTGCCGTACTCCGGAGGATTATGCGCTTCAGCCAGATAGCCGCATTCCACATAAGCATGGACCCCGTTTTCCAACTCCATTGTCCCAAGCAGATAATCCGGCGCCGGATGGTTGTCGTCCAGACAGATCGGTCCGTGCACATGACCGCACACCCATTTCGCCTTATATCCGCCGTTCGCCCACAGAATATAATCAACATAGTGGGTTCCAAGCTGTGAAAACCAGGCCTGGCATTCCACATGAATCTTTCGGATCTGCCCGATCTCCCCATCCTCGATGCGCTTCTTCAAAGCCTGCATCTGGGAAAGATATTTCTGCTGATGGCATACCACGGCCTTGATCCCGTTCTTTTGGCAAAGCTCCACCATCTGCTTCGCCTCCTGCAGACTCTCCGCCATCGGTTTTTCCAGAGAAATTGCTTTTACGCCGTATCGAATCCCGAGTTCGATCATCGAAAGCCGCAGATCCGGGTAAGTCACGAACACGAACACCTCGGGTCTTGTTATTTTAAGCATCTCCTCCACGTCTGTAAACTGCGGTACATCTGAAAGGCCATATTCCTCTGCGACCTTTTTCATCTTTTCCACGTCAATATCGCAGAGCCCAACTACCTTGAAATACTCCGGGTTCTCAATCAGACCATGCAGATGAATCTTTCCCCGCACACCCAGGCCCATCACTGCAACTGTGTGAATACTCATTTTATCTTATGCTCTCCTCGCTGAAATGTCGGCTCCATTGAAATTCCTTGTAATAAGCCGCTCTTGCTGCCTGTCATTAATAACACTCACGTGAGTTATACTGCCTTTCACAGGTTCCTGACCTGCGAGCACATGTAGGCTCCATCCAGACGTACTACTGCATCACTGTCGTCCGCTGCCATAGCTCCCTCATCTTCTACCATGATCCAGCCCTGATACCCACTCTGCGCCAGGAACTGAAGGATAGCGGGATAATCTATATCTCCCTCTCCCATGACCGTCCAGGTGCCGTCCAGGCGGCGGTCTTTGAAGTGGACATGACGGATCATCTGCCGGTGCTCTTTCATAAGTTTCAGTGCGTCGATCCCTCCATTTACGATATGCCCCACATCCGGAGCCCAGCCGATGG
>CACZZH010000116.1 GCA_902785635.1 uncultured Lachnospiraceae bacterium
AAGAAAAAATGCTTATACTAATTGCCCAGCTGATGGTGATCATCTCTCGATGATGGTTACTCTTTTCTGTGCGTTCCGCGCAGATTTTCCTGGATACCACACGTTTCCTTCCCTCCATCTACCTGCCACATCTATCCCGCATGAGTCCGTGTAGTTATTGGGCTTCGGCTTGAATGGCAGTCTTACCCTCATGCGTGACCTCATATGTGGTTTCTGTTCGTCGGGCCAGAGGTTTGCCCATGGTTAGTTTGTTCCCACATCCGGCTTCCTTCAGATTCTACCTCACGGTGGACACCCTTGCCTTCGGCTATATCCTTCCCACTACCGAGTAGGTTCGGGACTTTCACCCGTTAGAAACGTGCACCAGGTGCACCCCTTGAAAAAAATCCCCTGATGCTGCACACTTCAGGGGATTTTCCAAAACTGATAGTTTAATTGTATTCGAATATATTTTTTACCTTCTTGCTTTTATCAAAAATTTAAAAATCAATTCCGTCTGCGTTCCTGCTTTCGCAGTATTTCTTCATATATCTAAGCATGAACAGAAACTCTGCTTTTTCGTCGCTGTCCATGACCTCATCATCTTCCTTCAGTCTGTTGTAGATTTCATCGAACGAGCTTGTACCTGCATATTCCGAATCCCGCATCAACATTCCGGCCTGAACGACTCCCGCCGCCCATGACAGATCGCCGGATAGTTCTTCCATATCTTCCGCGAACACGGCTTTCTCCTGCAGGTCGCTAGTGTCCGAATCCGGGGCCTTGCTCCTTACGGAAACGGTAAGAAGTTCGCCCTCAAACTCTCCGGGTTCTGTTTCGTCTTCCGCTTTCTTTCCGTACTTGGCTGTTACGGAAGGCATTTCGAAATCGGAACTGCTGGGAATGATCTCATAAAGGACCGTCACAGTCTGTCCGGAACCGACTTCCCCGCCGTCCTTCGTATCGTCCGCGAAATCTTCCGCCGCCATTTTTCTGTTCTCATAGCCGACGAGCCTGTATCCCTTGATCTCGTCCGGATTGAACTCGACCTGGAATTTTACGTCCTTGGCGACCGTGAAGAATGTAGATTCAAACTCCTCGTCGAGCGCCTTCTGCGCCTCTCTTTCGCTGTCGAGGTAGAAGTAGTTCCCATTGCCCTTGTCCGCGAGAGTCTCCATCGTGACGTCACTGTAGTTCCCGCTTCCAACTCCGAGGCAGGAGAAGAACACGCCGGTATCTCTCTTTTTCGAGATAAGCTCCTCAAGGCCCGCCTGGGAACTTGTACCTACGTTGAAGTCACCGTCCGTGCAGAGAACGACCCGGTTGTTTCCGCCTTCGATGAAGTACTTCTCCGCAATTTCGTAAGCCTTTTCGATCCCGCCTTCGCCGTAAGTCGAACCCCATGCCTCAAGGTCGTTTATCCTGCTCATGATCTCATCCTGATCCGCTCCGGTCAGCCCTTCGAAGACGACTTCTTCACTTCCGGCGTATGTTACGAGAGAAACGCAGTCGTTCTCACCCAGGTTCTTCACAAGGATATTGAGTGCTTTCTTTACGAGCGGAAGGGAATCGAACCCGAACATCGAACCTGAGGTGTCGACGAGCAGGACGACGTTGCTTCCATTGGACTTCTCCCTGGACTCCTCCGCCTTGATCCCGACCATGAGCAGGAGGGAATCCTCGTTCCAGGGGCATTTTGCCAGCCTCGTCGTGATCCCGAATCTCTCCCCGTCTTTCGGTTCCTCGTAGTGATAATCGAAATAGTTCATCATCTCTTCGATCCGGATCGCCGAATCATCCGGACCGGCGTAGTACGAACCATACGGATCCTCCTCGTCGTAAGCCGCCGGCTCAAGCAGTTTTCTTCTGAGAGACGAATACGACGCCGTATCGACGTCCGCGCCGAACGTCGAGAACGGTTCGCTCACCGGGGAAACAAAACCTGATTCATGAACCGACCCGTATTCTTCCGTGTTCATCGGCGAAGCGTCGATGAAGAAATTTGCCGCTGGTGATGTGACTTCGTAAGACTCCGCGGCTTCGTACTCATATGACACTTCTTCGTCCATCATTGGAGCGGCAAGGTAGTTCACTCCGGAAGATTTTGCCGCACTAGTAAAATTCATGTCATATTCCTCATCCTGCCCGTTCCTGTAAAAATCAAGATATGCCTTTCCGACTTCTTCGATCCTTCTGTCGATTTCATCTCCGCTTCCCATCGTCATAGCCAATGCAGTGACTGAACCTGCCGCAGTTATAAGCGCCATGCAGACGGCAACCGTCCTTTTGATCTCTTTTCTCATACTTCTTCCCCCTTTTTTGATTGAATTCATGTCGAAAGCCTGAATTCTATGTTCGCTTTTCAGAAATATGTTCCGAAGCAAAGGCTATCGGGCCGTTCCCGCATAAGCCTTCATCCGGTTTCATCTATAAAGACAGGATTTCCTGCCGGCGGGTTACACATACCTATTGTTTTTTATCTCATTTTTAATTATATCAATCATTTCTATATGTTTTTGAAAGGATTTGTTATTTTCCTGAGAAAAATCTTCAAAATAAAAAGTCATGCTATACCAGATGGTATAAACATGACCTTGCTTACAGTCCCGTTCCAACAAGAAACAGCAGTTGCATCAACATTTACGGCGAAGAATGATACCATTGCTGATCAGACCCACGACACTGAAAACTGCCCTGATAAACGCACTCATCATTCCAAAGCCATACAGAATCCCGGTACATAGTCTCCTCCGATTGTTTGATTCATATGAAGTGGTCTCCTGTATGACTCCATCAATCATGAGGGGTATTGTCCCAAGCAGACTAAAGAACGAAACACGGTGAAATACTGATATAACGATTCCAAGCAAATGCCCAATTACGATCCCTGTACATCTGGCGCAAAGTGGAAACTGATATTTACCGAAAAAGAAACTCCTCCCAGGCAGCTGATGACACCCGGAAATCCTGCTGCATATCTTCATGGATGACATCCACAGCCTGTCAGCTCTGCTTATACTTTCCACTTCTTTCCGCATGTATTACACACCCAATAAGATTCTGAATAAGTCTGTTTTCCTTTTGTGCAGAAACCGCACAAAACTCCGACAGGACCGGCAAGAAGCCATCCACAGCATCCTTTTGATGCCGAAAAATCTTTCCCTTCTGTGTGTGTAGATGTGATGATCTGGCAGTTCTCACTGCCGCATTTTGGACACTTCATAGTGTTTCCTCCTTATATCCGATGCTCAAACAGTCTTTACCTAAGTGACAGACCCGCTGTTCATAACGCCAATAGACATTTCGCCGGTTTATTGCTGCAGGCACTTTCAGGCTGTTTCTATACCTCTGCACAGCAAAACCTGTAACCATCTTTACGTGCATAACGGTATTTTACCATTCTCTTCTGAGTCATGCCATCTTTTTCTCAATCAGATCATGGACCGAGCGTTATCTTCTGCCGGAGGAAGAGCTGTCTGTTGTTTTGTGATCCGGAAAAATATGGTATACTCATCTCAGCAGCAGATCATCAACTGTGCCTTCTCGGCAGGAGATCCTTGTTATGAAAGCAGTGAATCTTCATTTTCTCACCAGAATTCAAAATCCTTCAGCGATGTCAATGCTCCTTCAGTCTTTGTCCGGGCGGGAAGACTGCAAAGTGATAAGCCCTCATGAAGCAGCCTCTTTATGGTCTCTTGTTGATAGAATCGCTGCATATTTTCGAAATAGTGATTCTTTTTCTGACAGCAGCTGGATCTCTTTTCTGGATGGATTTTATTTTTCTTATGTGATCCGCCACATCGGGAAGGAATTTGATCTTCTCAAAGTATCATCCGACGGCGAATATGTCCTGAATATCGAACTGAAAAGTGAACAGGTTGACGAAGACCGGATCAAAAAGCAGCTGGAACAGAACCGATATTATCTGTCCCATATTGCCCGTTCGATCTATTCATTCACCTATGTTATGGAAACAGATGACCTTTACACTATGAATGAAAAGGGTTATCTCCGAAAATGTGAGATCCCGGAACTGGCAGCTGCCCTCACAAAAGAAGCATTCCGGGATTATATGCCCGATGGGCTGGATCCCTGTTTCAGAGCATCCGAATATCTGATCTCTCCCATCGCTTCCCCTGAGAAATATCTCCAGGGTAAATATTTTCTGACAAATCAACAGTTTGATTTCCGACGCAGGATACTTGAACTGCTTCAGGTTCAAAAGGCAGATCCTCAGCAAGACCCTGTCATCTCGATCTCCGGAATCGCCGGGACCGGGAAAACTCTGCTGCTGCTCGACCTTGCAATGGAGCTTTCCCGGAGGCATCGGGTCCTGTTCATTCATTCCGGTCCGCTTCGCCAGGGGCATCTTATCATCGATGAACGCTTGAAGAATGTCGATCTGTGTTCCATTTCCCTTTATCCGGAAGGTCAGATCCCTGATGGTTACGATTACGTTATGATCGATGAAGCAGATCATCTGAATGTGGCATTACTGAAAGCGCTTCTTAATCAGACCTGCAAAAGATGCATCCCGCTCCTGCTCACCTACGACCCGCATCAGCTTTTGTCTGAAATAACGGATAGCGGATCCTCCTCTCCTTCGGAAGAGGCTTCTTCCAGATCCATTGCATTCATCCGGCAGAACAGCACGCTTCAGCTCTCCTTTTCCGGAAATATCCGGATCAACCGGCCAGTGTATTCTTTTCTGCGCACCCTGCTGTATCTGAAAGATAATCCCGGAAATCAGGATTTCAGCTGCATTGATGTACTTTATGCAAATGATGAGGAAGAAAAACGGCAGCTGCGTTCGTATTTTGCAGAACTCGGTTATGAACTTCTGTCGTGCGAAGACGGAGAGGAAAGTGCGGACACTATCATTGCCCGTGAGTATGATACAGTCCTTATGATCCTGGACAATACGTATTATTATGATGAGACCCTTCATCTGTGTGTAAAAGAAGATGAAGAAAAAGCATTGCGGCTGCTCTATGAAGGTTTATCCCGGACAAGGAATAAACTATGTCTGCTGATCGTCGGCAACACAGAGCTGTTCCTGCATATACTGGGTATACGGCTTGGCCTTCGTTCTGTGAAAAATGATCTGCCGGAAGCGGCAGAGGCAAACGATTTTCAGAAAGGGGAATTCAGATAAATGGCACGAAAGAAAAAAAAAGATCGCTCTCCTGCGCCTGCAGCGGAGGTACTGACAGATATGACTAAGACTGAAACAGAAGATCCCTCTTCCGTTTCCGGCGACTCCCGCAACAAAAAGGAAGAAAAAGACTATGTTCAGAACGGCGTCAGCCGGCTGATCTTTGTACTCCTCTCGCTTATTCTTGAGATCACTGCCACCGTTATCGGTGTCCAGATCGCAGATGCAAATCTGTGGATATTCTCGTTTCTGATCAGAGTATTTGCCTTTTTCCTTGTCCTGAAGATCTACAGCCAGAATAAAACTGCTTCCATGAAAATGCCATGGATTCTCCTGATCATGTCGTTCCCGATCGTCGGAGTTACGCTGTACATTCTCGTGGGAAATTCCGGCTCCACCAGGAGACTTCGCCTGCGTTTTGCACTTATCGATTCAAAGCTGCTGCCCAAGCTTCCAAGAAATGCTTCCACTCTGCAGCGTCTGCAGGATAAAGAGCCATATATCGGAAATGTCTTTTCATATCTGAAAAGCTTTGCCGGATTTCCGGTCTATCAGAATACAGATGTGACCTTCTTCCCGGATGCTCTGGAAGGACTTAAAGCGCAGAAAGAAGCCCTCAGAAATGCAGAACACTTTATTTTCATGGAATATCACGCTATTGAAGATGCCGAAGCATTCCATGAACTGGAGGAGATCCTGATCAAAAAAGCACGCGAGGGTGTGGTCGTGCGTCTTATTTACGATGATATGGGGAGCATTGGTTTTATCAATGTGGATTTTATCAACCGCATGAAGGAGGTCGGCATCGAATGCAGGGTGTTTAACCCGTTTGCTCCGGGTATGCGGCTGGTCCTCAATAATCGGGATCATCGAAAGATCACTGTTGTAGATAATAAGATCGGCTTTACCGGCGGATATAATATTGCCAACGAATACTTCAACTATACTCACCCATTTGGGGAATGGAAGGATACCGGGATCCGGTTAGAAGGAGATGCTGTACGTTCTCTGACGGTGATTTTTCTGGAAATGTGGTATGCTGTGCGGTTTGATGATGTCGATGACCGGGAATGCGACAGCTTTCTGTCGGATTATGATTATACTGCCAAAGAGGATGGCTTTATCCAGCCATATGCGGACAGCCCTCTTGGCCACGAGCATATCGGGGAAAATGTGTATATCAGTCTGATCGAGCATGCCGCCAGATCCTTCTGGATCATGACTCCGTATTTGATCCTGACAGACGAGATGATCCATGCTCTCGGTCTTGCTGCCAAACGAGGTGTTGATGTACGTATTATCACTCCGGGGGTTCCGGATAAAAAACTGATCTATTCCGTTACAAGATCTTATTATCACAGTCTGGCCCGGAACGGAGTCCGAATTTATGAATACTCTCCCGGTTTTCTGCATGCAAAGCAATGTATTGCAGATGGGCGGACCGCGATATGCGGCACCATCAATCTGGACTACCGCAGTCTGTATCATCATTTTGAGAACGCCTGTCTTTTCACAGGCTTCCAGGCGGTAACGGATATTAAAACAGACTTTGAAAACTCCATAGAAAGATCCAATGAAGTCACTGAGGAGTACCGTTCCGGCAGATCCTCTTTTATGAAAGTCAAAGATCTGATCTTCCGCCTTTTTGCTCCACTGCTGTAAAAAGACCTGGTCATACTGCCGGACAAAGGGCAGTATGACCAGGTTTCTGTTTGTCTTCCGACATCTTCCTGTCAGTCCAGCCCGTAATACAGGATCTCGTTGTAACGGGCATTGGCCTCTTCACTGGCCTTCTTTTCTTTCCATGCAGCGATCTCACTGCATATCGCAAGCATCTCATCGACAACCAGTTCTTCACTTCGCGGCTTCACCTGCCGCAAGTATGAAGTCATTCTGCGCATCGCTTTCGGACTTCCGAGATTTGCGGCAATCGCTTCTCCCAGTTCCCGCCGAAACCCAAGCACCCGGAGTTCTTCCATCAGACTTCTTTTTGAAAGCTGCCATTCTCTCTGGCCATCTGTCATGGTTTTGTTCCTGTCATTCATACGGACGTTCCTTTTCCGATTCTGCTGCGCGTCCCAGTTTCAGTTTTACTTCTGAATCTGGAGGACTGCTTTAGATCAGCAGTTTCCGGTGTATACATATTTTAATTTTTTCCGTGCAGTCTCCGCAAGCTGATAGATCAGCGCCACATCGGTCGCTTTCCGGTCCTGCATATGAAAACGCGGGAAGAACCGTGAAATATGAAGCGGTATCTCCCTTCCGATCACCTTTCCGTTTTCATCCTTCAAAGCGCAGACCCAGCTGCACAGTTCCTCCATTTCCCGTGCAGTATCATTCTCCTTCGGAACGATCAATGTTGTCAGCTCAATATGACAGACCTGAGCTGCTCTTTCAATAAAGCGCATGACCATATCCCGGCTGCCTTTGAGTACATCATGATAATACCGGTCTGTAAAACCCTTCAGATCAATATTCATTGCGTCGATCCAGGGGGCAAGTTCCTCCAGTACGGACAGTTCTGCAGTACCGTTCGTAACAAGGACTGTTTTCATTCCTGCTTTATGGAGAAGCCTTGCCGTATCCAGTACATATTCATAGCCAATCAGCGGTTCATTATAGGTAAATGCCACCCCGATGTTTCCTCTGCTCCTATAATAAACAGCTGTCTGCGCAAGCTCCTCCGGGCTGATCTCCTCCGCTTCCGTCTCAAACCGCTTTGCTCTCTCTGACCAGGAGATCTCATGGTTCTGACAGAATGGGCATCGCAGGTTGCAGCCGTAACTTCCGGCTGAAAGGATCAGACTGCCCGGGTAAAACCGGGAAAGCGGCTTCTTTTCAACCGGGTCCAGAGCGAGTGAAGTGACTTTCCCGTAATTGGCCGCAACGACTCGGCCTTCCCGGCAGCTCCTTGCCCCGCAGAAACCAAGTGTTCCCTCTTCTATCTCACAATGTCTGAAACAGACTTCGCACCGGGCCATAAAAACACTCTCCTTCTCAATAGTGACGGATCACCTCAAAGCGCTCCAAAGTATATTTTTCGGTTTCGCGGATATTACCTTTTTCCCGGGCAATTGCCACCTGTTGCTGAGGTGTATCGACCCCTTCCAGATCCGGAAGGAGCAATCCCCGCCGATATCCGCAGCTTACGATCACTCCGTAACGCTTTACGTCCAGCTGCGCGATGGAATCGATCTTTTCCGGCCTTCCAAGGACGTCTACGCTGATCTCGAGCCACTTCAGTTCATCCGCAGTGACCGGATCAAAACGAGGGTCTTTTGTTGACGCACTGACCGCATTCCGAATGATCTCCCCGGCAACATTTTCCGCAGTCGGGGCGATCGTCCCGATGCAGCCGCGAAGCCTGCCGTGCTTATGAATCGAAACGAATGTCCCGGCACGCATTTTCATCATTTCTTCCGGAAGATCCTCCGGAATGCGGATCATTTTCCCGGTACGGACAAACGTATCTATGGTTTTGCGGGCAAGCTGTACATAGGGGTCTGCATCAGAGATCTCCTGCTCGATTTTGTGCTCCAGTTTCTTCAGATAGAGATCCAGGAAATGCCGGTTCTCATCCGGACCGTCCGGATAAAAAGTACAGATCCCGTATCCCACTCCCGTCACATCCTGATGGGACAGAGCCGATGCTCGGACTGTCTGTCCATCCAGGGCGCCAGCCATGATCACAAAGGAACGATGTCCGCATTCTGCTGCTTTCTCGCAGAAAGATTCCTCAAAATCGAACAGCTCTCCAAATGCACCACGTCCGCAGACATCCATGATCCGTTCATCATAAGCCGGCCCTTCCGGGGCAAATCCATATGGGCCGTAGGACTGGAGCTTATGAGAAAGATCTCCGCTGGCAACGATCACCACTCTTCTTCCGGTTATTTCTGCCGCTTCTTTCAGCATCATCCCGAACCTGTAATGATCCGTCAGAGGAAGCCCGGATAAGCC
>CACZZH010000117.1 GCA_902785635.1 uncultured Lachnospiraceae bacterium
GTCCCGTCCTATTGATACCTTTTTTCTTTCCCGGCACATAGAGGCTCATGAAAAAGAGCTTGGATGGCCAAAACGCCTTACCTGTCATTCTTTCCGACATTATGTAGAATGTTTTTAAATGGTGAGTCCTTGCAAAAAGTGCGGCAATACCACTGTTTTTTATCAAACACTCACCATTTTTCTTTACACCAAAGCCTCAAGGAAGAACATCAGATCCTCGTCTGCCGTCCAGTCTGTGGTTTTCTCCTCCGGGAAAATATCCTTACAGGCCTTTTCGATAGCTGCTCTCTTGGTTTCTGTGTCAATCCGGGCATAGATCTCTGTCGTACAGCAGTCTGCGTGCCCGAGAAAATCGCGAATGTAAATCAAGTTGATCCCCGCCCTTACCATATGTACTGCCTTGCTATGGCGGAACACGTGAGGAGTGATATTGAAATCCGCTTTAAACTCCGGATCGTCTTTTGCTTTATCAACGTATTTGTTTATTATGTAGGTGATGCCCCACCTGCTCAGAGACTGTTTTTTCTGATTGACGAAGAGTGGCTGGTCCCCCCTTGCGATACCTGACACCGGTTTATACTTCTCCAGATAGTATTTCAACAGTTCCGCAGTCGATGACATGATCGGGACCTGCCGGATCTTATCACCCTTACCGTGAAGGGTAATAACAGCAGGAGCCTCCGTCCTAACGTCTTTTACTTTGAGATCTACTAATTCCTGTACCCTTGCCCCGCTGTCATATAGGACCGAGAGCATTACTTTATCCCTGAACCCGGACCAGCTTTTTCCGTCTGGCTGGGCTAATAGGATCTTCATCTGTTCCTCTGACAGGTACGGGACAATGGTCTTTGTCGTTTTCTTGTATGGGATCCTCAGGATCTTAATGAATGTATCCATGTATGCCGGCTCTTTCACCAGAACGAATCGGAAGAACGAGTGCAGTGATACGAGACGCTGGTTCCTTGTCGTTATGGAACAGTTCCTGTCTGATTCCAGCCAGGAAAGAAACTCCGTGACCAGGGATTCATTTAGCATCGATAGTTTCAGTCTTTCAGGCGGGATATTTTTCTTGTCCCTGCAAAAAGCGAATAACAGCTTGAATGTTGCCGCATACGATGCTATGGTGTTCTTGCTTAAGTTCTTCTGCCCGGGAAGGTAAATGGTAAAGAAGTTTGTTACGTAATACGGGAGGTCAGCTTTCTGCATTATCTTCAAAGCCCCCTTCCGGTATAATATCAAGACAGGCTTTCTCCATCATTTCTATCATTTCCGGGTAGCCCTGAAATCCGTATGCCCCATGTAAGCAGACAGATACGGAAGCTTATTGCTCATGTCAGCCCCCTCTTTTGCCCATCTGCGGAGGTTCTCCACCGCCAGGCCATGCCGGAAATCATGGATCCTCGGCCCTTTATCATCATGGGGGATGTCTGCCATTAAAAGATAATCCCTGAAATGAAGGTAAGCAGTGCTCTTGTCCATCTTTCCCCCGACGATGCTTGGAAAGAGATATCCTTCATCCGACAGCCCTGCGAGAAACCTCCTGGCGTATTTATCCAGACGCTTATTTAAAGAGACTGACAGCGGGATGATACGGTCCCGGTTATTCTTTGCAGCACGGATAAGGACAATCCCGTTGTCCGCATCATAATCCCCTCTCTTTAGGTTGAGCGCTTCTGATAAACGTGCGCCGGTGCAGCAGAGGAAACGGAATAATTCCGGGTCAACATCATTCCGATAGGAAAGCTTTATGGCCGGTTAATTGTCCACGGCATGGAAAAAACGCTGTTTTTCTTCTGCCGTATAGATATGGGGGACATATTTACTCCTTGGAAGCTGATAGCGGTGCGCAACGCGGTATGCTGGATACCCTCTCTTTATCAGGAAGTCGGCAAACTGCAGCATTACCACTTCCTTCGCATAGTGGGTAGACTTCCGTTCCCTCTTATCATATATGAATTCTTCCAGAACGTATTTTTTCAACTCAGGGCCTGCATACCCATGTACAAAGCAGAAGCTGTCAAAATGCCGCAGGATCCGTTCCTGCCGTTCAAACTTGAGGCCCGCCAGATGATGTTGTTCCAGAAAGTCATGGATGAGGGCAGAAAAATCACTTCTCCATTCATAGTTCTGCATCCGCCTCGCCCTCCCACTCCAGCTCCAGAGAACAGCCTCTTAAATGTTCGGTATCTATACGGAGATAATTCCCGACCGTAGTCCTTTCATCCCTGTGCGCCAGTGTCTGTGAGATGACCGGCAGCCCGGCCCCGCTAAGCAGCATGTTCTGTGCAAGTGTGCTCCTGAGCGTGTGTATCCCGTGCGCTTCCCCGGCTTTGATTTCAATCCCGGCTTTGATCAGGTATTTCCGGAGCGCCCCTGTCAGCGAGGCTGTACTTCCGATCGGGCCGTATGGGAAATGGTGGGCAAGAAAAACATTGGGATATACAGATTCAGGTCTCCCATTCTTGAGATAATCAATGATCGCCCATCCTACGGAATCCAGCAGGGGGAGCTCCAATGGTTCACCAGTTTTCCCGGTAGTGATATTTAATGCATGCGTTTTCCAGTTAATGTCGTTGATCTTGAGCTTCCGGATATCCGCGGCCCTGAGCCCGGTCTGGATACAGAGTGAAAAAACGGCATAGTCCCTTTTCCCGCCAGGCGATTGGCGGTCCACAGCCCCAAGAAGTCTCTTAAGCTCATCTGGTGTCCATGTGTGTGGGACATGCCCGTTCCTCGGAATGCGCAGGGTGAGTATATCTTCTGTATAATCAATCTCGCAAAAGCCATTATCAAAGAGAAAATGAAGATATTTTTTCAGGCCGTAAATCAGGGTCCCCCTATACTTGATCCTGCTGTCCTTGTACTTTGATAAAAACGAATCAATGTGGCTCATTTCCAAGAGGCCCCAGTCAGACAGTCCGTCCTCAGATACAGACATAATGAATCGACGGGTCGAGTCAATGATAGTAGATTTCGTAGCTGCTGCCAGATGGCTCTTTTCCGTTTCCGCCTCGAACGTCTCGTATGCAGATGTTAATGCTGCAGGACAGGAAAAAGGGGCTTTCTTACCTCTTGTTCTCAGATCCAGAGAACCTGTTTCCCGATATCTAAGCAGGAGAACCAGGGCACGGATCCTTCTGTTCAGGCTGGCATCAGATGTGACGGTCAGTAGAGAAGGCAGTCGGATCTGATTTTTACTTTCGATATATTGTATACAGATATCTTCCGACATTTCACTGATCTTATTTTCGTCAAGAAATTTGAGAAAAGTGTTATAGACGCCTTGGTATCCTGTTCTTATAGATGATTCTGCCATTCCCTTCTCTTTCAGCCCTAGCAGAACCTGGTCAATAGTTGCATGGATGTCACTATTCTTTATCATTATCGCATCCTCCTTTCGGAGGAGTACTATAGCAGACAAAAGATAAAATGGTGAGTGTCTGAAGAGAAAACATCGAGTTTATCGTGCTTTTTATAAAGACTCACCATTTAAAAACACTCTACATAATGTCTCAGGCCGTGTGCTTTGAAATGAAACAGTTTTCCGTCCGCATCCCTGATATCGTTCTTTTCAATCATTCTCTGGACTGCCTTCGAAAACGCTGGCTTGCTGTACGGCAGGCCCATACACCGGCCTTCATAGCAGTTGAAGAGATATCTGTCAGGATTGTTCTCCTTCGTGCTGGCTTTCTCAGCCTCTTCCGCCAGCATTTTTACCATTTCTGCGACTTCATCCCGAACTGGATCCTTCAACTGTGGAATCCCCACTTTAGTAATCTCGCCACAAAGATATGGGACGGAACGCCCTTCCTTTGCGTTCCAGATATACTGCAGACAGTTATCGTACCGGAGATTCAGCACATCCGTGCCGCGCCAGCCGGTCTCCCGAAGAAGCACGTACACCGGCCGCATCTCTGGAGGCTCGATCTGTTCAATGCATGCATCCATCTGCTGAATGACCGGTGACGGTATATAGCGAACTTTCTCTATCGTGTCTGAAGCCCGCTCCCTCTTCGGAACATCATCCTCGAAAATAAGCCTCTCAATACTCAGATGCGGTGCCTGTGGATACTCTGCGATCTGGATATAATCAAGCCAGCTCCTTACAAGGGAAACTGCCTTACTCCGAAAAGTGGCGTTCCTGTTCTCATAGTCCTCGGCTACCCATCCAAGATAGCTCTCCACATCTTGCCGGTTCAGTTTCTCCAAAAAGCCGTCCGGATATCCTTTGGTATAGAACACTCTGAAAAAGTATCGGATATACATCAGCATCTCTTTGCAGTACGACCAGCTGCGCTGTACAATGAGCCTTTTCATGAACCGCTTGACTGACGTCCTGTAGTATTCAGGAATCTCCAGGAAGTTCATGCTTGGATGCTGACGCTTCATTGTTGCTGAAAGGTTTACCCCAGGAATCCTTAAGGTGTACCATATGTCTTTATCCGTTTCCGGACGATCATCATAAAAATCGGCGAAGAACTTTATTGCCTCCGCTAACAGTGCATGGCAGAACCTTCTATCCTCTGATGAGGTGTTCTCCGGCATTTCAAGCAGGTCCGCTGATTCAATTTCAAGAAAACTGTGATAAAGTTTCCCTTCCGACAACGCAGCTTCGGCTGTCTTCACAGCCTTTCGCATCCTCAGCTGGACATAGTTCGGGGATTTCCATCCATTCCTGAGGCCATAAAGAAGGAAATACTTCAGTTCTGTTTTCAACAATGAATCCTTATACTCGCTGAAATCCAGCAGCTCCCCTTCTGTTTTTGCATCTTTCATCCCGGCCGCCCGGTATGCTTCGGCATCGGTTCTCCAAACATCATTCTTCAGCCAATATCCGCCTTCTGAAGATAGATATCCCTCCATTTCTGCTTGCTTAGGATTGGCTGCCAGCTTTAATGCTGAACTTCCATCTGTGTTCATTCTCCCGCCTCCTTCCCGGGGAGACGAAACCTGTCCGCAGCATCCTTGAATGCCGCTGTTACCTCTTCCTCAGATGGATGAACATAGGTGTTCAGCGTTGTATAGATGTTTTTATGTCCGGCACGTTTCCGGAGAAGCTCCGGTTCCCACCCGGCAGAACTCAACATGCTCAGGGAAGTATGTCGGAACATATGAGGTGTGATATAAATACCGGTCTTTCTGCGGATTTGACGAAACAGGTTGTCTACGTCCGTGTAGTTCATGGCTTTCCCGGCATTCTTGCCCTGAATCTTCACAAACACATGGTTCGTCGGCGTGCTTTCTGTGTGGAAGTAACAGATATATTCCGTGAACACCTCCATCAGATCATACGTACAGTCAATCGTCCTGGGACTTGAAACTGTCTTGATCTCCGCAAGATTCTCCATCTCACCACGGTCTACGATTCTGATTCGGCACTCGGATATATCGAAATCCTCCAACCACAACGACAATGCCTCACCAATCCTCATCCCGGTCTCGAACAGAAGATACATCAGAAAATAGTCCCTGACGTTGACACAGGCCTTCATGACTTCCTCTACTTCTTCCTTTGTTACCGTACGGAGAACCCGTTTCGGTGTCGGAAGCCGAAGCAGATATCTCTTTTCCCTCCATCGGTCAGCTATTCCATCAAGAAAGCTCCTGTATGCGCCGTGAGGATTTTTGATGAACGTAACAAGCTTCTCTGATACGTTGTTATCCAATCCGCCACGCAGATACTGATAATGATAGAAAGCCAATACAGTATCCAAGATCGCGTTAATCGTTTCTGCCCTGTATTTCGGCTCCAGGTTCAATGGGATAACCTTTTCATCTATTCGCGGGTACTTCAGCCAGGCCAGGAAATCCGCCAGATCATCAATTGTAACTGTCTGCCATCGTAGCTCTCTCTTTTCAAGGTACGTATAATAGTGCTTCATGAAGATACATGCCAGGCGGAGGGTATTCCTTGCCGCTCCCCCGTTATCCTGGAATTTCAGGTACTGACGTACTGACTCTACTGGTGTACCATCATCCTTTGCCAGATAATACCGGGTCTGCCCGGTACTGGTCTCTACGGTTACTACTTGCATTGCTCATGCTCCTTTCATTTAGAATCATGAGCAATACTACATCAGTTTCTCCACTTGTAAATCGATAGTTCGAGTACTTCGAGTACTATGAGTACGCACCACGAGTTATGATCGTACTCCAACTGATTTTTATCCCTGTTCGAGTACTTCAAGTACTATATTTCAGGTACACGAGTTATCTCTGCATATCTCAGCTTATCACAGCAGTGCTGTTCATATTCTGCTTTCGCTCCATGCTCATTGCCGCGATGCCGCGCTGTGTGGCTCATCACATAACTGTGCCTGTATCTCCATACTATCACACCTCATTCTCTTAAACCACAAAAAACAAAGCCCACCACTCGAAGGTGATGAGCTCAGTTTTTTGAAGACCGAAGAAACCGAAAACCGGTCAAACGCTATTATTTACAGCCTTTCAAACGCTGGCATATACAGCCTTTCAAACGCTGGCATATACAGCCTTTCAAACGCTGACATATACAGGGATGCAGCACCATTCACAGCACCCCAAGGTATATTGCAAAAAAGTGGCAGATCGTACCTCCGAGCACGAAAAAATGCCAGATAGAATGCATATAGCGAACGTTGCTGCCAAGACTGTAGAAAACAACTCCGACTGTATACACCACTCCTCCAATAAGCAGCAGGGCGATCCCGCGCGGACTGACCGCAGAAGCCAGGCCTTTATAGGATATGACCACCAGCCACCCCATGAGCAGGTTGATAACAGCGGAAGCTTTTTGAAATTTGTCAACATTGACGGCATTGAGAACGATCCCTAGGACAGTCAGCCCCCAGATGATCCCGAAGATCGTCCAGCCCCTCCATCCGCGAAGGCTCACAAGAGTGAACGGCGTGTAGGTACCCGCGATCAGAAGAAATACACTGCAATGATCGATCACCCTGAACACGCGCTTAGCGCCTTTGGCGGTAATGGAGTGATACAGCGTGGACATGCAGTAAAGGAAGATCATCGCTGCTCCGAAAATGGCGGCACTGACGATCCCCGCTGCACCGACACGGTCGCAGACAGCTTTGACAATGCAAAGTACACATCCCGCTATGGCAAGTCCGGTACCGATTCCGTGTGAAATCGCGCTGATCAGTTCTTCAGCCAGAGAATAATCAGGTATAGCTATTCTTGAATGCATGACAAGACCCCTTTTTATGTAGATATAGTATCTAAATCTTCATGACGTAGTTTTCAATACTATATTACACATTCAGCTGCTACTGTGTCAAGAGGTCAGCTGCCTTTCGCGCTCCGGGTCTGCACCGGGTTCCTCTGCTCTTTTCGCTGCGGCATCCTGTTCCTCCTTTACGTGGTATCAATACCGACTCTCCAGTATATAAGCCGGAATCTACGTTGCGCATTAATCCACCAGACCCGTATACATGGACATTTCCATCACGGACAGGGAGATTTGATGCGAATGGTTCGGGACAAAAGGCATGGCATAATACTGCTTCCAACGATGAAAGAAAACAGCAGTAAACGAACAGAGGGCAGATCAAAACAGGTTTAATTCTTTGGAGACAGCGTCATGTTATACCTCTGCTGTTCATAGTCAATCGTAATCCGGACCTTCCCCTCCCCGAAGTCATATATATCACTCACGCTTCGGCGGCGGCTTTTATGGATATGAAGGTTCCTGTCCAGCCGCAGATACTCCTCGAAAACAGAACAATCGTCGATGATCCCGCTCTCCCTCACAAACTCCCGAAGGACCTCATATCTTCTGGCTGCCGCTGGCCGTTCCCAGTCATATCCGCATCTGCGGAAGAAGTCCGCCAGCTTCCGATAAAAGTCAAATGCACCCTCCCAGTACCTCTCGAGATACATGAGCGCATGTGTGAACTGTCCTGAATTATAATAATACTCCAGCACGTCGCATATCCTTCTCAAAAGATCCAGATCCGCGCAGGAAAGCCATTTCGTCGAGAGCACCTCATAGGGCGGTCTTGCGGAATACCGGATATCATACTCGTCGGCCATCTCCAGCATCCTTGTTCCGCCGAGTACCTTGAGAAATCCGAGCTGCAGCTGATCCGCATGAAGCGCATAGACATCATTGAAAGACTTCGCGAAGCTTTCCAATCCCTCATACGGCAGACCCGCTATCAGATCCACATGCAGATTGATATTCCCGGCACTCCGAAGCCTTTTGATATTGGAGCAGAGCTTTGGCAGATCCATTGTCCGCTGAATAGCTCTCAGCGTCTCGGGATTTGTCGACTGGATCCCGATCTCGAGCTGCACCAGCCCCGGTCGGAGCGATTCAAGCAGCGCAAGTTCCTCCGCGTTCAGCAGATCCGCGCCGATCTCGAAATGAAAAGAAGTCTTTCCGATATCGTGGTCGCGAAGATACGTCCAGATCTTCATCGTCCTTTCGTGGCTGCAGTTGAACGTCCGGTCGATGAATTTGACCAGCGGAACTTCCCGGTCGATAAAGAACTGAAGCTCTTTGAGGACCGTGTCCATATTTCGGAAGCGTACGCGTTTATCGATCGAGCTTAAGCAGTACGTGCAGCTGAACGGACAGCCGCGGCTCGATTCGTAGTATATGATGCGATGATCAAAAAGAGCCAGGTCGTCATAGAGGAAAGGGATCGAATCGATGTCGGCATCTGTTTCCGGAATTGCAGGGTTCGTTCTGATTACTGAGCCGTCACGGAAGGCCGCGCCGGGGACATTTTCCCTGACCCACCTCAGGAAGGACTGCAGCCTGAGTCCTTCTGCCCCGGAAACCTTTTGTCCGAAGTAAGGGGCGGCCGTAGGGGTTTTTACTGAATCGGCCCGAATGCTGTCTCTGATTTGTCCGGACAGATTTGTACGCGGCGATCACAGTACGGGTAACGCTGACAGCCATTTGCGAGCGC
>CACZZH010000118.1 GCA_902785635.1 uncultured Lachnospiraceae bacterium
GTACTCAAAAGAGAACACCCTGAAAAGTCAACCGTTGTCATCTTGCTGCATGCTCGGAAAGCCTGTGCTCCTATTGTAGTTAACTGACTGCAGCCGGAAAAATCGATGGAAACGAGACTTGTGCCTGCGGGTTCAGGAGTAAATGCTGTGCCTTTGAAAACGCTTTCACCTACAGTCACAAGCGAAGAATCGTTCGACGCATCCACACTCTCCAGATTGTAGGATCGCGCCAGCAGATTATTTCCAATGTGCGTTATTCCACTCTCAAAAACTACACTCATGATCTCATTTCTTACATCCATTCCCATTTGTCCCCAGGGAGTATCACCGGGGCCATTATATTCCTTTATTTTTCCGGTTCCGGAAATCGTCAGCACACCGTTCGCGTCGATCTCCCAGGTCCCGCTGCCGCTGCTGCCATTTTCCCAGGTTCCGCTTACAGGCAGCGTCACCTCGTCCGTCACCCTGATCTCCACCGTCTGGCCGTTTTTGAGCGCGAGAACCAGCGCCTCTTCGGTAGTGAAGGGCGCAAGGGACCTGAGCTGCCAATCAGCATCTATTTTTTCAACCCCGACCAGATCAGGGTCTGAGAAGGTGACCTCCTCAATATCGGCAAGCGTGATCTCGGTTATGTCAAGCTTTTCAAGCAGGGCGCTGAGGGTGATCTCGCTCTCGCCCGCGATGGAATAGGTATAGTCTCCCCAGTGGAAGTCCACGGTATAAGCCACCAAATATACACTGAAGCCATCGGTGGCAAAACTCAGGGTGTCGCCCTGAACCCGGGTGTCCATCACCTGGGCGTCGCTGCCCATGTGCACCACCTGCATGTCCGAGGTGACCTGGGTATCCATCAGCTGAATGGAAACCTCAACCTCGCCGCCGGTGCTGTGGTATTCGGTGTCGCCCTTCACCAGACGGATGTCGAACGCCCGGGCAATACTGACCTTCCCGACCTCCGTGTCCAGCGCCTGGGCCGCCTGATCCAGGTACAGCTTCCTCTCGGCATAGTCCAGCTCCCGGACTTCCAGCTGCGCGTCTTCCGGGATCCCCGCATTGCCGCTGCAGGTCACCGATATTCTGTATGTATTTCCGTCGCTCGCGGTCAGCGTCTTCTCAAAAATGACCTGAACGATCGCGAAATAGGAAAATGCCTCCGTGTCGAACGAGGCCTTCCAACCGTTGCTGTTCTCTGCCTCAATGACCTCAGCCGCATCGCCGCCGGCAGCACCGGAAACATCGGATGCATTGGATGCATCGGAAACATCGAATTCATTGGATGCATCGGATGCATCCGAAACACCGGATGCATTGAAAGCATCATCGGACAGTCCATTCTCTTCTTTCGATCCGCCTGACGGTACAGTCTCCGCGGCAGAAGTTTCCCGGGCAGATTCTTCCTGCTGTCCGGTTCCGGGGAAATGTACGGCGTACACATCCGCGCTCTCCTCCAGGTCCATATATGCGCTGACCGTTACCGGTGCGGCGGGCTGCAGAACTGTACCGTCTGCAGCAAAAACAGACAGGTCAAACAGACCCAGCACTTCTGTATGTGCTGTGTCTGATACCAACCCGTCTTCCACTGCCTTCTGTGCAAGGCTGCTGTAAGCGTTATATTCCGAATCATCTGTGACCGCCGTCGCCGTAAATACCGCATCTGACGGAATCTTTGCTTCCTGCGTGAAGGAAACGCGCACCTTGTAATCCGCCCCGTCAACCTTCACGATCCTGGATCCGGCCATATATATGACCGGGGTCTCCTCCGGTGAAGCAGCCGCCTCCGTCTCAGACGGAAGCTCTGATTCTTCTTCTGATAATTCCTCTGTATCTTCTTCTGACAATTCTTCCGTATCTTCTGTCAGTTCCTCTGCATCGTCTGCTTCTTCTGCCGGCTCCTCCGTTTCTTCCGAAAGCATCTCCATCGACGCTTCATCCGCTATCCCTTCAAAGAGATCTTCCGCCGACGTCTCCTCTTCTTCTATCCCTTCAAGGAGATCTTCCGCCGGCTCTTCCTCTTCTTCTATTCCTTCAAAGAGCGCTTCCACCGACGTTTCCTCTTCTGCTATTCCTTCAAACAGACCTTCCGCCGGCTCTTCCTCTTCTTCTATCCCTTCAAGGAGATCTTCTGTCGACTCTTCCTCTTCTGCTATTCCTTCAAGCAGACTCTCGTATGAAGGCTCTTCCGGTGTTATCCCGTCAGAGACTGCTTCCATCGGCACTTCCGTTCCGGGTTCTTCTCCGATGTCATAAAGTGCTTCTATGCCAAACGCATCTTCCTCCGCTTCTTCACGATCTGAAGGCAGAATCAGGCTATCATCCGTCAGCAGGTCCGCTGTGTCAATGTCTCCCTCCAGCAGACTTCCTGCCGCAGCTATGCCGTCTTCCGGCAGGTCTGTAAACGCATCGTCTCCCTCCAGCAGACCTCCTGCCGCAGCTATGCCGTCTTCCGGCAGATCTGTAAACTCATTGACTCCCTCCAGCAGATCTCCTGCCGCAGCTATGCCGTCTTCCGGCAAGTCTGTAAACGCATTGACTCCCTCCAGCAGATCTCCTGCTGCAGCTATACCGTCTTCCGGCAGGTCTGACAGATCATTAACTCCCTCCAGCAGATCTCCTGTCGTATCTATGCCGTCTTCCGGCAGGTCTGACAGGTCATTGTCTCCCTCCAGCAGGTCTCCTGTCGTATCTATGCCGTCTTCCGGCAGGTCTGTAAACGCATTGTATTCCTCCAGCAACGCTCCTGTTGCGTCTATGCCGGTTTCCGGCAAGTCAAGCAACCCATGGTCTTCCTCCGGAAGAGCTCCGGGCACACCCATACTGTCTTCCGGCAAATCAAACAACTCATGGTCTTCCTCCGAAAAGGCTGGCTCCGCGGCCGGAATATCGCCCGGTTCCGCCGGAAGGACTGGCTCCGCGGCCCGAATATCACCCGGTTCCTCCGGGAAGCCACCTTCGGATCTGATTTCCGGATCCGCAAAAAGGTCACCGGTATTATCTGTTAAGGGCGCACTGAAATACAGATCTGATTCTCCGACCAAATCCGTGCCAAATGCGTCTCCCTGTCCGGAAGCATCCCCTATGCCGCTGTTGTCTGATTCTGCCATATCCGAGATCAGGGTTTCATACAACAGCTTTGTTTTTTCCGCTCTTTTTTTAATCTTTTCCTTTTCTTTCAGAATGTCCGAGATCTCTTTTGGAAGAACACTCCTTATTTGTCTGCCTGCGCTGCCTTCTGTTCCTTCCACAGCCAACTCTGCGTCAGCCATATTTTCGACCGTATTACTGCTGTATGTAAAAACAGGCTCTGCCTGCCCGCAAACAGACACGATGAAAATAATACCGGCCATGGATACTGCAATGCAGCGCTTTCTGCTATGTGTCATTTTATATGACAAGAGCAAAGCGCTCAGCTTTTTCAGAAAATCCATTCCAGTCTCCCGTAAAATACCCATATAATGAAACTATTCGTCAATCTGCCATTCCCTGTTCCGCACAGCAGTCTTTCACGTAAAACTATACCCATTTTCCGGGGGAACAGGCCGCTGTCGGGGGATATTATTATATCACCATTTATTAGATACTTTCAACAATCGTTTATTTCTTCAGGATTACTATTTACAACAGTTTTACCTGCCTGGATTACACAAAACGTATTATGCCCTTATGGGACTCAAATACAATGAGCCATATAACAGCTGCTCCTTAAGATCCAGCAATCCAAAAATTCTGTCATTTCAATCCAATGGAAAAGCAAGAATCAATGGATTCGGAAAGGTCACTCTCAGCGGGAAGCTCTCCGTCAGCGGAAAACCGTTCAAAAAGACGATCAATATTTCAAAAGGCATTAAAAAAATCACACTCAAAAAGAATTCCTACGTACTGTATTATGGCGAATCTGTATCCCTCCCCGGTTATACGATCACACATTCCGGCGGTAAAGGATCACTCAAATGGGAAATAAAAGATTCAGACGAATTTGACGGACTTAATGATGCTGTTGAAATCAGTGGGAATAAGATAATAGCGGCTGCCCCCGGAAAGGCTGTCATTTCACTTGTTGATAAGGACAACGGCGCTTCTGCCAGTGTAAATATAACCGTAAAGGATAAACCTGCCGCCATCTCCATACAGCAGCCGGATTCGAATAATGTCACTCTCGGTCAGGCCATAAAATTGAAGCTTTCGGCAACCGGTGACTTCAACACAAACATCACAGAAGATCTGGCCGGTTTTCTGACTGTTTCACTCAGTGATCCTTCTGCTGCCTCAGCAAAAATCAATGGCCAGTATCTGTACATCACCTTCAAAAAATATGGTCCTGTTACTGTTAAAGTTTCTGTAAATGGCCGCACCCGCGCCGCCGCTACTGCTTCTACCACATTCAATGTTTCTGCAAGCATAGACATAGACTACATCGCTTTTCCGAATGTCTCGCTTTACACCGGCAGTGAAGCAGATACGATCTATGTGGGCAATACATATGAATACGAATTAACTGTAAGAGACAAATCTTACCGGACTGTTTCCAGCGGACTGGACAAGCTTCTGACCGTTGTTATGGATGATCCATCTCTGGCATCCATAAAATTCTCGGGCAGCAAACTGATCGTGACGCCGATAAAAACCGGCGTACTGACACTTAAAGTACACGCGGCAGATTCTGAATCCGTATACGACCAGTTCATTCTCTATATTAACTGACGGAATCGTTATCATCGGGAGGCCGCTTACCTGACGGCCTCCCGATTTTCAGGTCATTCGTACTCTGCCCATTCGCTCCATTCGCCTGTTATCCGGCAAAATATCTGCCGGAAATATTCATGATGCGGACAGCTCAGTTTCCCGGTTGATCCAAAGGCCCAGCGCCGGATTGGGAATGTAGAATATCTCTTCTCCATCCACGGTGCTGAACCCGTACCTGAGCTTTTCCGGATCATATTTTTTTACCATCTCATCATAATCTGCGGGAAGGAAGCCTACATGGGCGATCTCTTCCTTTGAGATATTTTTCACCGCATAGATCACACGAAAGCGCCTGTCCGATGAACCATGGATCAGATGGGCTGCAGCAACCATATTCTCCCGAAGATCTTCTCCCTCGGGCGATTCGAAAGATCTCAGCGTCGAAATACGTCCTTTATATCCGTACTTCCGGATCAGGGCATCCACCTCGTCGTCTTCGCCAAAGCGCTCCACCCCGGGCGCAAGAATGATCAGGTCGCCGTCATCCGCCATAGCCATCCTGGTACGATAAATCGCCTTGTTGCCCAGCCAGGTGCTCTTAAACTCGGACGGTTCCAGATAGACCACGCATTTTTTTAATCCGTGATCCACAAAATCGATGTTCTTCTCCTGCGCCAGCCTGACCGCGTCCGGGAAACACTGCCTGCCTTCCCCGATAAAGAGTCCGTGGGTGCGGATCTCTCCTCCGGGAGCAGTTGTCACTGTCAGGACAAACAGTATCGGCCTGTCCTTCAGGAAATGCTCGAAGCCATAGTCAAACAGCCTTCTGACCGGTGTATCCCCGCGGCCCATCATCCGCTCCAGGCCCCATGCGGCTCCGACCATGTGAGATTTGTTGATCATATCTCTTCCGCCGGTTCCCACAAACAGGTTCTTCGCGTGGTTCGACATCCCCACTACTTCATGAGGCACCACCTGCCCGGGAGAAATGATCAGGTCATAGTCTTCCATTACACTCCGGTTGATCTCAACGCTGACCGGATCCCTCCATAATCCGTCCGTGATCTGTGCCATGTACTCCCCGGGCACTTCTCCCAGGTGGACTATGTCCTTCCTCCAGTCATGTGTGAGCATCTTCTCATACGGGATATCTCCAAACATGGTTTTCCACTGGGAAGGGCTGACCGGCTCGTGGGTTCCCAGCGCAGGCATGATATCCACATCTGCCCCGGCTTCCCTCTGCAGACGATCATAGATCCGTGTGATGAACCCCGCATTGGAATAGTATCTCGTAAAGTCCGGCGGCAGAATCAGCACCCGCTTCAGAGTCCTGCCCCCGAGGCTTTCCCTGAGCGCTCCCTCGATCTGTCCGACGGTGAGTCCGTGGTCATCTTCCGCTATTATTTTTATATCTTTCATATCATCTTCGGTTTCAGTTATATATCTTTCAGCTTTTTTCCGTCTGCAGTCTTCCAGTCAACATTGCCATTAAAGGTATCCATCAGATCCATTTCCTATTCAAAATGACATCGATAATACTGTAAACTGCGTTCCCCGGATGATCATTATAATACGATCCATGTCGAATTACTTTTAGCGCCTCTTCTTTCAAGAAACTTCAGTTCCTGCAGCTTTCCCGTAATCTTCTTGACTCCTCCGAGACTGATCCCGCATACCTGAGCTATTTCTTTAAGCGAAGCATGTGGATGATCCGCAAAATAGGAAAGAACTGCCTTCTGGTTATCCGTCAGTCTCTCTTTTGTCTTTTTCTGTATTTTTCTGGCAGTTACATAGTCCGGCTCATATCCGAGCGGGATCGTTACGATCAGCATCCCGTCACGAAATGAAAAGGCCTCTCTGCCGTATACATTGATGATCTGCGGGATACCATGACCGCTCTGCTCTGAAAAATCGCAGGTTATAAAAATGTTGAACAGCCTGTTGTTGACCGGCTTACTGGTACCGGCGTAGAACCCTTCTTCACTCAGGCCGTAAGGAAGACCGCCATAAGAAACTACTTCGATACGGTCATCATAGATATATACGGCAGGCGGAATCCTATCTGTCCAGGTATTGTGCACACATGCATTGACCCAGGCTTCCCTGAAAGCCTGAAAATCAAACAACGGTGTTTCACTGCGGATACCTGCTGTAAGATCCACCTTTTGAGGAAGATCGATCATAGTAAAGTAGTCGAGCACCTGCTGAACCGTCGTGAGCAGACACTGACCAGTAAGCGGCATTCGTTCATCGACAGACGATTTATCTATACCGGCAAAACGCATGACCTTAATGATCATTTCATTCTGATCCGACAGCAGATAGGCAAGCAGATTATATCTTCCCTCCTTATTGATCAGGCCAAAGCTCCTCTGGAACTCCTTTGTCCTGGAGGCATGGATCCCTCTTCCCTGAAGGAAGCGGATCAGCCCCGAAAAAGTCAGATCCTGATCCTCTGAAGACACTTCCGTCAACATATCCGTATTACCGGATACCAGCATTCTCCTGAGAAGACCGCTGCTGATCTGCTCGTCCGAAGCTGCTGTCCGCAAATAATATCTGCCGTCACAGGAATAAGGAATATCTGAACCCTGTGCATGGACACGTATATAGGAAATTCCATCCGGACTTTTAAGTTCTTCGATATTTAGAATTATTCGCGGCTCAATCAGCTCAGCAGCCCTGCTTCGGATAGACAGCAGCGTTCTTTTCCCGATTTCCAATCCCCGGACATTTCCATCGTCATCAACACCGAAATAAACCGTTCCATCAGAGTTTCTGTTCAACATGGCCGAAAGAGATCTCAGGCCCTTATCCAGCTGTCCAAGGCCCAGCTTAAATTCCTGTTGCTCGTTTTCTTTTCCAAGATTCATTGTTTATCCTCCTGACAAGAAAAGTCTACCACATAATCTACCGTAAGTCTACTCTATAAGTCTACTCTGCTGTGGACTTTCAAGTTTTTTGTATGTAAAACCATTCTCTTCATCTCTCATCTGATGAATCTAATGAATCTGATGATTCTAATGAATCTAATGAATCTGATGATTCTAATGAATCTAATGGATCTGATGATTCTGATGATTCTGATGATTCTGATGCATTTTGCCGCAATCACCCGAAATAATGTCTGATCATCTGTTGTATGACTGCCGCATTTAATGGCATCCGATATGTTTCAAAAGTAATGATCAACTGATCCCCCGGAAAAATACCGTTTGCTTCATACATACAGATCCTTTGAAATGCTGTGTTTCTGTACTCCGTATCATCCATCATCCCAAGGTGTTCCCAGTATATCTCTTTTCTGTCCCGCACACGCAGAACAGTAAAGTCAGGATGGATCATCTGGTTTCCAAGTCTCAGCGGACATTCATAACGGTATGGAATCTTTTCCTTGCGCAGCGCATTTGCAATCATGACCTCCGATTTAGAGCGAACACGTTCTTCCCTTTCCGTGCAATGCACAGGTGTATTATCCGGAAAGGGCTTTCTTTCATATTCGGCCGCCTCCCATGCCTCAACAAATTGCTTATCCGGAAGTTCATAGGGTTTCAGCAGTTTTTGGCGAAGTTCACTTTCTTTTTCAAAGACATTCATAAGTGCATCCGGATCAAATTTAGATAAAAAAACGGCCAATTCTTTCCATTGCTCTTTTGCCGCCGCAAGAACCTTTCGGTCATACGCTTTCTGCACCAGGGCAATAGCCCTCTTCCTCTCCGCAGATGGCATGTAAATGCCATTCCGGTCTTTCGGGTCTTCACGGTAGTAAAATTGAATTCCCTTTTTATACCGTTTGACCAGAACATTGCCATCCGGTGCATGGCTGAGCCCTTTCTCGGCCCGGGATATTATGTCCTCCAAGCGTTTCTGCTCCTGCTTAAGTATCCTGATTATATTTTTATCTATCATTTTTACCTCCCGCTTGCATATAATCATTTAGTCATCCTTCTTGGGCTCCGATGGGCGATTCGAACAGAGAATTCGGACAGAAAAGTCTAGTTGATGTGCTCTATGTGGTCGTCCCTTTCACGCTCAGACAGGCGATGCGGACAGAGAATTCTGGCGGACACGCTCTGTGTGGTCGTCCCTTTCACGCTCAGACAGGCGATGCGAACAGAGAATTCTGGTTGATGTGCTCTGTGTGGTCGTCCCTTCCGGGCTCAGACAGGCGATGC
>CACZZH010000119.1 GCA_902785635.1 uncultured Lachnospiraceae bacterium
TTCGTCTATGCGCGAATGCGTCGGAGCCTTAGACGAAGTTGGGTGAGAGCTCGGCGGAGTGGGTCCGGGTTTCGCGGTAATGATCCCTGCCCACGATGGTGTGCATGCCGTCCGTTTGAGTGAAAACGCGTCTGCGGAAAAACATATAGTATTATGGAGAGCGGGCTGTCCTGGTCGTATGAAAATACGATTGCACGCTATTGACACGGAAATGAAAGTATGCTATTCTATCAGCACTCTAATATATCGAGTGCTAACAACAGTCTGAATCAAACTTCATTCACAGGCTGAGTATAATACGAAAGGAAGTGTGCTTATGACAGTTATACCTGTATTTGATTCTATATTGGTGCCTGATGTAAATCTTTATTTCAAAAAATCCATGTTTGAGGCAGCTGCCGGGCATGAGCCTGCTGCCGGTGAGCAGGTGGTGCTGCTTCCTGCGAAGACGGCGATCGATCAGGAAGGACTTTCGGAGGAAGACTTTTATGAGATCGCTCTTGCCGGGACGGTTGCGGATCCGGAAGTAAACGGATATGTGGTCGTGCGTGCCACCAGGCGTGTAAATGTGGAAAGGCTGAGCATTACTCCGGACGGACATGTGGACGTTTCCGTGACAGACCGGCCGGATATCGGAGACATTTCTTCCTCGCAGCAGAAGGAACATCTTGAAAAGATAAGAGAAGCATTTAATGAGTTTCTCTCAAAGCATGAATGGGGAAATGTCGTAAAGCAGTATATGATGCAGTGGTCATCGGTTGCGGAGGTAGCTGCGGGACTGTCGTCACGGCTGATGATCTCCAGCTCTGAGAAGTATGATATTCTGGCAGAGGATTCCCTGGCAAAGCGTACAGAGCTGATGGAGAGGGCGATCTATGAGTTTCTGGAGGTTTCGAAGCTGAGCAACGAAGCTGCGTCAGCCCAGCAGGAGGATCATCAGAAGATGTACCGGGAATCTGCGATCAAAAAGCAGATGGAATACCTTCAGAATGAACTGGATGAGATGCACCCTGAAAATGTATCGGATGTGCGCAAACTTGAGGAACGCATCGGGCAGTGCGGCGTAAGCGGAGAAGCAAAAGAGGAAGCGCTGAAAGTGCTCGGGCGTATGAAGCAGAACGGAAGCAGCAGTCCGGAATACGGTATGCTGTATGACTATCTGGATTTTCTCACTTCTCTGCCCTGGAAGAATGAGGACCGTCCGGACATTGACCTGAAAAAAGCAGAGCAGATCCTCGAAGAGGATCACTTCGGGCTGAAAAAGGTAAAGCACCGGATCCTGCAGCAGATAGCGGTAATGAATCTGAAAAAGAAACAGGGCGGGTCGATCCTTCTGTTCGTCGGCGCACCCGGTACCGGTAAGACCAGTATCGGACAGAGCATTGCAAAAGCCCTCGGCCGTGAATATGTACGGGTGAGTCTCGGCGGAGTGCGCGATGAAGCAGAGATCCGCGGACACAGACGTACATACATCGGCGCCATGCCCGGGCGGATCATAGACGGTATCCGCCGCTGCGGATCGAAAGATCCGGTAATGGTTCTGGACGAGGTGGACAAACTTGGAGTTTCTTATAACGGGGATCCTTCCAGTGCACTGCTGGAGGTGCTGGATCCCGAGCAGAACAGCACATTTACGGATCATTACATGAATGTACCGTATGATCTGTCCGGTGTGGTATTCCTGTGTACTGCAAACTCAGTGGATACGATTCCGGAACCTCTTCTCAACCGGATGGAGGTGATCTCCTTCCCGGGATATACCCAGACGGAGAAGGAACAGATCGTACACCGCCATCTTCTTCCGAAATCCATGGAGAGCATGGGCCTGAAGAAGGGACAGCTGGAGCTGACCAGAGGGGCGGTGGAGCATCTGATCTCCGATTTCACAATGGAAGGCGGCGTGCGCGGCCTGAAACAGTGTGTGGATACGATCTGCAGGGAGGCTGCCGTACGTATCTCACGGAATGAGGAAGAATCCGGCGGGAAGATCTCGCTGACGGAAGAAGATCTGCGGACATATCTCGACCGCCGTCCGATCCGGCATGAACATACTCTTGAGAAACAGCGCAGGGGTATTGTCACCGGAATGGCCTGGACAGCAGCCGGCGGGGAGATTCTCCTGATCGAAACGCTGTTCACAAAAGGCAGCGGTAAGATCATCATCACCGGTCAGCTCGGCGATGTGATGAAGGAATCTGCGCAGATCGCCGTGAGTCTTGTTAAAGCCATGTATCCGGGAAAGGCAGCGATGTTTGAGGAAAATGATCTGCATATCCATGTGCCGGCGGGGGCCGTGCCTAAGGATGGTCCGTCTGCAGGGATCACACTTACCACTGCGCTCGCATCCCTGGTTACCGGAGAGAGCGTAAGCCCGAAGATCGCCATGACCGGAGAGATCTCACTTCGCGGCAGTGTACTGCCGATCGGAGGACTGCCGGAGAAGCTTATGGCGGCAGTCCGGGCAGGCGTGCAGCAGGCTCTGATTCCGGATGACAATCTTCAGGATCTGGAAGATGTGCCGGAAGAGGTACGGAGCCGGCTGCAGATCACTCCGGTGAAAACGATCGACGATGTACTGCGTGAAACAGGGCTGGCACTGCCTGACCTGACATTTGCAGCATAAGGATGTTTGACAGTTCCTGACCTTGTCACCTGCCCGGAAGATGTGATAGACTATGAAATGCGTATCATATGATTTTCAATACGCTGCAGTCTTTTGCAGCGTGAAGAGGGCAGGAAAATGAAGAGTTATATTTCCGACAATATCCAGCAGGCGATCTGCCGGATCATGAAGGATTTTCAGGGGGGAAGGCCGATCGACAGCCTGCATGCTCTGAGCGAACCGGATAAGGAGATCATTACCGGAATCACCGACCGGCTTCTGCGTGTCGTGTACCCGGGATATTATCATGACCGTACATATCGCTACTATGAGATCCGCAATAATCTGACGGCGGCGATCGAGGATATTGCCTATCACCTGAGAAAGCAGATCAGCAATTCCCTGAAGAATGAGCGGGTAAGCATTCTTTATGAGAATCTGGAGATTCCCGACGGAGAGACGGATGAGATCCTTCCTCCGCTGGAGATCGCGCATATCGAGGAGCAGGCAGAGCAGATCACGATCGAATTCCTGCGCCGTATTCCAAAGGTGCGTGAATATCTGGACACGGATCTGGAAGCATTTTTCGACGGAGATCCCGCTGCAGAGAGCAGGGATGAGATCATTCTGTGCTACCCGGGATTCTATGCGATCACGGTATTTCGTCTTGCCCACGAGCTGTATCAGCTGAAGGTGCCAATGCTCCCGCGGATCATGACGGAATACGCCCACACCCAGACGGGAATCGACATCAATCCCGGAGCTACGATCGGAAAATATTTCTTTATTGACCACGGAACCGGAATCGTGATCGGTGAGACAACGACGATCGGAGAACATGTGAAAGTGTATCAGGGTGTGACCCTGGGTGCGCTTTCAACACGGGGAGGCAGAAAGCTGCAGAATAAGAAGAGGCATCCCACGATCGAAGATAATGTGACGATCTATTCCGGCGCGTCCATTCTCGGAGGGGATACGGTCATTGGCCGGAATTCCATTATCGGCGGCAATGTGTTCATCACCAGCTCGATCGAAGCAGATACCAGGGTCAGCGTGAAAAATCAGGAGCTGCGGTTCGACAGTGACTGTCATGAACTGACTCCGGTGGAGGAGAAAGAAAGCGAAGTGTGGTATTATATCATATGATGCCATGGCTGCACGTGAGTGCGGATGAGATTTGACGGAGCGCAGGACATATTCGTCCTGCGTTCGTTTTGTTTATCCGGAAACTTAAGAAAATAGATAGTTGACGGTTCTTCCAAGGAATGAGAAAATACAGATATCAAAAAGAAGGAAAACGGGATCGGAGATCTCTCAAGGAGGGAAAGATTATGAAAAACATTCGCAGATTTCTTTTGACAATGGCAGCTGCAGCGATGGTGCTCTTTGCACCGGCCGGCTCAATGAAGGCACAGGCTAATGGGAATACTGTGTATGGTCCTACGTCCAGCTACATTACCTATACTGTCAGCGTACAGAGTGGCTACCTTGCACTGCGCACAGCGAAGGCCTATGATTCTTCCAATGAAATAGGAAGACTGTGGAACGGAGATACCGTACAGGTGATCGATACCAGCGACTCCCAGTACTGGTATGTGTATGCACCGTCGCTTGGCAAGTATGGTTTTGTAAACAAGGATTATCTGAAAGGCGCTTCCGCACCGTCAAGCTCCAGCATCGGTTATACCGTTAAGGTGAGCAGCGGCTACCTTGCACTGCGCACAGCGAAGGCCTATGATTCTTCCAATGAGATCGGAAGGCTGTGGACCGGTGACGGCGTGCAGGTGATCGATACCAGCGACTCCCAGTACTGGTATGTATATGCACCGACACTTGGCAAGTACGGATATGTGAACAAGGATTATCTTGTTGCGAACAGCTCTTCTCCGTCAAGCTCCGGTATTACCTACAATGTACGTGTACAGAGCGGCTATCTTGCACTGCGTACAGCGAAAGCCTACGATGCTTCCAATGAGATCGGCAAGCTTTGGACCGGCGATACCGTCCAGGTCATCGATTCCAGCGGTTCTCAGTACTGGTATGTATATGCGCCGACGCTTGGCAAGTATGGTTATGTGAATAAGGATTATCTGTATGCCGGATCTTCTTCCAGCACACCGAGTTCTTCCTATATTCCGAAGACCGTGCATGTACAGAGCGGTTATCTTGCACTGCGCACAGCAAAAGCCTATGATTCTTCCAATGAGATCGGCAAGCTTTGGAACGGTGAAAGTGTACAGGTGATCGATACCAGCGATTCCCAGTACTGGTATGTATATGCACCGACACTTGGCAAGTACGGATATGTGAATAAGGACTATCTGTATTAAAAGGATCAGGAAGAATGCCTGATCGGAATGATCGGGAAACACAGGTTGAGAAAGGATTTTCAATATGCTGAAAAAATCATCAACGTTGATGCTGGCAGGGTTGATCTGCCTGGGTCTTGCACTTCCCTGTATGGCAGAGGATGACGTCTTTGAAACGGAGATCACTGTTGATCTGTCGGATTATGATCTTGAGAACGGAGAGGCGGAGATCGACCTGGGCGAGCTCTTCGGCGATGAAGATTACGATTATGAATATGATGAGGATGAGGATTACGGGGAGACCGACGGGGATGTGCTTGAAGGCCAGGAGGTCTACTGGTATACCGTCCGCTATCATGAAGATGATCATGACATGATCATGCTTAATGATGTGATCCTTTATCTTCCGGAAAACTGGACGGATCAGTACGATATGCTTATCCGTGATGACCGGGTGGACTTTTATCACACGACCAGCCGCGCAGCATGGATCCTGAAGGGAGAAGAAGGAGGCAGGCTGTTCTCTCTGTGCACGAGCACAGACGACAGCTATACGGAGCTTCCGAGCTATCAGGATATGGGACAGGGAAGTGACGGACTGTATTACTATCTGATGTTCCCGACCGATATGCAGGCATATCCGGAGGACGAGGAGATCCGTGCGGGTTATGAAGAACTCTATGCCGGAATTGACCGTGTGAAGGATGAATCCTTCAGCCTGAACGACTATTATGTAGGGGCGGAGGAGTTCGAACTGATGACGGAAAGCGAAACAGAATAACAGCATAATGTGACAATTTTAAAAGCTGCCGCATTAAGGGAAGGACATGGTTCCACTTAATGCGACAGCTTTTGCCTTGTTACCGGGTGTTTTTGGATGAGAAAAAGGGAGGAAGAAATGGCAGGAAAATATATCATGGCGTTGGATGCGGGAACTACCAGCAACCGCTGCATTCTGTTCGATCATGCAGGAAAGATCTGCAGTGTTTCACAGCGGGAATTCTCACAGTTTTATCCAAAAGCAGGATGGGTGGAACATGATCCGTATGAGATCTTCAATGTAATGATCGGTGTTGCGAGGGAAGCGATGATGAAACTGGGAGCAACTGCCTCAGACATCGCCGGTATCGGGATCACCAATCAGAGAGAAACTACGATCGTATGGGACCGCACAAATAATCAGCCGGTATATAATGCCATTGTCTGGCAGTGCAGACGTACCTCCGAATACTGCAGCATGCTGGAAAAGCAAGGATGGGAAGAAAAGATCCGGGAAAAGACCGGATTAAAGCTGGACGCTTATTTCTCAGCAACGAAGATACACTGGATCCTTGAAAATGTGGAAGGAGCACGTGAAAAAGCGGAGAAGGGAGATCTGCTTTTCGGAACGGTAGAGACATGGCTGATCTGGAAGCTTACCGGGGGAAAGGCGCATGTTACCGACTACTCCAATGCTTCCAGGACCATGCTTTACAATATTTATGATCTTGACTGGGATCAGGAGCTGCTGGATCTTTTCAATATTCCAAGGTCAATGATGCCGGAAGTACACAACTGCAGTGAAGTATATGCATACACTGCACCTGAGTATCTCGGCGGACAGATTCCTATCGCAGGAGCCGCAGGGGATCAGCAGTCGGCGCTGTTCGGACAGCAGTGCTTCGCACCCGGAAGCGTGAAGAATACATACGGAACCGGAGGCTTTCTGCTGATGAACACCGGAGATAAGCCAATGCCTTCCAGCCATGGCCTTGTCACGACGATCGCCTGGGGAGTTGACGGAAAGATCACTTATGCGCTGGAGGGTTCTGTGATGATCGCGGGAGCGGTGATCCAGTGGCTCCGGGATGAGCTCCACCTGATCGATTCAGCGGTAGATACGGAATATTTAGCCTCAAAGGTGAAGGATACCAACGGCTGCTATCTGGTGCCTGCATTTGTAGGTCTGGGAGCTCCTTACTGGAACCCCTATGCCAGGGGCGTGTTTATCGGCCTGTCAAGGGGAGTAAACAAGAGCCATATGGTTCGGGCAGCCCTGGAATCCATGGCATTTCAGGCCAATGATGTACTGCAGGCCATGACTGCGGATTCAGGAATCGCCCTGAAGGAACTGCGGGTGGACGGCGGCGCCAGTGCAAACAACATACTGGTGCAGACGCAGGCTGATCTTTCCGATATTACGGTGATCCGTCCGGCGTGTGTGGAGACGACTGCAATGGGTGCCGCTTATCTGGCCGGTCTTGCGGTAGGATACTGGAAGGACAGGGAAGATCTGATCGTTTCCACGAGGGGATCTTCTGCTGCGGGTGAGGAAAAAGAGGAAGGGAACGGAGATTCCTCAGGCACGGAGGAACGTTTTGTTCCCCGGATCGATGAAGAAGTGCGCTCCTCCCGCCTGAAACACTGGCAGAAAGCAGTAAAATGTGCACAGTACTGGACGGAGATCTGATCTGTGTGCTGCCTCCGGCGGATACCCGGGCAGCGCAGGGATGCTTCCGGAAAAAGATGGCGGGCAGTCCTGCGCAAGTCCGGCAAACCGGACTTGAAAGATAGAAAACGAATGTGATAGAACAGATATGAAAGAGAAGATTCGAAACAGTTATGAACATACGATCTATGCCTGCTATATCGGTTATATTACGCAGGCGATCGTCAACAATCTTGCACCGCTGCTGTTCCTCACGTTTGCAGCGGAGTTTTCCCTGACTCTTGAGATGATCACTCTGATCACCACGATCAATTTCACAATTCAGCTGTGTGTCGACCTGCTCTCTGCGAAATTTATCGACCGGATCGGATACCGGGTAAGTGTGATCGCAGCGCATATCTGTTCTGCAGCGGGACTGGCAGGTCTTGCTTTGCTTCCGGATCTTTTTGATAATTCCTATGCCGGACTTCTGATCTGTGTTATTCTTTATGCGATCGGCGGCGGAATCATTGAAGTGCTGATCAGTCCGATCGTGGAAGCATGTCCGACCAAAAAGAAAGAAGCAGCGATGAGCCTTCTGCATTCTTTTTACTGCTGGGGACATCTGGCGGTCGTGCTGCTGTCCACTGCGTTCTTTGTAGCAGCCGGGATCAAAAACTGGAGGATTCTGGCCTGTCTATGGGCGGTCATACCTCTGGTAAACTGTTTTTATTTCGCACTGGTACCTATTTTCCCGATCGTGGCAGAGGAAGAAAAGATTCCGATAAAAGGACTTCTGGGACAGAAAACATTCTGGCTGATCTTTCTGCTGATGATCTGTGCAGGTGCTTCTGAGCAGGGGATGAGTCAGTGGGCATCTGCATACGCTGAAGCAGGGCTGCATGTATCCAAGGCAGTCGGGGATATAGCCGGTCCCTGTGCATTCGCATTGTTGATGGGCATTGCCAGAGCCTGGTATGGAAAAAAGAGTGACCGAATTCCTCTGAAGAAAATGATGCTTCTTTGCGGAGTGCTGTGTGTGGCGTGCTATCTTACAGCTGCTTTTGCACCGGTTCCGATCCTGGGACTGGCAGGCTGCGCCGTCTGCGGATTTTCGGTGGGAATCTTCTGGCCGGGAACATTCAGTGTTGCCGCCCGGCAGATTCCGGGCGGAGGAACCGCAATGTATGCATTGCTGGCACTTGCCGGCGATGTAGGCTGCGCATCCGGTCCGACTGTTGTGGGGTTGACAGCCAGTGCTTTTGGAGGGAACCTGAAGGCCGGGCTGGTGCTGGCGATGGTGTTTCCGGTAGTGATCATCATCGGGATCAGCAGATTGCAGGAAAGGGTCTCAAAATGATGAAGAAGACGATCGGGATCATAGGCGGGATGGGACCGCTGGCTACCTGCGACCTGATGGAGAAGATCATCCGCAATACAAAAGCGCAGAAAGACCAGGAGCATATTCATATCCTGACGGACTGCAACACAGGAATTCCGGATCGTACGCAGGCGATTCTTAACGGAGGAGAA
>CACZZH010000120.1 GCA_902785635.1 uncultured Lachnospiraceae bacterium
AAGGAAGTCAGAACAGAGACAGTTGGTACAGAGGGCCTTGGTACAGAGAACCGTTTCCTGTTCCAACAGAGTGGGACGAAGAACCCTCCCATGTCCCACCTGCCCGAGCCGCAGCAGCCCGAGCCCTACTTGTCCCTCTTGGATGCTTCCGGATGCTATGTGATCCCGGGACTGATCGACCTGCATTTTCACGGATGCATGGGAGAAGACTTCTGTGACGGGACAATGAAGGCGGTCGAGACTCTGGCCGAATATGAAGCGAAGGAGGGAATCACGGCGATCTGTCCTGCCACTCTGACGCTGCCGGTGGAGGAGCTTAAGGAAGTCCTCGCCTGCGGAGCTGCCTATGCGAAGCGCGGGAGGGACCCGCACCGGGCGGATCTGATCGGCATCAATATGGAGGGCCCCTTCATCAGTCATGTGAAAAAAGGCGCGCAGAACGGGAAGTATATCCTGCCGGCGAGCGCGCAGATCTGCAGGGACTTTGTGCAGGCTTCGGAGGGCCTTCTGAAGATCATCGGGCTGGCGCCAGAGGAGAATCCCGGATTTGAGGAATATATCCGGGAGGTGAAAGGGCTCGTGAAGGTGTCGCTGGCGCATACGAATGCAGACTATGACACCGCAATGAGAGCCTTTGATGCAGGAGCGGACCACGCAGTGCATCTGTATAATGCGATGCCGGAGATGACGCACCGCGCACCGGGAGTCCCCGGTGCTGTGCAGGATTCACCGCATGTCATGGCAGAGATCATCTGCGACGGGAATCATGTGCACCCCAGTGTGGTGCGCGCCGCTTTTTCCATGATCGGAGAGGAGCGGATGATTCTGATCAGCGACTCACTGCGGGCGACCGGCCTCGGGGACGGCCGGATCCTTCTGGGAGGCCAGGAGGTGGATGTGACGGGAACGAAAGCCGTACTCGTCCAGGGCGGAAACCTGGCAGGTTCCGTGACAAACCTGATGGACTGCATGCGCATAGCGGTGCAGCAGATGCACATTCCGCTGGAGAGCGCTGTGCGGTGTGCGACGGCAAATCCGGCAAAGGCACTCCGGCTGGCAGGGTCAGATCCCGTTCTGTACGGCCGGCTGCTGCCGGGGATGCGGGGAAACGCCGTGCTTCTGCGTGAAGAGGATCTGAGTGTTAAAGCTGTAGTGAAGGACGGCGTTGTGATACGGCAGGAAAGCTGATCGAAGCCCCGGAGACAGGGAGCAGAAAGGAAGCACCGGGAAACCGGATGCGGAGAGCAGAAGGGAAGCATCGGGAATCCGGTGCAGGGCAAAAAAGCGCAGTGAACATTTGTATGATACGGAGAGGGATGGAGTTATGTTCGGAAAAAGGAAGACCGTACAGAAACTGGAATTTTCCAGGGAGGAAAAGAAGCCGGTGATCCGCTGCAGCATCTGCAACGGGGAACAGGTCGGCGGGCTGAAGAACAGAGCGACCGGCGAATTTGAAGAGGTAATGCTGATCCGGGACGGGCATGACCTTGAAGTTTTTGAACAGATGGTGGGGGAGCGGGATATTCCGAAGGAGTACTGAGGCCTGCGGCGTAAGGCATATGTTTTCCGCAGGCAAGTATCGCTATAGATTGAAAGGCAACTCACGCGGCCTCGGGACAGGATCCCTCATCCTGTCTAAGGCTTGCAGGGGCCACATAGTTCTATGGCTCGTCAGCTTCGAAAACAGGGGCAACACCATGATACGCCGCGTAATCCTGATGATTACACGTCTATTCATGGCGCTGCAGCCAGGCTTTGTAGGCCTGGCTTCGACCCCGTGTTTTCTTGCCGTCTTGCCTAGAACTTTTGCGGACTGCAAGATACGACCGTCTGAGGGATCCTGCTCCGTCGGCCGCTCTTGACATTCAACGCCTCAGAACGGGCCATAGGGACAGGTTATATGGTCTGCTCATTTTGGCACACTGACATGCTGACTGATGCGGCAGTTTTAAACAAAGGAACTCATCCGACTTACGCTCTCAGGCATGTGCGCCACCGGGACCAGCGATTATTTATAGCGCGACCTGTCAGGGCAGGAACGCAGGCGAGATATGCGCCTTATGCAGTCTTGGATCCCGAGGTAAGAGCGTTTCGTCTATGCGCGAATGCCTCGGGATCCTAGACGTAGTTAGGCGAGAGCTCGCCGGAGTGGGGCCCGTGTCGCGCGGTAATAATCACTGGCCTCGGCGGCGCACATGTCGTCCGTTATTCAAAATGGTCTACGGAAAAACATAGCCCTTATAAAAATGAAAAACGCCGCTCACCCCCTGATAAAAGAAGATGATACAGCGTTTTCACTTTCTTACGTCCGCAGCATACGCTGCTTTCTGCGGACGGAATTACTCCCTGACGGAGAAGACGGAGGAGAGCAGCTGTTTTGTGTAGTTTTCCCCTGCTTTTTCGAGCAGCGATGCACTAGCCACTTTTTCAATGATGCGTCCGTCTTTCATTACACAGATCTGCTTCGTGATGCTCCTTACCACTGCAAGATCATGTCCGATGAACAGATAGGTAAGGTGAAACTCTTTCTGCAGTCTTACCAGCAGTTCAAGGATCTGCTTCTGAACGGACACGTCCAGTGCGCTGGTCGCCTCGTCGAGGATCACCAGGCGGGGATGGATGGATATGGCACGCGCGATGACGACCCGCTGCAGCTGTCCCCCGGAGAGCTGATGCGGAAGCCGGTCGGCCAGCTGCGGCTCCAGATCCACCATCTCCAGAAGTCTGCCTGCTTCAGCTTCTGCTTCTTTCCGGTTCATTATTCCGAAATGCACCAGTCCTTCTCCCAGAAAAGTACCGACCGGCATCCTGGGACTGATCGCAGAGTATGGATCCTGGAACACCATCTGGATATTGCGGTATACTTCCCGCTGTTCCCTTCTGTTCAGCCCGGAGATCACATTTCCTTCCAGCAGGATCTTTCCGGATGAGACAGCGGTAAGGCCGGTGATCATACGCGCGATGGTGCTTTTCCCGCATCCGCTCTCTCCTACGATTCCCAGACTTTCGTTTTTATACACGGTGAAGGAAACATCTTTTACAGCTTCCACTGTCTTTCCCTTTCCTCCACTGAAGGTTTTTGACACATGTTCCAGTTCAAGCAGTTTATCTTCCATTCTTTCCTCTGTCCTGCCCGCCTTTCAAGGCTGCATACACAAGTTTTGCTGTTCGGATTCTTTCCTGTCCGGAGATGAGAAGGTTCTGTGTTTGGTCTCAGATGAGCTGCGGATCCGAAAGTTCAACGATAGAGGAAAGAAGACTCTTCGTATAGCTCTCTTTCGGCTCCCGGATCACTTCCGTCACAGTTCCCCATTCGCTCAGACGGCCGTTTTGCATCACGCCGACACGATCGGAAATATTTGCTGCGACTCCCATGTTGTGTGTCACCATGATGATCGTAGCTCCTTCCTTCTTGCATAATGCAGCAAGTTCTTTCACCACCTGTGCCTGGACCGTCACATCAAGAGCGCTGGTAGGCTCATCCGCCAGCAGAAGCTTTGGCTTCAGGGATAAAGCCATGGCGATGCCGACTCTCTGTCTCATGCCGCCGGACAGTTCAAACGGGTAACAGGACAGAACGCGTTCTGTATCCGTGAGGTTCACTTTTCGCAGCATCTCCCGCTCCAGTGCCAGGAGTTCATCTTCCGGTCTGTGCATATGCTGTTTCAGGAACCCGGTATACTGCTTACCGATCCGTGAGATCGGATTCATATACCGGCCGGTATCCTGAAAGATCATTGAAATCTGTTCTCCGCGCATTTTCCTGCGGGCTGCAGCATCGAGCTTTGTCAGGTCCTGCCCGAACAGAAGCACTTTTCCTTTTGTAGCTGCAGACGAAGGAAGCAGACCCTGTATCCCATGGAGAAGCGTGGATTTCCCGCTTCCGCTCTCTCCGACGATCGTTACGATCTCTCCCTGTCCGATCTGCAGGGAGACATCATCTACGACTGCTCTTCTGCCGTCATAACTCACTGAAAAATGTTCCAGACGAAGTATCTCTTCCATAAATAATTCTTATTCGATGCTCATTCCGTTGTCGATGAAATAGTAATCGATCGGATATGGTACAACATTCTTCACTTTTGCATTCGCAACTACAAAGTTGTTCTCGCCCAGCAGATAGATGCTGGCGACGTCATCCAGCAGTACCTTTTCTGCCTCGATGGTAAGGGCTTCACGTCCGGCAATATCAAAGGTGCCTGCCAGTTTGTCGGCGATCGCATCCACCTCAGCGTTGCTGTAGTGACCATAGTTGCTGGAAGCGTCACTCTTGTACATGCTGTCCAGGAACCACTGCGGATCGCCGGTGGAGAGCACCTGCCAGTTGGTGGCAACGATATCATATTTGCCGTTGTCCTGGAATTCGGAGATACTGTCGACCTGCTGCAGTTCTACGTGGATTCCTGCCTGCTTTTCCATGTCCTGAACTGCTTCAAGCATAGTGGTGTATCCGTTATTCTCATAGGTGATGGTCAGAACCAGCTCTGTTCCGTCTTTCTCTACATATCCGTTACCGTCTGCGTCTTCATATCCTGCCTGTGCCAGAGCTGCAGCTGCTCCTTCTGCATCATATTCCTGCTTATCCAGCTCATCATACCCATAAGGAGATGATGCAGGATAAGGAGCTCCTGCCTTGGCAACGCCGCTTCCCAGTACGGATGCAAGCGCATCATAGTTGATAGCCTTCATGAAAGCTGTACGGACGTCCTTGTTCTGCAGGGCTTCGTTCTGGTAATTAAAAACGAGAATCCTGGTACGTGCACCCTGCGTGTTGTAAACCGTAAAGTTTGAATCCGCTTCAAAAGTGGGAAGATCCGTCCATGCCACCCTCTGTACCACATCCATCTCTCCGGACTGCAGAGCCATTCCTCTGGTGCTGTCATCATCGATGTTGCGGACCGTAATGGTATCAACATCCGGAGCACCGTTCCAGTATCCCTCATATTTTTCCAGTTCGATGTAAGTATTTACTTCGAAACCGGTGACCATATAAGGACCGGTCGCAACGGGAGCTGATGCGAAATCTGTTCCTGCATCCACATCAATAACGGAATACATCGGTTCAGAGATGTTCGCCAGAAATGCGCCGAAAGGCTCAGTCGTTGTGAAAATGACGTCCTGTCCGTCTGCTTCAATGGAAGCGATCTTCGCTGCCGTCACTGCACGCTCCTGGGTCTCCATGGCACGTTCAAAGGATCTCTTAACTGCTTCACCGTCTACAGCCTTACCGTTCTGGAAAGTAACACCATCGCGGATATGCATTTTCCAGGTCGTATCGTCGGTCTGTTCCCAGCTGTCGGACAGCAGCGGAACGATCTCATAATTTTCATTTACCGTTACCAGTGTCTCGGTAATGCCTGCACGGCAGGTCGTCCATCCGTCCCACTCCGTTGCCGGATCCAGGCTGGTCCCGAACCAGTATAAAGCTGCGTTGATGTGTTTTCCGCCATCTGCTGCAGAAGCACTGAAAGCGCCTCCCGCCAATGCAGACACTGCTGCCAGAAGCGTCAATCCTAATTGTAAACCTTTTCTTGCTGCCATTTTTCAAGCTCCTTTCTTCTTGCCTTATGTTTCTGATATCGTGGGTCTAATATATCTCTGAGGCTGTCGCCTAAAAGATTGAACACAACGACATGGAGAACGATCACCATGCCGGGATAAATGATGAGCCAGGGCGCTGACTGAATGAATTTGCGTCCCTCGCTCAGCATAAAGCCCCATTCCGGAGTGGGCGGCTGGGAAGACAGTCCCAGCAGCGAAAGACCGCTGAGTGTAAGGAGCTGTGCACCGATATCCTGCGTAATGTTCACCAGCAGATATGGCACGATGTTTGGGAGTATCACACGGAAGATCACCTGATGCTCTTTCAGCCCTCCCATACGCGCTTCCTGCACATACTGGTTTTCCTTCACGGAGAGCACCAGTGCGCGGCTCACCCTGCAGTACTCTGTCCACCCTACCAGGGACATTGCCATTACCGTGTGATGCAGACCGGGTCCAAGCACACTCACCAGGGCGATGACGAACACCGTTGAAGGGATCGCCATCACGATGTCTGTAAGACGGGTGATGATCATATCGATCCATCCTCCCATGTACCCTGAAAGGACTCCGAGAAAGATGCCAATTACAGCAATGATCGCGATCACCCAGAAAATGATCAGCAGCGAAGTTCTGCCTCCCCAGATCAGTCTGGAAAGGATGCAGCGTCCGATCTGATCCGTACCGAAAGGATACGCGGCGTTCCCCGGGATCATCGAACTTGAATAGTCTGTGGCGATCGGGTCATGCGGAGCGATCCAGGGGGCAAACACCGGGATCAGGATCAGAATCACTGCCAGTATGGTCCAGACAAGAAATGCCGGACTGTGCAGTGCCTTTTTTACATATACTTTCATGCGTTCTTCCCTCCCAGCCGGATTCTCGGATCCAGGATCTGGTATGACAGATCCACCAGCAGATTGATCGTCACATAGATGATCGCCATCCAGAGCACATACCCCTGAATGATCGGAAAATCCTTGATGGAGATAGCCTCCACCGCCATTTTTCCGACACCCTGCCACTCAAAGATCGTCTCTACGATCGTAGCTCCTCCCAGCAGTGATCCGATGGACATGCCGAACATGGTGATCACGGAAAGCAGAGAGTTCGGCAGGACCTGTGTCCAGATGACATGTGCTTTCGTATATCCCAGCGCCAGACCTCCCGTGAGGTAGTCTTTATTCATTTCTTCAAGCATGCTTCCGCGGACACGGCGGATATAGATCGATGTCATCCAGAAAGCCAGCGTCACGGAAGGCAGAATCAGATGCCTCAGATCTCCGCTTCCCATGATCGGCAGCAATTTCAGCTTCACGCCAAACGCATACATCAGAAGCATTCCCACCCAGAAGCTTGGCATCGATACACCGAAAAACGAGATGAATCGGAGCAGATAGTCCACCCAGCCATTCTGGCATACCGCGCACAGGATCCCGAGCGGGACCGCGAACAGAATCGTAAGCAGAAGCGTAGCCGCAGTAAGTATGAGCGTATTGGGAACCCTTTTCGTGATCTGAGCCCATACCGAGGTTCCGTAATAATATGATTCGCCCAGATCCCCGTGAAGGACCTTTGACAGCCAGGAGACGTACTGTACGATCAGCGGATCATTCAGCCCCATCTCCTCCTTCAGCTTCTCCACCTGCTCCCTGTCCGGCACCGCACCCATCCGTTCGTACTTCAATGTCACAGGATCCGAGGGGGAGAGATAATTAAGAGAAAAAGTAAAAAAGGACAGAATAAGCATGATCGGGATCACGAAAAGGACCCTTCCGATAATGTAGCGTTTCATAAGTGTTCCCCATAAAATATACTGAGTGCGCAGGCGCACTCTTCGCGCGCGAGCGGAATCACGAAGTGGTCTTCCTTTCCGCGAGCTGCGCATCCTGCCGGAGGCTTTTTGTTTCATAGGAAATCCGACGGAATTTCCTATGAAACAAAATAACCGCCCGGGAATCCCGGACGGCGGTATGCGGCCAGACTGCATATACACACAGAACACACCATGCACGAAAATGTGCATGCCGAATGCATCAGACCTTGCATACACCATCGTTTCCGGACGTCCGCAGAAAACAAATGGCATCGGCACAGGCCTGTATTCTGACTTACAGCGGCAGGCAGAAAATGCCTGCAGATCAGATCCCTTCCCGGCTTTAAGCATACGCCAAAATGCCAGTGGTTAATGATCTGACTTAACGCTGATCACAGCAACGGCCTTGTCCGGGCCTTTCACCCGGTTCCAGTTTAAATTCCTCTCCGCTCCATTCACGGATACCAGGAATAACCTGTGCCTTAATGCGTTTCGATATGGATCTTTCTATTTGTTATAATACTATCAACAGCGCCGTTCATTTGCAATCCTTTTTTCCTATTTTCTCTTGCTTCCATTAGATATTCCAATCTGATATACTATAGTATCGATAGTTGCGAAGGAACTGTCCGCATACGCAATTTGCATTTTACATTATTTATACCAGGAGGGCGTTTCAATGCCAAAAGAGGTCAACCCGAGGATCCATGTAAATGACCGTGATTATCCGATCAGGGATCACCGCTGTAAGGATCCGGAAAAACGCAGGCTTGTAAAGAAGCTTGCCGTCATGATCACTGATAATATTCCCCGCAAACTGCCCGGAGGGATGCATGAGAATCATATGGACTTCTGGATTCTTGACAACATGCTCACAAAAACGGAAGTGAAATTTCTGCTGAGTTTTATAAAGCGCCGCACGGGCCTTACCACCGGAGAACTTGCTTCGCGCAATCACATTTCGAAAGCACGTGCGCAGAAGATCATCGATCATCTTCTGTGGATCGGCATTCTGGAGCAAAACAGGGACAATGCGGATCATCATATCCAGTACCTGGTCCCCAAATGGGTGGTTGGATCCGGTGAATACATGGTGGAACATCCTACTCTTCCCGATAAGCATCCGGAAGTCGCCACCATGTTCAATCTTGCGCCTCAGGAGCCCCTGGAACTGGCTGCAAAACTGGTGCCTCCGGGCGGAGCCGGCATCGGGATGCACGTGATTCCTGTGGAAAAGGCGATCGATGCATCCTCAACCTCTGTGAGTGTAGAGCATCTGTCCCACTGGATCGATAAATACGATACCTTCTGTTCCATGGTATGCGCCTGCCGCAAGGCCCAGCGTATCCGCGGTGAGGGCGTTGGCGATATCGAAGGCCACATGTGCATAGGTGTCGGAGACATTGGTCCGGGAGATCCTTGAGCGCTCCGAGCGCAAGGGATATGTGCACCAGATCACCAATCTGGACGGGCCGAACCGGATCGTCGGCATCTGCAACTGTTCACCGGGAAGCTGCTACGGCCTGCGCACTTCTCAGCTGTTCAACACACCGAATATGTCCCGAAGCGCTTACCGTGCCCATGTGGATCCGAAAAAATGCGTAGCGTGCGGAAAATGTGTGGAAGTCTGTCCCGCCGGAGCTGCCCGGCTCGGACAGAAGCTGTGCCGGGCAGACGGCCGCAAGGTCACATATCCGATGCATGAACTGCCGGACGATCAGCCGTGGGGCGAGGATAAATGGGATCCCGATTACAGGGACCACAACAAGATCAACTGCTATGACACCGGTACATCCCCCTGTAAAACTGCATGTCCCGCACATCTGGCTGTTCAGGGCTATGTAAAGATGGCCGCCGAAGGACGCTATACAGAAGCATTAAAGCTCATCCGTCAGGACAACCCCTTCCCGGCAGTATGCGGCGCAGTATGCAACCGACGCTGTGAAGACCGCTGTACGCGCGGTCTCATTGACAAACCGGTCGCCATTGACGAGATCAAGAAGTTCCTGGCTCTTCGTGAGATGGATGAAAACGAACAGTTTATTCCCATCTGCGAAAATGGCGAAGGCAAACAGTGGGATGACTATAAGATCGCAGTGATCGGCGCCGGTCCTGCAGGACTTACCGCCGCTTATTATCTGCGTACAGAGGGCTATCCCGTGACCGTATTCGAAAAAGAAAGCCGTCCGGGAGGCATGCTCATGAACGGCATCCCCTCCTTCCGACTTGAAAAGGATGTGTTGGAGACCGAGATCGCCATCATCCGGAAAATGGGCGCCGAGATCCGCTGCGGAGTTGAAGTCGGCAAAGATGTTACTCTCGACGAGCTTCGTGCCCAGGGATATAAAGCCTTCTATGTAGCCATCGGTCTGCAGGGCGGACGCCTTGCCGGTGTTCCGGGAGAGACAGCATCAGGCGTGGAGTCAGGTGTCTCCTTCCTGCGCAGAATCAATCAGGACAGCTCCAGGCGTCTGCACGGAGATGTAGTTGTGGTCGGCGGAGGAAACGTAGCAGCCGATGTGGCAAGAGCCGCGCTGCGTGCGACAGACGGAAAAGTTACCATGCTCTGCCTGGAAGGCCGCGATGAAATGCCGGCTGCAAAAGATGAGATCGGGGAAGTACTCGGGGAAGGAATTGACATCCGCAACGGATGGGGTCCGAAGGAAGTTCTAAGTGAGAACGGGACCGTCACAGGTATCGTTTTTAAGAAATGCGTGCGCGTATTTGACGATAATCATCGTTTTGCACCGGTCTACGATGAGGATGATATCATCACCATCTCATGCAGCAACGTACTCATGGCCATCGGCCAGTCTGCTCAGTGGGGAGATCTTCTTGCCGGATCCAAAGTCAAGATCCGTCCGAACGGGACCGCCATCGCGGATCCTGTTACCTACCAGACCGGTGAACCGGATATCTTCGTGGGCGGCGACATTTATCACGGTGCCCGTTTCGCCATCGATGCCATAGCGGAAGGCAAGCAGGGAATGGTCTCCATCAACCGTTTTGTACACCCCGGCCAGTCCCTGACCATCGGCAGGGATCTGCGCGAGTTCATCGAACTCGACCGGGATGACATCAAGATCTACTCCTACGATACCGCAGACCGCCAGGCACCCGGGCTCAAAAAAGGAGATCCCGCCGGCACCTTCAGGGATCTGCGTCTCCCGCTCACGGAGGAACAGATCAAAGTCGAAGCAAACCGCTGCCTCAAATGCGGCGCTACCGTCGTCGATCTGAATCAGTGCATCGGCTGCGGTCTGTGTACCACAAGATGTGAATTCGACGCCATTCATCTGACCAGAGATATACCGCATGCCTCCGACATGCATACAGCCGAAGAGATGATGAAATGTGTGGCACCCTATGCTCTTAAACGCGGTTTCAAGATCGTAAAGCGCAAGATCACAAGCAAGCCCGACTATCCGACGCTGCAGTAACCGTGTGATCTTTCATAAATTGCATGTAAACTATATATTTTTCCGCAGCCCGAATTTCACACATACGGACAGCATGCGCACCATCGGGGGCAGGGATTATATTTATAGCAAAATTGTCAGGACAGGTACGCAGACGAGATATGCACCCTACGAAGTCTTAGGCTCCGACGTAAGAGCGTTTCGTCTATGCGCGAATGCGTCGGAGCCTTAG
>CACZZH010000121.1 GCA_902785635.1 uncultured Lachnospiraceae bacterium
TTTTGATCCCTTTGCACTTCAGAAAGCCGCACTGCTTTCCTGTGGTATCATTCCGGTGCAGGGAGGTAGCCTGAAGGAACTGCTTGCGCGGCTGGGCGGGGGTTTTCTGATGGATACTGAAGTGACCAGAGTGCCCAAGGGCAGCGGGCTCGGGACTTCGAGCATACTGGCGGCGGCCTGCGTAAAGGCGCTTCTGGGATTCATGGGAATCTCCTGCACACAGGAGGAACTGTACAGCCGGGTCCTTTGCATGGAGCAGATCATGTCCACCGGTGGAGGCTGGCAGGATCAGGCAGGCGGCTTAAGCCCCGGAATCAAGTTCATTACCAGCAGACCGGGTTTCCCACAGAAACTGCGCGTAGAGAAAGTGGAATTGGATGATCAGACTGCCGTGCAGCTGAATCAGAGGTTTGCACTGATCTATACCGGGCAGCGGCGTCTGGCACGAAATCTGCTCCGGGATGTGGTCGGGCGCTATATCGGCAATGAGAGTGATGCGGTCTTTGCTCTCAATGAGATTCAGCGAATTGCGGCACTGATGCGATTTGAACTTGAACGCGGCAATATCGATGCCTTTGCCCGGCTGCTCTCCCGGCACTGGGAATTAAGCAAAAAGATAGACGCTGGCAGCAGCAACACTCTGATCAACCAGATCTTTGATGCAGTGGAGGATCTGATCTGCGGACGTATGATTTGCGGCGCCGGTGGCGGTGGTTTCCTCCAGGTGATTCTGAGATCCGGGGTCTCAAAAGAAGAAGTGCAGCAGCGCCTGAGGGAAATGTTCCAGGATTCTGATGTGTGTTTATGGGATGCTGCGATAATTTATTCTTGAATTTGTAAATGATTTCCTATATAAATAGAGAGTACATGGTTATTGACATATATCAGGAGGAATTTTAGCAATGAGGGTTGTGATTCAGGATAACTATGAGAAAATGTGCCAGTGGGCAGCAAACTATATCGCGGAGAAGATCAAAGCACACAAAGAGGATCGTCCTTTTGTTCTCGGACTTCCAACCGGTTCTTCACCGATCGGAGTATATAAGGAACTTGCAAAAAAGAACAAGGCCGGAGAGATCACCTTCAAAAACGTTGTGACCTTTAACATGGATGAATATCTTGGCCTGCCCAGAGAGCATGATCAGAGCTACTGGTATTTCATGCATGACAATTTCTTTGATCACATTGACATCCCGGCAGAAAACGTAAATATCCTCAACGGAATGGCAGAGGATCCCGAAGCTGAGTGCGCACGCTATGAAGAGAAGATCGCTTCCTACGGCGGAGTGGATCTGTTCCTGGGCGGCATCGGTGTAGACGGACATCTGGCTTTCAATGAGCCTTTCACCAGCCTTACCTCCCGCACCGGAGTCCGCGATCTGACCACAGATACCCGGATCGTGAACGGCCGTTTCTTCGGAAATGATCCGGAAAAGGTACCGGCGCAGGCACTGTCTGTCGGCATCGGGACCGTCACGGATTCGAAGGAAGTACTGATTCTGATCAGCGGCCATAATAAGACCAGAGCACTTGCTGCATCCGTAGAAGGCGGTGTGAGCCAGAAGTGGACCTGCTCCGCGCTTCAGCTGCATAAGGCTGCGATCATTGCCTGTGATGAGGAAGCCTGCGGTGAACTGACGGTAGATACTTACAAGTATTTCCTGGATATCGAAAAGAAAGAGCGTCTGTGATCTTTTTGGGAGAAGTTTTTTATGTATACGATTAAGGATTTGTTTGATCTTGACCATACTCTTGCCAAAGAATATCTGGAAGGCTTCACCTATCCGTGGGAAGCGCTGAAAGGAATCAAGGAATTTATTCTGCAGCTCGGTCCTACGCTCGGGGAGGATTACGAAGAGCGGGAAGAGCACGTGTGGGTGCATAAAAGCGCAAAAGTGTTCCCGTCTGCTTATCTCGGAGCACCGTGCATCATCGGTCCGAATACGGAAGTCCGTCACTGCGCATTCATCCGCGGAAGCGCTCTGGTAGGTGCGGACTGTGTGGTTGGCAATTCGGTGGAACTGAAGAATGTGATCCTGTTCGACCATGTGCAGACACCGCATTACAACTATGTGGGCGACAGTATCCTGGGATATTACAGCCATATGGGTGCCGGTTCGATCACCAGTAATGTGAAATCAGACAAGAAGCTTGTGATCGTGCACAATGGTACAGAACACATCGAGACAGGAATCAAGAAGTTCGGAGCCATGCTGGGCGATCATGTGGAAGTCGGATGCAACAGCGTATGCAATCCCGGCACTGTGATCGGAAGACACAGCAATATTTATCCGACATCCTGTGTACGCGGAGTGGTTCCGGAGAACAGCATTTATAAGAACAACGGTGTGATCGTTGAAAAGTACGAATAAGGAGTTTTTCGTTTATGGGTAAGTATTTTGGTACAGACGGGTTCCGCGGTGAAGCGAACAAGACCCTGACTTTTGAGCATGCCATTAAGATCGGCCGTTTCCTGGGATGGTATTATGGAGAACGCGAAGGGAAAAAGGCGAAGGTCGTGATCGGCAAGGACACCCGCCGTTCTTCCTATATGTTTGAGTATGCTCTGTGCACAGGCCTGATGGCATCCGGCGCGGACGCGTATATCATGCATGTTACCACCACTCCTTCCGTGGCTTATATTACACGGGTGGATGATTTTGACTGCGGCATTATGATCTCCGCATCCCACAACCCCTTCTATGACAACGGCATCAAGCTGCTGAACACTAAGGGCGAGAAGATGGACGAAGAGACCATACTGAAGGTGGAAGACTATATCGACGGCAAGGTTGAAGTACCGGTTGCCGACGGATCGAAGATCGGCCGTACGGTGGACTATGTTGCAGGCCGCAATCGCTATATCGGATATCTGATCTCCATGTCCCGTTATTCCTTCAAGGATGTGAAGGTCGGCCTTGATGTGGCAAACGGTGCTGCATGGCAGATCGCCAAAGGTGTGTTTGACGCTCTTGGTGCCAAGACTTATGTGATGAATGCGGACCCGGACGGATATAACATCAATACGGACTGCGGAAGCACACATATCGAGCATCTACAGAAGTTCGTGGTGGAGAAGGGCCTGGATGTAGGCTTTGCCTACGACGGCGATGCTGACCGCTGCCTGGCAGTAGACGAGAAGGGCAATGTGATCACCGGTGATCATATCCTTTACATCTACGGCGTATACATGAAGGGAAGAGGAAAACTGCTCAACAATAAGATCGTCACAACGGTGATGAGCAATTTCGGACTTTACAAAGCGCTTGACAAGGTCGGGATCGAATACGAGAAGACGAAAGTCGGCGACAAGTATGTATATGAAAATATGGTCCAGAACGGGCACCGCATTGGCGGAGAACAGTCCGGACATATCATTTTCTCCAAGTATGAGACGACCGGTGACGGAATCCTCACCAGCCTGAAGCTGATGGAAGTCATGCTGGCGACCAAGAAGCCGATGAGCGCGCTGGCTGCACCGGTGGTATTCTATCCGCAGGTCCTTAAGAATGTGCGCGTGAAGAGCAAACCCGATGCACAGAATGATCCGGATGTCCAGGCAGCAGTCGCGAAGGTGGCAGCCGAGCTTGGAGATGAGGGACGCATCCTGGTGCGTGAGAGCGGCACGGAGCCGGTCATCCGCGTAATGGTGGAAGCCGGTAGTGATGATGTGTGCGAGAAGTATGTGGATTATGTGATCGATGTGATCCGTAAAAAGGGACATATGGAATAAGTGAGATACCCATGGAGGGTGCTGCACCAGAGATGAACGTGATTCATCCGGACAGCACCTTCTTGGCATACAAGAAAAATCGTCTGGATTGCAAATCAAGAGGGGAATGAGAATGGATAAGGCCCGGTTTAAGGATGTGTTTCGAAGGATTCGTAAAGTGAGTGTGCTTATCGTACTTGCTGCGATCGTGATGTCTGCTCCTGCAGGGGCAGCAACTGTGAAAAAAGTAAAATATGTAAAGGGAAAGACGGTTCAGGGCGCAGTGGTCAGCAACTCGAAAGTTCCCGTCTCTTCCGGCGGAAAATTCAAAAAGGTCGGAACAAAGTACAGGTATGTGTATCCGGACGGAACAAAGGCTGTCGGATGGAAGAAAATCAACGGAAAATATTATTATTTTGCCAATAATGGAAATTCCTACTACGGCCTGAAAAAACTGGGAACTCATTTTTATTATTTCTCAAAAAAAGGGGAACGCAAGACAGGCTGGATCACGATAGAAAATAAAAAATACTATTTCCGGAAGGAAAAGAACGGGGCAGCCGCCAAAGGACGCAGGAAGATCGGCTCGAATTATTATTATTTTGACAGAAACTGTGTACGGCTTACCGGATGGGTGTGCAAAAAGAACAAGTACTATTATTACCGCACATCCGGAAAGCAGGCAATGGGCTGGATGGTGATCAATGCCGAGAAATATTATCTTGATCCTGATGACAAAGGGGCAAGGGTGACGGGCAAGAATACGATCGATGACCGGGACTACTATTTTGACAGCCATGGTGTTCTGGTGTCTGTTGACAAGCCTGATTTTGCCCATCTCGATACATCACCCGACGGCGGCGACAGCTTCTATGTAGATTCCACAGGACATCGTCTGCAGCGTTCCACTATCAAGAAACTCCTTCAGACCGCAATGAAGCCGGTCGGTTCCACCATGTATGTATGGGGAGGAGGATGGACGATCGCAGGCACGGGAAATGAGTCCACCCGGACGATCGGCATCAGCGAGCTGTGGAAGCAGTATTTCGACAGGCAGGATTCTTCCTATAATTATAAGAACATGCCTTCGTATAATTCCAACGGGCTGGACTGCTCCGGATATGTGGGATGGGTCATCTACAATACGTTTAACCTGAGCAGCGGGCATGCAAGCTATGTGATGGGAGCGGAATTCCAGGCAAGAACATTTGCCAATTACGGATGGGGATCCTACACGCCTTATTACAGTGTAGGCGATCATCGCGCCGGTGATGTGATGAGTCTTGCCGAAGGACATGTATATATCGTTCTTGGTCCGTGTTCGGACGGGAGCATTGTGCTGCTGCATTCAAGTCCGAACGGTGTGATGATCTCCGGTACCACCACCCGCAGCGGAAGCCGCAGCAGTGAGGCGATCAGGCTCTCCGACCATTATATGCGCACTTATTTCCCGGCTGCGTATCAGAAGTTCAACACTACGGAGCGCCACATCTGGCGTGATCAGGAATATCTTACAAGCTACAGCCGCCTGCGCTGGTATCTGGACGGACCGTCTTCCATGCTGTCCGATCCGGACGGATATGCAAGTATGAGCGCTGCACAGATACTGAAAGATCTGTTCTGCGAATAAAATGTTCTTTCAGGATACTTATGTGTCTTGAAATTCAAGCTTACAGGAGACTGACATCATTATGTTTATACTGCTGAAGCTTTATCTGAACAGCTTCTTGCTGACATTTTTTGTGGAGATGCTGGGAAGACAGTCTTTTATGAAGGCATTCCGCTTTCTGAAAAAGTCACCCCTCAATTTCTCCTGCAATATGTTTATTATCGCGCTCACGCTGTGCATCGCGCTTCTCGCTCCGACGCGGAGAAGATTCATACAGGCCCTGGTCTCTGTATTCTGGATCTTCCTGGGCACGGTAAACTGTGTGATCCGTTTCTACAGGATGACGCCGTTTTCAGCTGAGGATTTCCGGCTCATTCCGGCACTTATGCTGATTCTCAAGAACTATGTGACGCCTCCTGTGATCGCGGCACTTGCCCTGCTTCTGGCATTGACAGTCGCTGCCCTGGTCTTTCTGTTTGTGAAGCTGCCCCGTGAGCACAGAAAATTCCGACATGTTATTGCGGTATTTGTGCTTGGCGCAGCCATCAGTGCGGCTGGACTATATCTGACCAACCGGCAGATCTCCCGCACGAAATCTCTTTCGGAAAATTTCCAGAACCTTGCGGAGGCATATGACGATTACGGTTTTGCCTACTGTTTTATCAACAGCATGATGCACGCAGGGATATCAAAACCGAACAATTATTCCGGAAAAAGAATCTACGCGCTGGCTGATACTCTGAAGGAGAACGGCGGCCCGATCGTTTCCGGTCCGGTGGAAGGGCAGCCGGATATCATTATGATCCAGCTGGAATCCTTCTTTGATCCGATGTACATGCGGAATGATTTTTCCTTCAGCGAGGATCCGATTCCCTGCTTTCGGTCCCTGAAAGAGAAATATCCGAGCGGATTTCTCTATGTGCCGGTGGTGGGAGCCGGGACTGTCAATACAGAGTTTGAGATTCTCACCGGTATGAGCACCGAATTCTTCGGGGCGGGGGAATATCCCTACAATACTGTGCTGCGGACTACGGCCACGGAATCGATTCCGAATATTCTCTCTTCGAGAGGGTATGAGAGCACCGTGCTTCACAATAATACCGGTACTTTCTACAACCGGGTCGGCGTTTTTTCACAGTTGGGGTTTGACCGGTTTATTCCGTCCGAATATATGTATGATCTGTCCTATACGCCCACGAACTGGGCGCGGGATGAGGTCCTGACGGGGCTGATCGCCGATGTGATGGACCGTTCCGAAGGACCGGATTTCATCTATGCGATCACAGTGCAGAGCCATGGACGGTATCCGGCGGAAAAGGTCCTGGAGGATCCGCTGATCACTGTTACCGGTCCGGAGGATGTAAATGTGAATCCGGTGGAGTATTATGTCAATCAGGTCCGGGAAGTGGATGATATGATCCGGGATCTGGTGGATCACCTGGAGAAGAGAGGAAAACCGGCGATCCTGGTGCTTTACGGAGATCATCTTCCTTCGCTCGGAATTGATGAGGAACGGCTCCTGCAGCCGGATATTTATCAAACAGAATATGTGATCTGGAGCAATATCGGAGCGGATACGATCCGCCGTGATCTGCAGGCAGAAGAGCTGTCCACAGCCGTTCTGGAAGCTGCAGGCATTCCGGACGGAATCATCCCGAGATTCCACAGGGTATTTAAAGAGGATCAGAATTATAAAAAGTATCTGCATATGCTGGAATATGACATGCTTTACGGTCAGGGATATATCTATAAGGCCTTTTCCTCCGAGCTGGGCATGGAGCGCAGACGGGACGGCACCTATCGGGCATACTGGCGTTCGCAGCTGGAGCTGGGACTGGATCCTGTTACCATTGACAGCTGCAGTGAGGAGAACGGTCAATGGGTCGTGACCGGAGACGGCTTTAACGAGAGCAGCCGGATCGTTGTGGACGGCAAGGTGCTGGATACGACGTATGTGGACCGGCATAAACTGATTCTGGCGGCGGATATGCCGAAGGATGCCTCCGCCCTTAAAGTAGCCCAGTGTGATGAGAATCTCGAATTGCTGGGTGACGGGACCGAAGAGATCCCTGTTTCTTAAATGCTCCTTTTTCCCGGATCTTTACGGGAGTTTACCGATCATTAAGGCGCAATAGATTAAAAGATGTACAGGAGTGAATGAACGTATGTGTGGTATAGTTGGATTTGTCGGACATCAGGCTGCGGCTCCGATACTGCTGGGCGGACTTGCAAAGCTGGAATATCGAGGCTATGATTCCGCGGGTATCTGTGTCCGGGACGGTGAGAATGAAAGTGTGATCGTAAAGGCCAAAGGACGTCTGTCCTCGCTGGTCTCCAAGACAGATGAAGGAAGGGCGATTCCCGGCAGCGTGGGGATCGGGCACACGCGCTGGGCAACCCACGGAGAACCCTCCGAGAACAATGCGCATCCCCATATGTCGGATGACCGCAATGTGATCGGTGTGCACAACGGGATCATCGAAAACTATCAGGAACTGAAGGTCAAGCTGCTGAAGAACGGTTACTCTTTCTACTCCGAGACGGACACGGAAGTGGTGGTAAAACTGATCGATTATTACTATAAAAAGTATAAGATCGGACCTGTTGATGCGATCAACCGTACGATGGTTCGTGTACGCGGTTCCTATGCGCTGGCGATCATGTTCCGCGATCATCCGGAGGAGATCTATGTAGCGCGTAAGGACAGTCCGCTGATCGTGGGCGTGAATGACGGAGAAGCCTTTATCGCCTCTGATGTGCCGGCGATCCTTCAGTACACAAGAAATGTGTATTATATCGACAATCTGGAGATCGCAAGGCTCAGGATGGGCGAAGTCGCGTTCTTCAACCTTGACGGCGACCAGGTATCGAAGGAATCCGTGGAGATCAAATGGGATGCCGAGGCTGCCGAAAAGGGCGGTTATGAGCATTTCATGATGAAGGAGATTCATGAACAGCCGACTGCCGTGGAGCAGACGATCCATTCCGCGGTAACAGACGGAAAGATCAATCTGGAAGCCATGGGATTTACGCAGGAACAGCTGGAGAAGATCTCCCAGATCTATGTAGTCGCCTGCGGTTCGGCAGCGCATGTAGGCTTTGCTGCACAATATATCGTGGAGGATCTGGCAAAGGTTCCGGTGCGCGTGGAATATGCCTCCGAATTCCGTTACAGGGTGATCCCCTTTGCAGAGAATTCCCTGGCGATCATCATTTCCCAGTCCGGTGAGACGGCGGATACGCTGGAAGGGCTTCGCAAAGCGAAGGCAGCCGGCGTAAAGACCATGGCGATCGTCAATGTGGTGGGATCCACCATTGCACGTGAGGCGGATCATGTATTTTATACCCTTGCCGGGCCTGAGATCGCTGTAGCCACCACCAAAGCGTACAGTGCGCAGCTGGTATCCAT
>CACZZH010000122.1 GCA_902785635.1 uncultured Lachnospiraceae bacterium
CTTACCGTATTTTCCGGTTTTGGGATTCATCAGACGGCGCTCGATCTCATACGTCTTTGCGCCGGCGACCTTGGTCCACGTCAGGGAAACTTTGTCATAGCGATACTGTCCCTTCGTGATCTTAGGCCTGGAATTCTTGAAAGAAGCAGCCTGAACCGTTCTGGGCGAAATGAATAAGAACGCCGCTGCAAGCATGACCAAAAGAAACGATGTCCATTTTCTGTTTCCTTTCATTACATATACCTCCTTTTTCTTTGCTCCTCCGCCACAGGTCAAAATCCGGTCGTTTTGCCGGTCACAGCAAAAGAACATTTTTGCAGACGCATCTGTCAACAGTACGGTTGCTGTCAGATAATAAAAGGCTGATAACTGACATATATAAAATAATAACACATTTCTGAAACCGCACAGAATTAAAAATATGAGCATCGTTTTTGTGCATATCCCACAAAACCATGCTCTCGCATTCTACGATAAGTCACTGGGACGTTGTTGATGACGCATCTTTTGCATTCATTTCCTTACCATCTCTTCACTAAGCTCGAATAATTTCCTGGCAGTCCGTCTGCTCTTCGACCTTTTTGATGATCCCGTGATCCGGCATTTATAGAAATAGCCTCCGGAGATATGACTGACCGCCTCGTCCGATGCGAGGTAGATGGCAGTTGCAGCACCTTCCGCCGGCGTCAGGAAGAACGGTCTCAGCAGCCCGGTGATCGTCTTCCCAAATCCGGTCTCCCGGTCAACGCCCATATTCGTGGCAACGGCTCCCGGATGACAGCAGTTTACCGTGATTCCTCTGCCCTTCAGCCGTACTGCCAGTTCTCTGGTAAACAAGACATTGGCGAGCTTGCTCTGGGAATAGGCCGTGACCACATTGTAACCACGGCGGAGATTGATATCGTCGAAATGGATCCTACCCACTTTATGAGCACCGGAAGCAACATTTATGATTCTGGACCCGGCGGGCATCCGGTCAAGCAGAAGAGTCGTGAGCAGGAAATGCCCCAGATGATTGATCCCGAACTGTCTCTCGATCCCGTCCTTCGTTTCCTGCCGGTCCAGGGAAATAAAACCTGCATTATTGACAAGAATGTCGACACGCGGATACTTCTCTTTCACGCTTTGGGCAAAGCTGCGAATCGAAGCGAAATCCCCCAGATCGCATATCATAAGATCCAGTTTCCGCTCTTTCCCTTCTGTGAGCGCAGCTACTGCTTTCTTCCCTCTCTCCTCGCTTCTGCATAGCATGATCACAGTGGCGCCCATATCACTGAGCGCCTCCACAGTGGCCATTCCCATACCGGAATTTGCTCCGGTCACGACCACGATCTTATCCTTCAGGTCTGACATGTCCTGGTTTCCCCTCTCTGATCTTTTACCCTCTGTTCTGCAAGCTGAACAACACAACATCTATAAAAAAATATTACTGTGCTTCTCCCTGCCAGGCCGGTGCGAGAGCGCCATCCAGCTGCGCCTCGATCGCTTCCCGGTCCATGTCCTTCCCGATCAGGACCAGACGGATCCTGCGGTCCCCATAGACCGGATCCCAGTTTTTGCGGACCTCCGGAAAACGGGCGAGCACAAATTTCTGCTGCTCGACAGACGCGGCCGCAAGAAACGGCCCGGACTGCTTTTCCTGGATCTGAGAACCGGACTGTTCAAATATATAGGACATCTCCGGCTCTTCCTGGTACCAGATCATTCCCTTACAGCGGATCACCGATTTCGGCCACTGCTGCGTGAGAGCCTCCACCTTTCGCCGGGCAAAGGGCTGCCGGCGGTCATACACAAAAGAAGAGATCCCGAATTCCGCGAGATGGTCGTGGTCCCCGTAATCATGATCATGATCGTGATGGTGGTGATGATCATGATGTTCGTGGTGCTCCTCATGCTCGTGATCTCCGTCGTGATCGTGGTGATCCCCGTGCCCGTGATCCCCGTCGGCAATAACATGAAGCCAGCCGGCGGAAGAGATCGATCGTTCCATCTGAAACCGCCCCGTCCCCAGCAGCTGGTCAAGCGGGACCATACCCTGCACAGCGGGCAGGATCACGGCGTCATGCTGCAGGCTTCGCACAATGGCGGTGAGCTCCTGAAGCTGCCGTTTGGTAAGGAGATCTGCCTTGTTCAAAAGAAGCGTATTGCAGAATTCGATCTGCAGAATAAGGAGATGTTCCAGGTCCTCCTGTGCGATCCTTTCCCGGATGAGTGCACGGCCGCCTTCGAACTCATCAAGCATGCGTGCCCCATCCACCACAGCAATAATATTATCCAGCTGCATGGGAAGTCCCTGCCGGGTGCTCTCTTCACAGATCCGGTCGATCGTATGTGCAATGGGCATCGGCTCACACACGCCGGAAGCCTCAATGATGATATAGTCAAAAGAACCGGTTTTGGCCAGATTCCGAAGCTGTACGGCCAGATCCTCCTTCAGCGTGCAGCAGATGCATCCGTTCGTCAGGGGGATCAGATTGTCGTCCTCCGGTCCGACAATACCGCCGCGGCCGATCAGCTCTGCATCGATATTGATCTCTCCGATATCATTGACGATCACCGCTGCACGGATTCCCTGTTGATTTGCCAGAATATAGTTTAAAAGCGTCGTTTTCCCTGCCCCGAGATAGCCGGTGATCAGAGCGATTCGTACCAGTCCCTTCATAGGATCTCCCCCAAAGCATCATGCATATCATGTTTTCCTGTTCATTCTGCCATATCCGATAATTTCTGTCAAATCCGCGAAGTTGTACACATTATCCCTTAAACGCCCTGCATTTATACATTAATTTGTGTTCAAACGAATAAGTTGTACGTTCAATATATTGCGATGTACGAAGGCCTGTGGTACATTAAAGTAACACCATACTGCGTAACATTTCACTGTAAAGGAGGTTGATCACATTGAGAGGCTATGGCATGTTTGAAATCAATAAAGTCGGATGGCTGGAGAAGGACATTCCGGAAATCGGCCCGCTGGATGCACTGATGCGCCCGGTCGCGGTTGCGGTTTGTTCCTCGGACACCCACATGAGTCACGGCGGAAGCGGCCCGGCGTTCAACGTTATTCTGGGTCATGAAGCGATCGGCGAAGTTGTCAGAGTGGGCGAACTGGTGAAGAACTTCAAGCCCGGTGACATCTGCGTAGTTCCGTGCTGTACTCCCGACTGGGGCGAAAGAGATCTGCAGATGCGTGACAGCAACAACGCCCACGGCGGCGGCATGATGCGCAGCTTCAAATTCCTCACCCAGAAAGACGGCGTATTCGCAGAGTTCTTCTCCGTGAACAATGCAGATTCCAACCTTGTACTGAAACCGGACAATGTTTCCATTGACGACGCCCTGATGACCACGGACATGATGTCCACCGGCTTCTACGGCGCAGAACAGGCAAACATCCAGATCGGTGACACGGTCGTGGTATTCGGCATCGGCCCGGTAGGCCTGATGGCCATCGCAGGTGCGAGAAGTCTCGGCGCCGGCAAGATCATCGCCATCGGAACCCGTCCCAACTGTGCCGAACTGGCAAGAGAATACGGCGCGAATCACATCGTGAGCTATAAGGAAGGCGACGTAGTCGAGCAGATCACCGCCATTGCCGGCGGCAAAGTCGACAGCGCGATCATCGCCGGCGGCAATGCCTCTACCATGCTTCAGGCACTCAGCATCGTAAAGAGCAACGGTGTGGTCTCCAACATCAATTACTTCGATGCTTCCGAGACATTCACCATCCCGACATTTATGTGGGGACTCGGCATGTCTGACATTTCCATCAAGGGCGGCTTCTGCCCGGGCGGCGGCTACCGGATCGAGCGTCTCCTGAACATGATCTCCAACGACCGTGTGCATCCCGGCAAGCTGCTGAACTATAAGTATGAAGGTTTCGAGAAGATTCCGGATGCCTTCAAGGCAATGGATGAAAAACCGCGCGACCTGATCAAGTCCGGCGTATATATCAACTGGGATTAAAAGGCGAATCACGGGGCCGTTGTTGATGAAACATTGCACACTATGCATCATCAGCAACGACCCCGTAACTCATTATAACGTCCCCATGCCTCATCGTCAGGCATCTGTCATATTTTCCCAGCCACGATACACACCAGCACTGCCATGGAGGCTCCCTCCGTCACCAGCGGGACCATCGCGGCGTAAAACGCCTTCATTTCCTCCATCTTATAATACGCTACGTAAAGGACCATGCTGATGATAAAAGCAGCAGCGATCACCACACACATGATCGCAAAGCCCCTGTCTCCGAGTACTCCCTGCGCATTGAGCTGATCAATGACCGCCGTCTCCAGCATCGTCCATCCAATGATAAGAAACAGCTCCGACGTTACCACCCGGTGGAAGATAAAACGTGTCACAACAAGCAGCACAAAATATCCGGCGACTCCGCCGATGATAATAGCAACCGGGCTGATCTTCCATGGTGATGGTGCCTCATCATGCATCAGACTGAACGCCACACCTGCAAGCCCAAGAACTGCCGTCACCAGCAGCAGCACGCCATTCACTCCCGATACACGGCTCACAGAAACTCCGGGACGAAATCCCCTGTACCACCATACAAGGTAAACGATGCAGCAGAGGATCAGTAAGATCTGTCCTGTAATGGTGCGGTTCATGCCATCATCCCCCTTGCCTGCAGCTATGTGCTCTTACAGCTGCTTCACATTTCCACTGTTGATTCCATTTTAAGGCTGATCCAGCGGAAGCCATTCAATGACCTTCTTGATATGTCTGTCCCAGAAATCCCATTCATGAGCCCCGTCTTCTTCTACGTATGTCAGATCCGCCCCCGCTGCAAGGATGATATCCCGATACCTTCTGCTCGCATGCAGCAGGGAATCCTGAAGTCCGCAGGCCATATATATTCTGGGAATCTGCTTTCCTTCCCTTGCAAGATCTTCCAGAAGAACTCTGGGATTTTTATCCGACCGCCTGGCCTCTTCCAGGTTCCCGAATATCGCAGATTCTCCGGCTATTTCTACTGCATCCTCATCCAGGATATGAAGCGCGCCGGAAAGAGCGGCAATACAGCCAAACGTATCCGCGTACTTCAGCCCGTTCCTCAAAGCGCCAAATCCACCCATGGATAACCCTGCAATATACGTGTCTTCCCGTTTATCCGACAACGGGAACATTCTCCTTGTCATTTCCACAAGTTCTTCCCCAATGAACGTGCCATAATCATTGTTGTGAGTGACGCCGTTTACATAAAACGAATTGTCGCCTGAGGGCATCACTACAGCAAGGTTTCTCTCTTCCGCATAACGCTGAATACGCGTTCCGTTGACCCAGTCCGTGTAATTTCCAAGAAGACCGTGCAGCAGATACAGCGTCTTATAAGGCTGGTTATTGACATATTCCCGTGTATCCGCTGAATACTTGTCTGCCGGAAGGATCACATTGACCGGTACGGTCCTGAATAATGCATTGGAGACATAATTGACGGTTATAAATGCCATAAGACCGGTTCTCCTCTTTCTTACTTGTCATCACGGGAAATGATTCCCCGGAAAGGTTTATCTTTTTCCGTCACGAAAAGCCTTAAACGCAGCCAGTTCCGGCTCACACATCTTCAGCGCAAGTCCCAATACTCCCAGATCATCTGCCATCCCGATGATCGGAATGCTGTCAGGAATGACATCTTTCTTCTTCACCAGATACAGGAAAGCTCCCACCATGGTCGCGATCACTTTCGATGAGACCTCTGTATACTCTTTCGTGATATACCCTTTCACCATCGAGATCATCAGCGGAAGATCCGACAGGGTCTCTCCGATCGCCGGAACCTCCTGAAGTTTATTCTCCATCTGAATCAATACTTCATCCACTTTTGACGGCTCTTTGATCAGTTCCTGTGCTTCTGCAATTCCGGTCTCCAGTAATGCCTTTGCTTTTTCCATTGATAATTCCATGATACCCTCCTTTTTAAAAAAACCATTTTATTATTTCGTACCGCCGGAATAGGAACGATTTCCGATGATCGTTTTCAGTTCCTCTTCGTCCATTGACCCGCATCTATACGCATATGCTGCCGTAATAAGCTTAATACCCATCTGTACCGATTCCTTTTCCAAAGGCTCAAATCCCGACAGGTCCATACCGTCACACATGTGATTTGCATAAGAGATAGAGGCATACTGCCCCGGCAGTCTGTGAAAAAGAAGATTCAGAAGTCCATGCTGGTCTTTCGCGAACCAGCAATATAATTTCATGTGCCTGTAACTTTTCTCAAACAGATCATCATCCCATCCGTATACCGCTTTGATCACCTGCCTTATTTCCGGCAGATCCGGATAAGGGACCAGAAGCTTCATCAGCTCTTTTCGCTGTCTGCCCTGCCTTGACAGTTCCATCCTTCCAAGTTTACTTTCAATTGCCGCATGGTATCCGCGTCTTTTCTTTGCCATTGCATTGATGTACGGATGCGTCGTCGAATCCAGCGCGTAATGGCAGAGATTCCCCGCAAGGTACGAAAACATCTTATCATCCTGACTCAGCTTTGCCATCTCCATTAAATACCGCTGCGTCTTTTTTGTATGCATGGTACCCTGTCTTTTCCTTATGTCTCGTTTGACTTTCCGCAGGAAAAAAAAGTAATAAAGGTACGGATCAGAACCTGCCAGAGCAAAACGAAAAATATCCGGATCGATCAAAGATGATATCTCACGATCTAACCCTGCAAGGACATGATCCCCCATGCTATTGTGAACTACGATATCCGGCATATAACTTCCCTCCGTCACCCAAAGACTGCCATAATAGCTTCCAGTACCGCCTTCGTCTCCTGATATGCCTCAGTGCATTCGCTGGCCCTGGGGCCGCCAATGCACAGTTCTGTCCCATCCGGCAATTGATCGAGCCATCGAAGTATTTCCGGTACGTCCTCCGGGCCGGTGGCCGTAAACATCGGCTTGCCCAGACTCTCACCCTCTTCGAGGCCGACATCCGTTCCTTTTGAGACTGCAGAACTCTTCGGAATGATCGTAAGGATCGCCTCAGCATCCCGCATATTCCACCTGGTCCGCTGCTCAGTCCCGGCAGAAGGTGTTTCCGTCAATTCCGGGTAGTCCCAAAGCAGTCCCGGAGGATCCGGATAGTCCTCTGCCCAGCCGCCCTTCGGGCACCACCCGCAGAGGGGGATTCCATGTTCCTTCGCAAAGTCCATGGCTGCCCTGTCTGCTCCGCTCTGACCGCCGGTGCGGATTCTGATAATCTTCGCTGTACTCATTTTCTGTTCACTCTAAAAGGCCATATTCCCTGTATTTATCCAGCATCATTTTATAGAGCATTTTGTTGCCGAAATACTGCCTGTAAGTTGCTGTTTTCTCTTTACCGGCAGCTTTCAGTTCTTCCATTTTGCTGCTTTCATACTGTGCCTGTTTCAGTATATCCGACAGCATTTTCTCAAAAGCATCTAAACGTTCCATATTTACCATATTTACACCTGCCACACCTTGAAAGCATCTGCCTTCTTTAATTCCAGACATCGTGCCGCAAGATTGATCCAGCTGCTGCAATGATCCAGAATGATCGAATCAGATGTGATGACATTTTCCCTGCCATAAAGTTCCCGATCTACTTCCCTCAGAATCCGGATATCCAGATCAAAAGCATACTCTCCGGAAATCTCAGCTATCCTTGCTTTCAGCCTGCCCGAATTGGACACCGGTTCATCCAGAAGAATATTGATCCTTCTGACACCCGCGTCCCGAAGGACAGTAAACATCAGCCCAATTGCTTCACTTGTCTCCGGGATCAGGCGGTAAGTCCCACGCAGCGCAGCCAGGTCACGGATCGTTTCATCCATGCAGGCAAGCAGAACAGAATTACTCAGCATCACTTCCAATGTGATGATCGTGTTAAAGCCATCGACCCAGACCTCACATCCGGAAATATTACACAGAGGCACCTGTTTTTCCCTGCGGTTTCTGAGCTGTCTGTCCGTTGCAAGGCTTCTCATGATCGCCAGCCGCTGCCTCTCGGAAAGCAGAAAATGATTTCCCACAAAAGTGGAGGCCTGCTTCAGATCATATCCTTCATTGATCAGCCAGGAAATATGCCGGGAAGCCGTCTTCATTGTTTCCAGCGCTTCCGATGAGAAATTTCGTTCATCCTCCGGCACATAGCCGCGTTTTGCATCCATCTGCAGCACCTCAATGCTAAAATCTGCATTCCCACACTTCATAACCCTGCCGCCTGGCCGAATCATACACAGGCTGCATATTCTTCTGAAGGATGTTCCGGAACACTTCCCGGCTGTTCCCGGGCCTGTAGAGTTCCTGTCCCGCCCAGATCGAATGCAGATTATCCCGGTAACAGGCTTCAAACAGCCGGCGCAGTTCCGGCTTTTCCTGAATCAGTTCATACATGACATACTGGTTATCGGCAAAGCGCTCGAAGAATGGATCCCACTTGGGAAGACGATTACTCTTTGAAGAATTCAGGGAAGAGTCCATCGGCATCAGATTCCACAGTTCATCATTCATCACAAAAGACCAGGGAACAAAGTGATCCACATCATATTTTTTTGCGCTGATCTCCCGGTCGGTAAACACATCCCTGACCGGAACCTGTTTCAGGATACCCTCCCACAGATTTCGGACCTTTGACAGCTTTCGCATCTTCTCATCCAGCGGTGCCAGCTTATAGACCAGCCCCGGGACTTCGGGATTATTATTCTGCAGC
>CACZZH010000123.1 GCA_902785635.1 uncultured Lachnospiraceae bacterium
GCAACCCCAGGATACGAGGAGTAATCTTGATGATTACTCCTCTAGTCCTGAGCTGCAGCCAGGCTTTGAAAGCCTGGCTTCGACCCCTGTTTTTTTGTTGCCTCGTTAAGAGATTTTGTGGACTGCAAGATACGACCGGCTGAGGGACCCTGCCCCGTTGGCAGCTTCTGACACTCAGTGCCTTATCTTTTCCGCAGGTCATTTGCATTATTTCATTAATATTTGTTCTGCTTTGTTCTTTGTTGAAACTGCTGTATCAGGCAGTATGAAAGTGTGACAAAATGAGCGAACCATGGAACCTGTCCCCAATGGCGCCTTCCGGAGCCATGACTCATGCCCCCTGGCCAAAGGGACAACCACAAACACCATATCAAACGGATTTCTCTGTTCAAATAAGCTCGTCGGAACCCGGAAGGGACAGCCACAAACACCATATCAAACGGATTTCTCTGTTCAAATAGCCCATCGGAACCCGAAAGGGACAGCCACAAACACCATGTCAAGCGGATTTCTCTGTTCGAGCAGGCCATCGGAGCTCGGAAGGGACAGCCACAAACACCATATCAAACGGATTTCTCTGTTCGAATAGACCATCGGGGCAAGTTCCATGGCCCACCTGGCTGAGTTGGCGTCAAAAACAGAAATTGTCAGCTGTATTTGGTATCCCGTCTTACGCTCTCAGGCATGCGCACGGAAGGGGTACACGGTGATTGTTGGAGCGAGACTGTCAGGACAGGAACGCAGACGAGATATGCACCCTACGCAGTCTTAGGCTCCGACGTAAGAGCGTTTCGTCTATGCGCGAATGCGTCGGAGCCTTAGAATCACCGTGCACTCCTTTCGTGTGCATGCCGTCCGTCTATGTGTCCCGCCTGCGGAAAAAACCATAGTTTTTAATGTTTCTCGATCGCATCGAAGCACCCTGCGAGCCGTACTCCATCCATTGCGCAGACCGTATCTGTCTGCTCCTGTGTGATGCCTGATTCATTTTCAACTTCGATCTCATAATGATACCTGCCCAGCATGCTGCCTTCGGGCCGGTCATGAAGAGCTACCATCTCCAGACCGGATTCGTGTATTTCTACGATGATATCATCGATCCGGTTCGCATCGCAGGTAACGATAAACACTGCGCGTGTCAGCCCTTCTTCCTCCGGTTCCTTCTGCGAGAGCACATAAAAACGGGTCTTGTTGGCATCGGTGATCTGGACGTTTTCTGCCAGCACCTCCAGTCCATAGAGTGCAGCCGCTCCGGGCGCAGCTACAGCAGCGATGGACTTATCCCCGGTCTCCGCTACATAGCTGGCCGCTGCCGCGGTGCTGTCCATCTCCTTTGTCTGTGCATCCGGCAGATGTTCCGACCGCCATGCGGCACTCTGCGTCAGTCCCTGTACATGGGAGCAGACGGTCTTTATATCCGAAAGCTTAGTGCCCGGTACTCCCATGAGTGTCTGGCTGATGGGCAATACGACCTCACCTGTCACATAAGCGTCCTCCGCGCCGATCAGAGCGTCCACATAGTTTACCACTGCGCCGCCCAACGTATTCTCCTGGGGTATCACAGCGTAATCCGCCTCCCCGGACAGCAGAACGTCAATAGCGTCATTTACGGTCTCCTCCGGTCTCAGTTCTTCGCCATTCTGGAAGAAGAACTGCGCGGCCTCCTCCGTATAGGTGCCTGCCGGGCCGAGATAGCTGACACTGATGTCGTCCTCCGCCCATACCGGCAGACTGACCAGCATTCCCGCACACAGAATCGGCAAAACTTTTCCCGCAATCTTAACAGCTCTGTCCTTCATCATATCCTCCCACCTTTATGTATCGATCCGTACCATCTGTATCAAAGTATGATCCCTGTAAGCCAGGTCCGTCCTCTTCGCAAATCCCAGACTTTCCCAGAATGCATTCCCTGCTTTGTTCCTTTCAAAAGCGACCAGACACACCTTAATGATTCCCTGCTCCTTCAGGCTTTGCAAAGCAGCCTCGACCAACCGCCTTCCTATCCCGGTATGCCTGTACTCCGGGGCTACGGCAGTATGATAAATGTATCCTCGCCTGCCGTCATTCCCCGAGAGGATCACACCGACGATCTTTTCCTGATCTGCAGCCACATAGCAGGTATCCGGATTCCTTGTCAGAAACTTCTCTATTCCGTTTCTGGAATCATCGATATTGTTTAAGCCCATCCCTGCACAGTCAAGCCAAAGAGCATAAACACGATCATAATCATCGATCGTCATGTTTCTTACTGTTATTTTCTGTTCTTTCGAATCCAATTTCTCACCTTTTTCTTTACAGCATTATTTTTCGCATCCCCATAAAAGGCTCTTGCCTTAACAACGGCTGCACCCGGGCACTCTTCCCTGATGCTCCGGACCATGCTTCCGAAGCCGCTGCCGAGATTAACGCCAAACAGCACGATCGTCTTTCCGGAAAAATCATTATTCCGAAGCAGCACCCGTACCGGCTGCGGCAGATCCCCATGCCATATGGGGGTGACCAGATATATCTTTTTGTACTTCTTAAGTCCCGGGATCTTGCCGGTTTTAAACTTTATGTTCTTATTCCGGTCAATTTCCTCGTCTGCGCGCTGTACAGTCTTCTCATAATCGGTGCTGTACGCTTTCTTTACGCGGATCTCAAATACCTTAGACTTCGTTTCGCTTTTGATCGTATCGCGGATAACCTGTTCGGTCGATTTCTTCTCTCCGGTTGGTCCGCTGTATACGGTCGCAGAAGACAGGGCATCGATACTCAGCTTTTTCGTGTTTCCCATGTTTTTACGGTGATCATAGGAAATGATCAGTGATTTTTCTGCTGCTGCAGCACTTACAGGGGATAAGATCCCGGTTGTCATAATAATAAGCAACACAAGCAGTCCGGTTGACAGTTTTCTCATAAGATCCCTCCTTATAATGTCTTTCCCTTTAACCTCTTTTTCCTATAACAACTTTTCCCTTTTGCCTTTTTCTTCTGCAGGCATGCTCATTTCATCCGCCGGATGTTTTGCTCATACCTGTTTTTTTCCGTAAAGACAGATCCGGCCAAACATTGCGTATACGAACAGGACCGAGACCGCAATATTGGCATACATATGCTCCCGCAGCACCATCATCAGTCTCTTTCTGGCATACCGCATCAGGGCGAACAGGCAAAGATAATAAAGCAGGAAAGCCGAGACCAGGAAAACCGTCTTGGGAAGCAGGCTCACCTTTGTATCCTGCATGAATTCCAGTGCCAGCGTCAGATTATTCATGGCAAAGATCAGAAAAACATGGATCATCATGTATGCCAGGCCGGTCGTTATCTTTTCCCTGTCAATGATGTAGTTATAGAGGATCTCATAACTCAGGAGCAATGCGGCAATGATCAGGAATGCCATCGCCGAAAAGTAAACAGAATTTCCGGTCAGATCCCCTTCGAAATAGGATGCGGTGGTTATGATCATCTCGCCGAACGTAAAGACCACATAGAGCATGGCCCGTTCCGACAGATGACCAAAGTCGATCAGTCCGGCTCTCTCTTTATCTGAGAAAAACCAGGTCATTCCGATCCCGAAAAGGACAGCCAGAAACGTAAACAGCGGAAAACCGCCATTCTTTGCCGGAATGGCAAGCAGCACCAGCACAGCTTCCCCGAACAGTACTATGATCATATTCCGGATCGTGCGCAGGTTGTGCGTTTCCTCCCGGTGATGCCTCCGTTCGATCAGAAACTGAAGACCGGTATTGATCAGAATCAACGCCCACGCTGCATGATACTGGGTATGAAAAGACTCCCAGTGCAGCCGGGTCCCCTCCCCGATATAGTACAGCAGGTACATGTTCACAAAAAGGAAAATGTGATCCCGGATCCCGTTCCGGCCGAACATATTGATGTAAAAGGTCGAATAGTTCCAGATCTGGATGACCGCCAGGGTACACAGAACATACGTCAGGAACAGCCGCACAGGAACAAAGCCCCCCTCCACAGTCTGTATCAGAGAGTTATTCCGTCCTATAATATAAACGAATATCAGGTCATAGATCAGTTCCAGATATTCGACTTTCTTTTCTTCTTTGGGCAGCAGAGTATTTATCATTGTATTTTTTTCAAAAATGAAACTGTGCAGTAATATATGGACTGATCAGGCGCAGAAGAGCATCTCCGCTGTGCTGCGCGGTATATCGGATAAGAATTTCATCAAACAGCAGCCTCTCATCCCCGGGCTGATATAAAATATCCCGGATCTCCGCCTCGCTGGCAAATTCGTAATGAGAATCCGACGCGCCTTCATAGTCGAGAGAGAATTTATTGAATGTACCATCCTCTTTGATGAAAACAGAGAGAAACCAGTATCTCGTTTCTTCCAGCTGTACAGTAAGCCGCCACTGGTTCATGGATCTGTCATGCCAGACCCAGCGGTCACCGACCGTATAATTCCGCTTTTTCCCTTCCAGAGACCGGAGATATTTCAATGTGTACATACCTTTACCTCTGCACATAATTATCTTGTATTATATATAATAAACGCTGAAAACAGATACCGTCAATCAGGCCTGTGCCATTTTATATAGATAGAGGCAGCGATCTGTGGTACAATGCCAGAAAAGAGATCAACAGAAAGGAGCTGCCTCGCTGTATTCACAGACGGGACAACATATTTTATGGACAAAAAAAAGATCGTACTGACCGGAGGCGGCACCGCCGGACATGTTACTCCGAATATTGCTCTGCTTGGTGAACTTCGCAGGCGAAATTATGAGATCCACTACATCGGCTCCTACGACGGAATCGAAAAAGACCTGATCCGGGCCGAGGGCGTTCCCTATTACGGGATCTCCTCCGGTAAGCTGCGCCGCTATTTTGACTGGCAGAACTTTACGGATCCCGCCCGTGTGATCAAGGGCCTTGCCCAGGCGCGCCGTATCATGGCCAGCCTAAAGCCGGACATCGTCTTTTCCAAGGGCGGATTTGTATCTGTTCCGGTGGTGATCGCAGCGAAGACACTGAACATTCCGGTGATCATTCATGAATCGGACATGACACCGGGCCTCGCCAACCGGCTCTCCTTCTCCAGTGCCAGCGCAGTGTGCTGCAATTTCCCGGAAACGGTAAAACATCTTCCGGAAGGAAAAGCCGTGCTCACCGGCTCTCCCATCCGCCCGGAACTTCTTTCCGGCAGCCGTGAGGCAGGACTGGAATTCTGTGGGTTCAATGACGATAAACCGGTGCTTCTGATCATCGGCGGCAGTCTGGGATCGGTAGCCGTCAACACAGCCGTGCGAAGTGTGCTCACACAGCTGCTGGAACAGTTTCAGATCATTCACCTTTGCGGCAAGGGCAATCTTGACGAAAGCCTGGAGGGTACCGAAGGTTACCGGCAATATGAGTATATCCGTGATGAACTGCCCGACCTGTTCGCGGCATCCGACCTGGTGATCTCCCGTGCAGGCGCCAACTCGATCTGTGAGCTGCTCGCTCTTCGCAAGCCGGCTCTTCTGATCCCGCTTCCCGCTGCCGCAAGCAGAGGCGACCAGCTGCTCAACGCCGAATCCTTCCGTAAACAGGGCTTTTCCATGGTGCTGCAGGAGGAGGATATCACCCCGGAGGTACTGCTTGAAGCTATCCGCTCCCTGCAGCGCGACCGGGACACATACATTTCGAATATGGCAGGGTCAGAGACCTCCGATGCCATCGGGAAGATCCTTTCCCTGATCGAACAGTACGCAAAATGAGCAAGGCAATTCTCGTTATATAAGAGGCTGCCGCATTAAGCAGTTGACCAGTCGGAAAACATGACCGGGAACCGCTTTATGCGGCAGCCTTATTTCTTACCCGATATCTCCCAGCGATTCCAGCAGTTCTGTGATCGGCGCCATCTGTATCCGGCATTTCCCTTCGGAGATCATGACAGGTATTTCATCCTCCATCCCATAGATCGCGATCTCCGGAGCATCATCTTTGGGTGGCGCGTACGGATTCGATCCCTCCTGCATGGAAGCATCCTCTTCTTTCTTTTCTGGATCTTTGTAATAAACCACTACTTTCCCCTTTTTCCGGTCAATGATCCAGTATTCCCTTACACCCGCTCCCATATACTTGGCCATTTTAAGTACATGATCCCTTGAGGCAGACCCGGGCGAAACCACCTCCACCACGAGATCCGGCGCTCCGAATACTCTTCCCTTTCTTAATCTTTTCATGTTGCAGAACACCATCAGATCCGGCTGCACGACCGTGTACTCATCCTCATCAAGCATCACATCCATTGGCGAGAGCAGGACCATACAGCCCGGATGGTTCCTTACACATTCCGTGAACTGCAGGTGCAGCTGGCCGATGATGATCTGATGAGTGGAATTCGGCGAAGCCATATCATAGAATTTTCCATCAATCAGTTCTACCCTGCGGTCCTCCGGGAGGGCAATATAATCCTGATAAGTATGCCATTCTTCCCGGTTTCCGGATCGGACTCTCAATATTCCATCAGATTCATAAGCCGCACTCCCGTATGCCGGCCCTGCTTCTTTCACCGAGCCTGCCTGGAAATAAGAAGATTTCGGATCCATCTGCTCGCTGCGATCCTTTTGATTCTTCCGGTTCAGCCTGAGGACTTTCTCCAGCGCTTTGATCGTATCATACCGCGGAGACTGTGTGACACCGGCCATCACCTTCTGGACGGTTCCGAGCGGAAGCCCTGAAAGATCCGCAAGATCCTGATTGGTCAGCTTCAGCTCTTTTTTTCTTTTGCGCAGTTCTTCCAATATCGTCATTTCACCCGCCTCCTTTATATAATTTATATAACATCGCCCTCTCCATGTGTCAACCGTTATTGGTAATATTTCCATATCTGGAAATATTTCTTTGCCGTGTGTTAAATCCATTGAACCCGGCAAAGATATATTGCCCATGCAGATCAGGCTTATACAGTTCATTCACGAAATGTTTCTGTACCCTTTTTGTGTACGTTCTTCTATGTTATACTGTATTTAAGAAAATGATCGGATTTTCCGCGTAGGGATAAGAAGATTTCCAAAATTTCAGGAAGGTTTATTATGCTGCAGATCCGTGATGGGATTCAGGTGCCGGATCTCAATTCGGAACAAGTATCTTCGAACAGAAAGGAGAGAATGATGAAAACGACTGTATTTTCAAAACGACTGTATTTGCTGCTTCTGACTTTTGCCATGATGATGATGCTTACTCTGATCGCTTCTGCATCAACAGCCGAGGTTACGATTAAGGCACCGGCGAAAGGAAGCATATCCTGCTGGTTTAGAGGAAAAGGGGATATCACAACGCTGGAAGCGGGGGGAAGCGACATAACCCGTACAATTGACACATCAAAAAGTTCCCAAGAACTCGTTTTTACAGCTGACGGCGTAAGCGAAGTCGACGACTGTTATCTGTGGAAATGGACGGCCAACGCAAGCACGCCAACGCAGGTAAAAGGCGGGGAATACATACACACTATCGAAAAGGGTGATACTTCGAAATGGGTATTCTGGGCAGAAGATACACATGTTCTGACGTTTCATTACGGCTGGGCCCCCACCGATACGATGGATGGACGCGCTGATTACTACAGATGCGCTTCCTGCGGCAGGATTTATGACGAAAACAAGAACAAACTCGACAGTTACGCCCAGCTTGCAATACATGAACTGAAGCCGGTTTCCCAGGTGGATGCCACCTGCACTTCTACGGGTATAAAAGCATACTATAAATGCAGTAACTGTGAAAAGATATTCAGCGACAGCGCAGGTATTACGGAAATTGAAGCACCGGAGGTTATTCCGGTCAAACCTCATATCCTGGCAAAGACTGCCCAGACAGATCCAACCTGTGAAAAAGAAGGCACCAAAGCTTATTATACATGTACCGTATGCAAAAAAATGTTCTCCGACGAAGCGGGAACGAAGGAGATCTCCAAGCCGGAAACGATTGCCGCAACCGGTCATAACTGGGATGAAGGTACTGTCACGAAGAAGGCAACCACTTCCGAGGATGGCGTCCTCACCTATACCTGTAAAAATGATAAGTCTCATACGAAGACGGAAGTGATCCCGAGGGAAGTAATAACGGTGGATGAAGATGCCATCACGCCGGAGTCTCCCTCCAAGACCAGCCTTATTAAGATGGCGCTCCTTAACGCATCCTTCTCCTGGAAGAGCGATCTTCCCGGCGCAAGCTTCAGCCAGCTTCAGGCGAAAGGAGTGGCGAAAAGCGGCAGCCAGGTGAAACTCAGCTGGAAGGCTGTTCCCGGTGCGGCCAAATATATTGTTTATGGTAAATCTTATGGCGCAGGTAACAAGTTCAAAAAGCTTTATGAAGGGAAGAAGCTCAGCTATACCGATAAGAAGCTGAAGACAAAACGGCCGCATAAATACATTGTGCTGGCAGTTAAAGGCAAAAATACAGTGGCAGTCTCCACTTCCGTCTTCGCTTCACCGGGCGGGGCTTCCACAGGAAATATCAAGAAAGTGACCATCAAACAGAAAGCAGTTGCATTAGAGAAGGGTAAAACCAAAAAGATTTCCACATCCTATACAAAAACCAAAAAACTGAAGATCTACCGCAAGATCAGTTTTGAAAGTCAGAACGTTTCTGTTGCAACAGTAAATTCCAATGGAAAGATTAAAGCCGTCGGTAATCCCGGTCAGTCCACCTGGGTTTACGCTTACGGCCAGAATGGGATTTTCGCCAAAGTCAAAGTGAAGATCATGTAAGATCAGAAATGCGGGACGTCCCTGATAATGAGATTCACGAAAAACGAAAGGCCGGGGATTGCACCGGCCTTTTGGTTTGATATTCTGTTCTGTGCTACCGCACGATCTTCCACGCACACCACACCAGCAGAAGCGCCATCACAAGATTGATGACCTTGTAATACCGGTTGTAGAAAGGTGTGAGGATACTTCCAAGGAAGGTCCATATCAGGTTGCCCATCCCGCAGCACACCGTCATGGTCACCGCGAAGAGGAGCACGACCCAGGGGCTGTTCCCCATGGGAAGAAAATATCCCGGAAAGGATGCCAGCCCGAGCATGATCACCTTCACATTCAGGAACTGCAGAAGAAATCCGTTCACATAGGTAAGCGGCACGTCCTTTGCGTCGCCGGCGTTCATCCCGCCTCTGCGCAGGGTCTTCCATGCCAGATACAGAATGTAGGCTCCGCCCACGTATTTGAAATACGCCGCAAACCGGGGTACGAAGCTGCTCAGGCCTGCACAGAATGCTCCGGCAAGCAGCATCACGGCCAGCAGGCCGCTCCAGATGCCGAAAAGCAGCGGCCAGAGTTTCTTCACACCGTATCGGCTTGCCTGTGTCATCATCAGGATGTTATTCGGTCCCGGAAGAAACGTCGTGGCGCAGGCGTACGCAATGAAAGACAGATAACGCGCCATAAAAACTCCCTTAATTTCTTCTTATTTCTGGAAGGCCGCGATCAGAGCTGCTGCATCGTCCTCGCTCATGCCTGCGTTGCTGACCAGAGTACCCTTGTACCAGTCGGCTGCACCGGCTGCTGCCTCACGGAAGGAATCGGAATCGATCTGGTCGAGAGGAGTCACTTCCATCGCGCCGCTCTCGGTCCATTCCGCAACGAGCTCATCCACTTTCTGACGGTTGGTCTCTTTCTGATAGGCAACTGCTTTGGCTGCGTTGGCGGCCACGATCTGTTTCTGGGAATCGGTCAGCTGATCGTACGCATTGCCGTTGATGCAGAAGAACAGGCAGTCATAATATGCATTCCACAGAGAGATGTAATCCTGAACGTCCTGTACGGATGCGGAATCGATCGCGGTCTCCGGATTCTCCTCGCCGTCCACGGTGCCCTGCTGCAGAGCTGTGTAGGTCTCGGCCCAGTTCATAACGGAAGCGTCGCAGCCCCACTCTTTGTAGACTTCTGCGCACAGATCGTTGGAGCATATACGCATCTTGATATCACTCAGATCGGCAACACTGGTGATGGGTTTTTTGGAATTGGTGATCTGACGGAAACCGTTCTCACCGATGCCAAGGCAAACCAGGCCATACTCTGAAAGCACATTCTTCAGGGCTTCTCCGCCTTCCCCTTCGAGGACTGCGTCTACATCATCATAATTTTCAAAGATATAGGGAAGAGAAACGACATTGAAGCGGGAATCGAAGTTAGCGTAGATCAGATTGGAGTGCATGGATACCTGCAGGGTATCGCCGTCGATCAGCGCCTGGATACCGGCGACCTGGTCACCGTTGGTGAGCTGCTCACCCGGGTATACTTCTACCAGAACAGCACCGTCGGTGGACTCAGCCATCAGCGCTGCAAAGTAATAGCCTGCCTGTGCCCAGGTAGAATTCTCACCTGTGGAGCAGTCGTAGTTCCAGGTAACCTCCGGCCATTCGTCCGTTCCTTCATACACAGCTGCCTCATCTGCCGCAACATACTTATCGGAATAATCATAATCATGATAATCCGCCGCAAAGGCTGCGGAAGCTGCCAGCACGCTGGCAAGACCTGCAAGAACGAATGTGCTTGATTTTTTCATAATGCTTTCCTCCTGAAAAAAATGAAAATCTATCTGTCCAGAGAAACCGTTCCGGCGGAATGGTTCCCGGGAGATCATATGATAAGGGCGGCATATGCCTGTGGACCTTATAAAGGCGGCATACGGGCGCGGACCGCTCAGCGCACCAGCAGCAGGCTGATCTGCGGAACATAGGTGATCAGCAGCAGCACCACAAGGCAGGCCACGATCATCGGTACAACGGCCCGGGAGATCATCGGAAGCGTCACCTTGTGGAACACCTCCGTTTTCTGTGTGAGCGATCTGGATACATCTTTGATCTTCAGACCCATGGCCACGAAGAGGTTCACACCGACCGGCGGGGTCACCTGTCCGATAGCCAGGTTCACGGTCGCCACGATACCGAAGGCTACCATGTTGTATCCCAGCGCCTTTGCGACCGGCATCATGATCGGAATGAAAATGTACATGGCCGAGTTGGCATCGATGAAGCATCCTGCGATCAGGAAGATGATATTGACGATCAGCAGAAATACATACTTATTGGCGGATACTCCCGCAAGCAGGCTCTGCGCCGCCTGGGAGATTCCGAACAGCGTGCAGCAGTAGGAAAACAGCGATGCTGACGCCACGATCAGCATGATACCGCCGGTCGTTTTGGCGGAGTCGATGCAGATGAGGATCAGATCCTTCACCGTAACATCCCGGTAGATGAACAGCGCCACGATCATTCCGTAGATCACGGATACCGCAGCAGCCTCTGTCGGTGTGAAAATGCCGCCGTAAATGCCGCCGAGGATGATCACCGGCATCAAAAGTCCCCAGAAGGCGTCCTTAAAGCTTGCCCAGCGTTCCTTTGCACTGCGCTTCTCATGCGCAGGTTCGATCCCGCGCTTGGCAGCCTCCCATTTTACGACGATCGCCAGGGCAACACCCATCAGGATACCCGGGATAATGCCCGCCATGAACAGCTCGCCGACACTCTCTCCCGTAATGGAGGCGTAAACGACAAACGCAATAGAAGGCGGAATTACGATCGCGATGGAACTGGATGTCGCCATCAGCGCTTCCGCAAACGAAATGTTAAACCCGGATTCGACCATCGCCGGAATAAGCACAGCACCCAGGGCTGCCACCGTGGCCGGCCCGGACCCGGAGATCGCGCCAAAGAAACAGGCCACGATGACACACACGATCGCCAGGGATCCTCTGCGGTGTCCCACCATGTCGTCAATGAATTTCACGAGGCGCTGTGAGATCCCTGCCTTTGCCATGAAATTGCCG
>CACZZH010000124.1 GCA_902785635.1 uncultured Lachnospiraceae bacterium
TTGTATGCGGTAAACCCTGTTACCATTGATCTTCGTCAATCATCAGTATACAGGTAAATCCACGTTGCTACAAATGTGAGGTCACTTCATATTATCTAAACAGAACAAAGAGCGCCGCAGGACTTTGCGCGCCGAGCACGATCGCGTTGCGGCATCTTCCTTACGTGCGGCACATATTCGACGGAATTTCCTCTATGAGACAAAAAATCCCGCATCTCCATCCGTCATGGATAATGCGGGATTCTTCTTACGGTCATATCGTTTTTTACCGGCTTCCACTCGTGTCGCCGGACAGATCTGCCAGAGCCTCCTGCTCTGCCTGTCTAGCTGCCTGCGCGCCTTTTTACTCATTTTGTCTCTTGGAATAAAGCGTGTCATATGACCACCTCCTCTCAAATATTCCTGCTTTATGCATGGATCATAGCATATCGCTCACTGTTCAGTACACGAAGCATATGCTCCATCGGAGTAATATTCCCATCGAATTCGTGCGCCATCGTATGGGTGGCTGCACCGCCAGACAATGCCGTCCCACGGGTATAGGCTGTGACCGGTGTCTGCATCTGCCAGCTGTTCACATTGTGGAACACCACTGCCGGCATCTGAAATCCGTTCGCCTCAAACCGCTTCCTGGCGTTTTCGTACACGGTCTTTTCGGCATTACGCATGCACATGTTGAATTCCATATCAGAAAAGATATAGATCACGGAAGGAAGTTCTTCCTGTTCTGCACGACATTTTACGGCTGTATCCAGAATCAGGTCAAAAACAGCCTCCAGGTTCGTGCTTCCTCCCCAGGGCAGTGTCTGGAGATATCTCAGCTTGTCCAACAGATTCGATCCATGTATCTCTACCAGATGGGGCTCACTTTCGAATGTGATCAGATGATTTTGGAATATTCCCTTACATCTTTCTGCACAGTACAGTCCCATCGCCTGCGAGATCAGTGCCGGAACAATAGGACTATAACTCCAGTACATCGAGCCGGATGTATCCACAACGCTGATCGCATTCTTATTTCCTACCGTACCCGGAAGATGATCCCAGAGCATTTCCAGTGTATTACTGACCTGTTTCTGACCGAGTCCGTAAAACCCACCTGAAAAATACGGTCTTAGTATTTCATACGGGAACAACGTCTGTGTGTGTATCTTCTTTTCTCCGCATGCCGCTTCCAGCAGAAACTCTTCGAACCGGTCCCTGTCCCGGCGTTCGAAAGCACCCCGGTATTTCAACATCGCCTGTGCAGGCACTGCTTCATAACGGATCTTTTCGACCTGTTTCCTGGTAAGCCGGTTCTCTGTCAGAGCGATCCTTGCGCGCAGGGCTGCAACCATACGGCGATAGTCTCTGTGATTCATTCCAAGCTCTCTGATCAGCTTTCCTGCCAGTGCGCGGGTACGCGGGCTGGATGTATTATCGGATGGCAGCCATTTTGCAAGAAGGGAAATATGTGCGTCCTCTTGTCCTGCATCGCGCTGCTCCAGTGCCTTCCGGTCCTGGTCCAGCTGATCCCGTATCACCTGAACTGCCTGCTTCTTGGCAGGAGTATCCAGCAGACAAAGCAGATCATCAAACCGGCCGAAATGCGAAATGAATTCGACATTTTTCCGTGCAGATTCAGGCCATGAAAATGCCACATGCCGCATCAGCGTGCGAAAAAGCTTCCGTTCTCCCATTCCGCCGCGGATATCCCTCAGATGAAACAGCAGCTTCATAGCAAGCTCCGGTGTCTCGATATATGCACGATCGAACAGGAGAATCTGATCCGCCGCCCTGCGGTAACGCATGCCGCCTGCAACTGCAAAGAAGTCCAGACACGCATCGCCTGTACTTCCATGCGTTTTTGCCCCGTTCAGGGTCTTCGTGTAATTGGCCTCTGTCTTCAGGCTTTCAAGATAATGCTTCTTTTTCATCCCTCTTCTCCTCCTTTCCTCCATGCTGATGACATTTCAGCCATCGCGAAGACAGAAATGCACGTCTTCGAAAAGTCCCTGGAAGGCGTTTCCCGGGATATGATCCGTCCGGTGTATGCCATCACGCCTGCACACTCTTCCGGCGGCAGGTGCCCGCCGCTTCCCCTTTGCCATCAGGGGAGCCCGGCCAGCCGGGGTATCTCAACCCCTTGTCCGGTGCAGACTGCCTGCGGAGAACCTTTATCGTTCCCCGATTCCTTTTCGAATTCGATTCTTGCTGTCCTCCCCGTTTCGGGAGATGATGTGGCAGAGAATGCTCTGTAATGCTGTTTCACGTGGCTTCCGTCAGAACATGTTTCCGGTACGCCTCTTTTAAACAGAATACTGTACCCTTAACGCCCCCTTGGCCCGTCCCGTTCCTCAGGTTATGTCCATGTCCGGTTTCCGCCCTGTTTCCACAGCACTGCTTTGCATGCCGGTCGCAGCGGACACCATAATGAGCTTTGGAAAATCATCCGGATCTGGGTAACAGACACTTATAAAGAATAAAACGTCAAAGATTAATCTGTCAGTACCAGTCCAACTATGACTGCGCCTCCTTTCGGAACGGTTCCGGTTGGATCGTTTACGAGTGCCACACGACCTCGGGATCTCCCTTCTTCATGTGTTTCCTTTTTAAAAGATCTGACCCGTTATTCTGACAGCGCTGCTGTATGTGCCTGTATATCCGGCAAAGGAAATCCTCCGCTCACCGAAAGCGGTTCTCTGCCTGCTTTCTTCAGGAAAACAATGTTGTTTCCTGCCTGATGACTGGATCATAGCATATGGATAGCCGTACTGTCACTGAACCTGTGGTTCAGTTTTCGGCTTTTTCACGGGTTGCTTTATTCATGGCTGCATTCATTTCCCTCTCTTTTCTGATCTTCGCTTTCTCTTCCTTCACAAGCCGTTTATATTCTTTCACGATCTTTCCGGCAATGTAATCCATTCCTCTGTCATTCGGATGTGCTGCCACAGCGCTGTTTGTGATCTGATGAATCCCTCCATACGGGTCCCTGAGCCGGGAGAAGCCTTTTTCATACTGCGGACGGTCAGCAATCGCCGAAAGATCCGCGAAGCCGACTTTGCATGCTGCCGCCACCCGTTTCTTGATCTGATCAGACTCGATCTGTGCCATGTCACGCAGCCAGAAATTTCCGATGATCACGATTTTGGTCGAAGGAGATTTTTTCTGAATAAAGCGAACCAGACTCGTCAGGTCTTCTTCCATCGCATAACAGTTCCAGGAAGTCTCCCCATACTGAAATGTGAACAGCGCGGGCTTTTTCTTCAGAAGCTTTTCGATTTTTTTCCGGGTATTCTTACGGCTGGCGCGGTCCATCTCCCATGCGGGTGCATTCAGGACTCTACATCGGAAAGAATGAAACTGATCTTTATACTTCTTTTTCAGCCTTTCCAGCGTCCTGTGCACATAATCCTTTGATGGCGATGAAGCTGCCATGCCACACTTATAGAACCAGAAATCACAGACCGGGTGGACCGTAATGCTGTTTCCGATCGCCACATAGAGAAACGGTTCCTTTGCTGTTTTCTTTGCCTGAGAAGTATTTTGGGCTGCTGCGGATACAGCGAAGACTGCCATAAACAAAAACAACTGCAAAAAAAAGCGCCGGCTTCTTTTCATATTTCTTTTACACATATCCCTTTATCCCTCATTTTACGAAGCAAAAACACTTTTTTCACTTGCCGAATACTCATCCATATGATAATATCACTATCACATGAAAAACGCGGACACTTGCATATCTGCGGCAGGTTTTTTCCGCACGGATCAAATGTCCTCTTACCCTCTAAATCAATGTTTGTTGTATGTATGATTCACATTCCCGCGACGGCAGCGGTGCCGGAAAGGTTTCTACCTGAGAATGATTGACAGCGTCTTACAGCAGAATCGAAGTGGAAATACAGGGGGTACAGATATGGAAACTACTCTTTTCCCCGTTATACAGGGAGATAAAACCGGTAAGAGGCTCAGGGAGATCCGTAAGAAAAGAAACATCCGTGTGCCATCCGTGTGTGCCTTCATGGGAGGCATCTCGGAGCAGGCGGTATATAAATGGGAACGCGGAGCCTGTCTCCCGTCCATTGATAACCTGCTGGCTCTCAGCCATCTGTACCATGTACAGATCGAGGATATGCTTGTATATGAAGAGACCGAACAGGTCTCTTATTTTTTTCTTCCGATCACGGTCTTTTCTGCAGGTCTTCCCATCGTATTCTGCTCTACCAGATGAACGGAACCAGCCTGTACTTTACTTTCCTCTTATATTTCTCATACCCCTGCAGCCCCTCTGTGAGGACCTTCTCTTCATTCCGGATCCGTTTTGCAATGATCGGGATATAGCAGAGCATGATCACGAAAGAAATAACGGATCCCAGCACCAGCGGCATTGCAAGGAACAGAAAGACCGTAGCCATATACATCGGATGCCGGACGATGCCATAAAGTCCCGTATCGATCACTTTCTGATCTTCCTGCACTTCGATCGTTCTGGAAAGATAAGTATTCTCCCGAAGCACTTCTGCATAAAGCGCATAGGCTGCCAGAAAGACAATGGCCGCGATAATGCTTACCGGAAAAGGAAGCATCCACCATCCGAAGCGGAAGCTCAGTCCCGCAAGAACGAAAGCTGCGAGGAACATGACTGCGCTGAGAAGGATCACCTCTTTCTGCTCCGTTTCCTCCTCTTTCACGTTCAGGCGCTTTTTCAGCAGTTCCGGATTCTTTTTCAGCATTACCAGTCCTGCGGCAAACATCGGAACAAACAGGATCCCCATAAGGAGCCAGCCCTGCGGATACCGTAAGGTCCCCGCGGGAAGGAAAAGAAGAAAACTGACGATCAGCGCTCCTGCGCAAAATCGTAAGACTGCCTGAATAAAAAGATCTCTGTTCATTGCGGATCCTCCTTCAGTGTCCGGACAAACTCCCGGATGATATGGTTTACCTCTTCCGGTCTATCCGTATTAGCATTATGCCCGGCGTTTTTGATCCAGTTGACCGGCAAGCCTTCCTTTTCTGCCCATCTGCGGTTATAGCTTTTCGCGGAACCTGCCTGATCCTTCTCTCCGCAGATCAGGATCGCAGGGCAGTCGATCACATAGGGCAGATCCGCTTCCATCGCATCTGCAAGCATCTTCATTCCGTGCCCTGCCAGTCTGCAGTATTCGTCCTTCGTATAGGAATCGATAAAATGCTCCATCAGCGTTCTTCCGTATTCCGTTTCCGAGCAGCCCCTGGACCCGAGAGCGCGAAGCGTTTTCCAGGGAAAAGCTCTGTACATGGGTTCCGTTTTCTTTAAGGCCCAGATCTCGGCACCTGTCACATAGCACCGCTTCAATGGTGCGGAATCGATGGAGATAAAGCCTGCCGTTTCGCCGGGATATTTCTCCATAAAACATTGGGCAACATAGCCTCCCATCGATTGTCCGATGAGGACGGGACGTATGATTCCTTCCTTCTTCAGAATTTCATGCAGCCAGACGGCCTTGTCCATAAGGCAGAAATCCAGCCGGAAAGGCCTTGATTCTGCGTGCCCGGGTGCATCCCAGGTCAGGATATTGAACTCCTTCCTGAAGGCCTCAACCTGTTTATCAAACAGATGATGATCCGCTGTGAGCCCGGGAAGAAAGACCAGTGTTCTCCGTTCAGGCCGGATCTCATTTGTCCAGTAATGGATCGTACCGGAAGGAGTTTGAAATGTGCTCCGCGTCATTTTTCAGCCTCCTCCCGCCCTTTACGAAGATAGACGGTCTTCCAGAAATCCAGAAGGGCCCTGAAATCCTTTTCCATGGCATCAATATCCATGATTCCCCGCTGAATATACTCCCACAGACAGCCCTCGGATGCCCAGTACATTTCCTTATACATCATCTGAAGGTCAATACCGGGAATAAAATCTTCCGGGTCAAGCTTCTCCAGTTTTTTTGCCGCATGGACCTGCAGATACTGCCCCATGCTTTTCTGGATCTCCGCGCTGACCTCCGGATCCTTTTCATAGAAAGCCCTGACCGCAAAACTGCCGATATCAGGATATTGCCGCATCAGCCGGAGTTTTGCCTGCATGCCATGGTCCATACTTCCAAACAGATCCGTCTGTTCGTAGGCACCGCTTCTCGTCATTTCCTCCACCGTGATCCTGGCACAGGTATCCCAGAGGAAAAGGTAGAGTTCCTTCTTGTTATGGAAATAGTGAAAAAGCAGGGCTTTACTGATGCCTGCGGCCAGCGCGATCTCGCTCATGGGACTTTTCTTATACGTATTCTGAGCAAACACATGAAAGCCGGCGTTCAGAATCGACTGCTGCTTCTCCTGCGGCAAACCATAGAATTTGGGATTCATCCTGCACCTCCGTTAACCGTATCGGTTAATACCATTCTATGTCCGTTGACCGTTTTTGAGAAGCCCCAATGGATATTTCCCATGCGCTAAAAAACGTTTATCGCGCTTTCCCTTCCAGAATCCGTATCAGATCCGCTTCCATCTTCGGCATCCACCACTTAATGTAACCGGCTTTCGTCGGATGAATCGTATCATACATATAAAAGGCGTAAGTCTCTTCATCAATTGCATTAAAGGCTTCGTCCTTATAAAGATCGATCACTCCGATATTCCATTTTTCTTTCAATTCATACAGACGGTCCACCATCGCACTGTATGCTTCACTCTCAAAGTAAGACCCTGTGTAGAACACCACCGGGCAATTCCACTGTTTTTGGCAGTAAGCAATAATATACTCCATCGCACCGGTAACCGTCCTCGTATCAAATGAGGCAAGTTCAAATTCATCGCTGATCTCTCCGAGAGGGATCTTCATCATCGCATCATTTGTAGAGAGCTGACACACAACACAATCCGGATCCAGACCGGTATCCAGCATCTTTAAACGCCTGATATAACTGTCTTCGCCGCCAGTGCCAGGCACAGAATCCATATCCGCCAGCGTTGTTCCGCTCCTGGCTTCTTTGATCACATTGACTCCGTCTGCTTTTTCAAAAAGATCGACAAAGGACTGTCCTTCAGCCGCAGCGCCAAAGGTTACGCTGCTCCCCAGGAATACGATCTTCTTCCCGCGAAGCGGAGATCGCTCATTCATTGATATATTTTCAATGTCATATTCGGAAGCATTTCCAGGCACATCGAAGCTCTTCTTATCCTCGACGGGAATATCGGCCTTTATGGTCAGGAACAATACAGCAAGTATTGCTGTAACTGACAGGAAAATGATGATGACCCGCTTTTTCATGGTGAGACCTCCGGAAAACAGTATATTGTAAGTATAGAAAAGTATATACCTGTTGGCTGCAATATACTTGCTTTTTTTCAAGAATCTGGTCTGCTCTCTCAATGGTGTTGAGACGATGCGCTTTCGATCTGATCCATCCAGGTGTAATCGTTGAGATCGCAGGCAAGGTTCTGTTCCCGGTCACCTGCGGGAAGAAGGTCATTCCGCACCCGGATCACATCCGGGAAATCAATGTTGTAACCCTGACAAAGCCCGTTATCGCATTTACGAAAGGTATCATCCAGACCGCAGCCTAAGGAAACGCTGATTTAATCAGCGTTTCCTGTACCGTGTTATTTTCAATATGATATTTAATTGCCATAAGAACATACCTTTCTTTTCATAGGGGACTGATTTGGGATCATCTGTTTTCCGGAACCTCCCAGTCATAGCCTGAACGCTCACCACCGGGAATACGCCCAGCCGCCTCTTTTTCTCCAACAACAAGTCTCTCAGAATGAGACGGACAGTGCTGGTTAGTTACAGCTAACCCGAGGTTATATTTTATTCCATTCCCGGAATAAATCAAGAGGGGATAAGAAGAATCTTCATGGGTTTCATCAGAACAACCTGAAACGGTTTTTCTCAAACTCCAGGAGCCCTTCATCCCGCATCTTACAAAGCTCGTTTGACATGGCGCTCCTGTCAACAGAAAGGTAATCCGCCAACTGCTGCCTGTTAAACGGAAGGGTGATGCTGGCGCTGTTTTGTTTTTTGGCTTCCTCAGACAGATAGGAAAGCAGTTTTTCCCTTGTTGTACGTCTTGACATGTAGTCCAGTTTCTGCACAAGACCCCTGTTCTTTTCGGATATCGCAAAGAACAGATTCTGTACGACCATGGTATGAAAACGGCACGCGGATGAACAGGTTGAAATGACACGCTTCACATCAAAGAAAAAGACGGAACTGTCCTCTACAGCGATAACATCATTCAAAAGCGTTCCGCTCTCCGGTGCCACATATGCTTCCCCAAAGATCTCTCCGACGCCGATGTGCCCGAGGATACTGCGGTTCCCCCAGTAATCATCTCTCTGGATATGCAGACTGCCTTCCGCAAGAACGAGAATGTCACTGAGATGTTCGCCCTGCCTCAGCACATATTCGCCTTTTTCATAAGTAAGGAGCCTTGCCCCCAGGCAGGAAAGCATGGTGCTGATATCATCATCGCCCACGCCAGAAAACAGCTTCGTCCTCTTCAGCACAGGAACAAACTTTTTCATAAAAGTTCCTTTCTGTTGTAAATACAACCGACTTGTTTGAAATATCATACTAAAATCAAGGCACAGAATCAAGAGAAACCAAGGAGGAGCAAGGAAATGATCCGTAAAATCATAAAGATCGATGAAGAAAAGTGTAATGGGTGCGGACTATG
>CACZZH010000125.1 GCA_902785635.1 uncultured Lachnospiraceae bacterium
CTCAGAGAATTATGTGCAGGAATATGTTAATATGTTATAGTTGACAAAAAAGTAGTCACATGATTACAGCAAACGGATGAGAAATACTGAAATAGTATTGATTTCGGTGTTTCTCCAGACCGCAGGCAGACTAAAAATGTTTATTATATGAAACAGAACATATGTTCGAGCATTGAGAAAACCGCACGGAGCGGTTCGGGATAATGAAGAACATATCGGGATCTGAAGTAATAAAGGGGGAGTTTTTATGGGGTACGTTATTGCAGTTTTTAATCGAAAAGGCGGTGTGGGAAAGACAACCAGTGTCATTAATATCGGTTCTGCACTGGCCTCACAGGGGAAAAAGGTGCTGCTGATCGATGGTGATTCTCAACGGAATATGACGCAGTTTTTCCTGGATGGCCAGGAAGATGTCTTTGAATATGATGACGATATCTGTGATTATGATATTAAGGACAGTGTCGCAACGACAATTGATATTCTGTATGGGGATGTATCCTGGAAAGAAGCAGTTCGGACGGTCAGCTATGAGTTTCGTGTCAGGGATTCCAAAACCCACAGATTTAAAAAAATGTCTATGAAGATGGACATAATTCCTGCGAACAGGCATCTGGATTATTATGACGGGGATAAAGTGGATGCTCTGAAGATTTCAGCCGAAGAAATGCGGAAAGCGTATGATTACATTCTGATCGATTTTCCGCCTTCCTACAATTTCCTGACTGTGACATATTTATATGCTTCTGACTATGTGATCGTACCGCTCCATCTTGCAAAAAATACCAGTATCAGCGGGTACAGGGATCTGCTGATGAAATGCAGGGAGATTCGGGAAGTTTATGGCAACAGGAACCTGAAAGTCCTTGGCACGTTCTATACGAATGTACAGATGCATAAGATGGATCAGCAGGCTCTGTTTGAAGCCAGTATGGAAAAAGAGACAAGGGAGCAGATGATGTTTTTTAAAACACCGATCCGTCTGAATTACAAACCGGTACAGGATAGCGAAGCAGATCAGAAGCCCCTCGTATGCATCGCGAATTCAGCTGATGTTACGAAGGATTACAGGGATCTTGCCAAAGAGATCGAGAAAAGAATCAAGAAGGAGGAGAAAAATGGCTGACCAGAGAAAACGGGAAAACCAGATGTTAAAGCGGATGACAAGTCTGAGAACTGCTGCTGGTGCATCCGGACGTTTTCGTAAGGAAATTTCTGAAGAGGCAGATATTTCCTCCTTAACGGAGGATCAGAAGGATCATATCCGGTATCTGAAAGATGACCAGCTGCTTGATGATCCGGATAATGAGCTCATTTATGGATCAGATCCGGACGAAGAACTGGTTGATGCAATGCGCAGGTATGGGTTTCAGGGGGTCATTCTTGCCTATCCGACAGGAAACGGGAAATATATGATCGAAGCCGGTCACAGAAGAAGAAGTGCGGCCAGAAAAGCCGGATTGAAAGAATATCGGGTCTATGAAACAGTCCCGCCTGCTTCTGATTCGGAAAGAAGGATGCGTCTTCTGATGAGCAATCTACACAGCAGGAAGGAATCTCCGATGAAGCTCGCAAAGATCGCACAGAACCTTTATGAAACGCATCGGATGATCATAGAAGAAAAAAGGAAAAACGGAACTCTTCAGGAGGGAGAGATCACAGCCTTGAACCGGCTTGTCGCAGGTGACATGGAATTGAATGATTCAACGGTCGAAAGATACCGAGCACTTTTGAAGCTGATCCCGCAGCTGCAGGTGCTTGCGGATTCCGGTGACTATTCCTGGTCTGATATTTCGACAGCATCTCCGCTGGATGAAGAACGACAGAAAATTCTTTATGACCGTATCCTTGCCAGAGAAAAGCAGTATGGATCGGAAGCGGTCACCAGAAAATGGCTTCAGAGTGAGATCAAAAGTCTTAAGTCCGGTGCAGGGAAGGATACGGCAGTTCCTTCTTCACAGGAGAGCAGAGGTGTGAAAAGGACGTCCTACACGGCTAAAGCCGTGATGAAGAATGCCGGAACAATGACGGATATTCTTTCATCCGAACTGAAGATTAAAAAGGAGGATGTTCCTCAGGTAATTGATACCCTGGAAAAGATGAAGATCCATCTTCAGGAAAAGCTTGATGAGCTTCGGTCTGTAATGCATGAAAAGGAACAGTAAGATACGGACATTGTGAATGAAGGAGGTTGAACAATGGCAGAGTATTTTGGTAAGGATGTTTTTAAGCTGGGGTTTGGACTGATGCGTCTTCCCAAACTGGAGGATGGAAAATCGATCGATGTGGAGCAGACCGCAAAGATGGTGGATCTTTTTATGGAAGCAGGCGGTACTTATTTTGATACTGCTTATGTCTATGATGACGGACGGTCAGAAGAAGCAGCACGGGAAGCTCTTGTGAAAAGACATCCCAGAGAGAGCTTCACGCTGTGTACCAAGCTGAATGCAGCGATGCAATGCCATGATGAGAAGAGTGCAAAACAGCAGTTTTACACCAGCCTGGAACGTACACAGGCAGGTTATTTTGATTATTATCTTCTTCATGCACTGCAGGAAGGAAATTACAGGAAATATGATGAATATCATATATGGGATTTTGTAAAAGAGATGAAGGCGAAAGGACTGATCAGACATTTTGGTTTTTCTTTTCATGATTCACCGGAAATGCTGGACCGGCTTCTCACAAAGCACCCGGAAGTAGATTTTGTTCAGCTGCAGATCAATTATGCAGACTGGGAAAACCCGGGGATCGCCTCGAGGGCAAATTATGAGATGGCAAGAAAACACGGCAAGTCCATTACGGTCATGGAGCCGGTCAAGGGAGGTGCGCTTGCAGACCCGATCCCGGAGGTTAAGAAGATTCTGAATGAGGCAGACCCGAAGGCATCTTATGCATCATGGGCGATCCGCTATGCGGCTTCTCTGGATGGAATCATTACGGTTCTTTCCGGGATGTCCAATATTGCCCAGATGGAGGATAACCTCTCCTATATGAAGGAATTCCAGCCGCTTTCGGATACGGAGAAGGCAGCGATCCGGAGAGCACAGTTCGCACTTGAAAAATCCGATTCCATTAAATGTACCGGCTGTCACTACTGTACAGGAGGATGTCCGATGGAGATCGCGATACCGGAGATCTTCTCTGCCTGCAATGAGCAGCTCGTATATAAGGATCATGAAAAAGGGATGCAGGAATATGAGAAGGCTGCCGCCAAAGGAGGAAGAGCATCCGAATGTGTTCATTGCCTTCAGTGCGAGGAAGTCTGTCCGCAGAAACTGCCGATCACTTCATTCCTGGAGAAAGCGGCTGAAATGTTTGAATGATCGTACCTTTGGACCCTGTAAAAGACAGAAATCAGAAAAGGAAAATACGCTAATATTATGAAGGAATATCTGAGTACCAGTGAGGAAGTACTGTCGTCCCTGGAAAGCACACAAATGGGATTGACGGAGGATGAGGCAAAGCTTCGTCTGGAAAAGAATGGTCCGAACAAACTGCGCGAGGCAGAAAAGGACAGTATTCTGAAGAAATTTTTTAATGAACTGAAAGACCCTATGACGATCGTTTTGATCGCTGCAGCTATTGTGAGTGCTGTGACGGCGATCTATGCCGGTGAAAGTCTGGCAGATACGATCATTATCCTTGCCGTGGTGGTGATCAACGCTGTTCTGGGTGTATATCAGAATAATAAGGCGGAGGCTGCCATAGAAGCACTGCAGCAGGTTGCTGCGGCAACGGCAAAAGTCATCCGTGGAGGACATCAGGAAACGATCCGTGCGGATGAGCTGGTTCCGGGAGATGTGATCGTGCTGGAAGCCGGGGACGCTGTTCCGGCGGACGGACGTCTCCTGGAAAGTGCATCGCTGAAAGTGGAAGAAGCAGCCCTGACCGGTGAATCTATTGACGTTGAGAAAACTGCGGATGTGATCGAAGCGGCTTCAAACGGGGATGTGCCTTTGGGAGACCGTAAAAATATGGTCTACATGGGCTCCTCGATCACTTACGGGCGCGGACAGGCGGTAGTGACCGGAACCGGTATGAATACGCAGATGGGAAGCATCGCAGATGCGCTGCACAATGCTGCGGATGAGGAAACACCTCTTCAGAAAAAGCTCGGAGAGCTGAGCCGGAAACTTTCCGTTATGATTTTGGGAATCTGTGCGTTTGTTTTCGCTGTGAATTTGATCAGGAACGGCGGCAAGGCTGTGCTGGATACCTTTATGATCGCGGTATCTTTAGCAGTCGCTGCGATCCCGGAAGGGCTGAGTGCAGTGGTTACGATCCTGCTGTCCATCGGCGTGACGAAGATGTCCAAAAATCACGCGATCATCCGGAAGCTTACTGCTGTGGAAACACTGGGCTGTACGAGGATCATCTGCTCAGACAAGACCGGTACACTTACACAGAACAGGATGACAGTTGTAAAGCATGTAACAGGGGATGAACGTGTCCTTATGACTGCCATGGCACTCTGTTCCGACGCAAAGCTTGAAGATGGAGAAGCGGTAGGAGAAGCTACGGAATGCGCGCTGGTCAATGATGCAAATAAGGCAGGTCTGAGGAAAGATGAACTTGAGACAGATCTGCCAAGAGTCGATGAAGCGCCGTTTGACTCGATCCGGAAGATGATGACTACGCTTCACCGGGCGAAAGCCGGCGGTGGTTTTGTACAGTATACAAAGGGAGCTCCGGATGAAGTGCTTCGCCGGTGCACCCGGATCTGGGAGAACGGAAAGAGTATACCGCTCACCGAGGAAAAGCGGAACGAGCTGCTTGGCGAAAACAAGGCAATGTCTGATCAGGCCCTCCGCGTACTTGCAGCTGCCCAGCGTGTATTTGACGAGAGACCTCAAAAATGTGAACCGGATGCCTGCGAGCAGGATATGACCTGGATCGGAATGTCCGGAATGATCGATCCGATCCGGCCGGAGGTCAAGGCTGCGATCCAGCAGTGCAGAGAAGCCGGTATCCGCCCGATCATGATCACCGGAGATCACAAAGATACGGCAGTGGCGATCGCAAAAGAACTGGGAGTTCTGGATGAAGGCCAGATGGCAGTTACCGGAGCGGAACTGGATGCGATCGAAGACAGTGTTTTTGCTCAGGATGTGCAGAATTATTCGGTATATGCGAGAGTTCAGCCTGAAAACAAGGTAAGAATCGTAAAAGCCTGGCAGGCACTGGGATGTGTGACGGCCATGACCGGAGACGGCGTCAATGATGCGCCATCGATCAAACAGGCAGATATCGGCGTGGGAATGGGAATCACAGGAACAGATGTCACAAAATCGGTTGCGGATATGATTCTTACGGATGATAATTTCGCGACGATCGTTGCTGCTGTTGCTGAAGGACGACGGATCTATGATAACATCCGGAAAGCGATTCAGTTCCTTCTTTCCGCGAACCTGGCGGAAGTGCTGGCTGTGTTTGTATCCACCCTGCTTGGGTTTACCATTTTCAAACCGGTACATATTCTGTGGATCAATCTGATCACGGATACGTTTCCTGCGATCGCGCTCGGAATGGAGGAAGCCGAACCGGACGTGATGCGGCGGCCGCCCAGGAATACAGAAGACGGGATCTTTGCCGGAGGCCTGGGCTTTGATATGGTCGTACAGGGAGCTATTATCGCTGTCCTTACATTATTCAGTTATTTCGCAGGACACTATATGGCGGAAGGAACATGGAGCGTTGCCCAGTCTCCTGCCGGAATGACCACAGCCTTCCTTACGCTGAGCATGACGGAAATTTTCCATGCTTTTAATATGCGTTCACGCAGACAGTCTCTTTTTGCACAGAAAAAGCAGAATAAATGGCTTTGGGGAACCCTTGTTTTTTCCCTTGTGCTGACAAGCAGTGTGGTGTTTGTACCCTTCCTGCGAGATGCATTCTCCTTTGCCCGGATCTCCGTTGCGGAGTATCTGACTGCTATGGGAATCGCCATATGCATTATCCCTCTGGTTGAGATCATTAAGTTTGCAGAGAGAATTCATGAGAGGAACCGGGTATCTGACAGAGGATAAGAGGATAAATACTGCGTTTTTGACGGAGTCATAAGTGTTTTGGAAGACCTCCCGGTGAATGTGGAACCGGGAGGTCTTCCTTTAACATTATCTGGCAAGAATTCCCCATCCTCTTTATGTGCTCTATGATGCTTGAGACCCGTTTCTTCTGTGGTCTTATCAACGATTGTATACGGAATTCATTTCTGATAAGATAAATATATCCTGAGAAAAAGAATCTGATGAAGAGGTAGCAGGGTATGAGAAAGAATGGCAGTGTGAAGATAGGCAATACGGAAATGTATTATGTATCTTTCGGCAATGGCAGGAGGAACCTGATCGTATTGCCTGGCTTGTCGGACGGGCTTGCCACTGTAAAAGACAAGGCATGGATCCTGTCAGCGCCATATAGGAAATTTTTCCGGGATTATACTGTGTATATGTTCAGCAGAAAAAACGATATGCCGGAAGGATATACCATCAGGGATATGGCGAAGGATCAGTTCATGGCTATTCAGAAGCTTGGAATGGATCAGGTTTATTTACTTGGTGTATCTCAGGGAGGTATGATCTGTCAGTACATTGCCATAGATCATCCGGATAAGGTGAAAAAAATGATCCTTGCTGTTACAGCTTCACATGCAAATACCATTGTGAAAGAGGCGGTTTCCGGATGGATCGATATGGCAATGCGTCAGGATCATACAGCGCTGATGGTTGATACTGCTGATAAAATGTACTCGGAGGAGTATTTAAGGAAGAACAGAAAATATTTCCCGGTGGTAGCCAGATTTACAAAGCCTTCCAGCTATGACCGGTTTCTGAAAAATGCCTGCGCCATATTGGGATTTGATTCGAGAAACGAACTTGCAAAGATCAGCTGCCCTACACTTATTCTCGGAGGAAGCGATGATCGTATAGTCGGAAAAAACGCAGCTTCTGAACTAAACACACAGATTGCCGGAAGCGAACTGTTTGTGTATGAAGGTCTCGGGCACGGTGCATTTGAAGAGGCCAAAGATTTTTACGACAGGGTCCTGGAATTTTGCGATCTTTAAGAAAAGATCATTCCGAAGAATACACGATGTAAAAGATAAAAATGATGGAAGAAGAAAGATGGATCATGCAGGGGCTTGATGCAAATGACCCTGACTGTATAAAGAGTGTGGAAAAGCTGATGCAGTATATTGACGAAACAGGATTTCTGCCCCTGTTTCGCAATGAGATTCCCGGGTTTTCTGTGGAAGAACATACAGCTGCTGACAGCTGGTGGACAGGAGATCCTGAGAGTGATCCCTGGGAGTGGAGGAAAATAATAGCCGGAAGCACCACGATCGCTTACGGAAAATTTTTTGATAATAAGGCTGGGTTTATTTCCCGCGACTGGTTCCCGTTCTTTGCAAACTACAGACGGGACGGGTATGATTTTGACGCGAGATGGGATGATGAGCTGGCTGGCATCCGGTCCAAAAAGATCATGGATCTGTTTGAAGGAGAACATTCCGACCGTGAACTGTATTCTTCTGAGATAAAAAAGAAGGCGGGTTTTGGTACCGGCGGAGAGAAAAACTTTGAGGGGGAGATCACCAGACTTCAGATGCAGACATACCTGTGCATCCGGGACTTTCGCAGAAGGAAAAACAAGGCCGGTGAAGAATACGGCTGGGGCATAGCGGTATATTGCCTGCCGGAGCATCTCTGGGGATATGATCATGTGACCAGTCAGTATTGCAGGGAACCGAAAGATTCTGTTATGGAGATCATTGGCAGGGTGAAGGAACTGTATTCGGATGTCTCCGAAAGATCATTAGCTAAGGTGCTTGGCATCCGGGAATACGTTCCGGTACCGGCCAAAAGGGTCCTGCCTTACCCGGATAACCTGATCAGGGCATTAAGGATCGAGGGACTCAGTGCAGATACTATGACCGATGACCAGAAAGCCGGTCTGGAAGTGGCTGTTGGCCAGCTGCGTGACAGACAGCAGAGGACGATCCGTCTGAAGTATGAGGAACATAAAAAGAATGAAGAGATCGCGAAGATCATGAACCGTGCGCCTGGTACGATCGGGACGTATCATACAAAAGCGATGGGAAAACTGAGATGGCAGAGTGTTTCGGTCTGGTATCTGGAGGGTTATGAAGCAGCTGTGCGGAGATATTTTGCCGGAAAGGGCTGGGCGTATCAGGAACGGCCGGCTGACGAGGGAAACGATGTCAGCGGTGTGGATTACTGTCTGCGCCTGGGGATCAGTTTAAAGCATTTTGAAGCACTGTACAGAGCAGGGATCCATACAGTTTTTGATCTGATCGCTGTTTCCGGGAATAAGAGCTGGTATAAAACGATCAAAGGAATTGGCCCGAAGGCGGCAGAAGATATTCTGTCTAAGGCAGATCATCTGCTGATCAGCAGACTTCCGGCTTCAGAGAAGGAGTCCGGAGAAAACAGCGATCGGGAATTCGACAAAAGAGAGAGTTGATTTTGCGATACAGATCTAAGGAAACGCTGATTTAATCAGCGTTTCCTTAGAGCCTCCGGCGGATCGCAGTGCTGCGCAGATGAAGGCTTCCTTCGGAAGCCGCGCAGCACGACCGGGAAACACTGAGCCGGAGGTTCTAAATGGTGGAAAATAGAATTAATCAGTGTTTCCCTAATACAGAGAGGGGCTTCCATGAAAGACCAGCAGGAATGTGACAAGATACTTTCTGAGATAAAAACGGATGAAAACGTTCAGAAAATGAAAGAATATATTCAGCATGGGAATGTTTCTACCTTTGAGCATTGTGAAAATGTTGCAAAACTGAGCTATGAGATAGACAAGCGGTTCTCATTGCACTCGGATCTTAAAGTGCTGTTAACAGGAGCAATGCTGCATGATTTTTATCTTTACGACTGGCATGAAGAAGGTGACGGATCTCATCATCTTCATGGTTTCAGGCATGCGAAAAGAGCATGCGAAAACGCGAAAAAATACTTTTCGATTGATAAGGAAACCGATCATGTAATATATTCTCATATGTGGCCATTGAATCCGGAGAGGTTCCCCAGGTCGAAAGAGGCGTGGATCGTATGCTTTGCCGATAAATGGGTGTCTTTGAAGGAATCTTTATTCAGGAAACGCAAGTGAGAGACGGATGGGCAAATGAGGCTGCTATTTTCATAAAAAGAGAGAAAAACAATGATCACGGTCAATATTCGATACACTGGAAATAATGGTTCTGCGAGGGCTTTTGCTGAAGAGATGACTGCTTCTGGTACTGTAACAGCGATCCGGGCAGAGGAAGGCAATGTTCGATATGAGTATTATTCATCACTGGATGATCCGGAGACCATTCTGCTCATTGACAGCTGGAGAGATCAGGCGGCTATCGATAATCATCATGCTTCTCCGATGATGAAGACCATCGCTTCTCTCCGGGAGAAGTATGATCTTCATATGAGGGTGGAACGGTTTGTATCAGAGGACATTGGGACGGATGAAAGGTTTATCCGGAGATAAGAGTATGCGATTATGGTAAAAAGATAAGATTGCCAATGCTTTCAGGGCAGTCATGGAATAAAAACTCCCGGTCGTCGGTGATGTGAAGCCGACAGCTGGGAGATATTTTTTACTATTTTAATTTCATATGAACTGTCACAACGGAAAAGCAACTGCTTCCGAATACAACTTTTTCAATGTGGAGAGAAAAGCCTTCAAGCTTGGACGCAGATCTTCCCTGTGCGTACAAAGAACGCAGGAGAAAGTTTCTCTGCAGTCAAAAGGAATCCATGCGAACTGACCGCTGTGGTCATTCAGAAAACCAGGTGCGAGACATACACCTCTTCCTGCAGCAACATTGGTCAGCGTGGTATCATGGTCGGCACTGTTGAAATAGTCAACCTTTCCGGTATTGATCAGGCGGTGCTGAACGGCCTTCAAAGCAGGGGGTGAGCCTCCGCCGACCATCAGTGTGCGGCCATAGAGATCTTCTTCGGAAATTCGGTTCATCACCGCAAGTGGATCATCTCTCTGAGCGATCAGGTATATGTGACTTTCAAACAATTCATGGACACGGATGCCCGGGATCTGTTTTGTCTGCTCCATCAGCGCAAACAGGATATCGACTTCATTGCGAAGGAACGATTCCACACCATTTTCATACTGGAAGACGGGCGTGATCTGTACTTCCGGTTTTGTCTCCGCAAATAAACGCATTGCTTCCGGGAGAAAATAGACGGCCTGCCGTACCATCATGCTGATGGAGATACTGTCCTGGTATTTGGCACTGTAGTTCTGCCCCTGTTCAATAGCCCTTTTCAGGTCCTCCCGCATGCCTGTAAGGAAAGAAACAAACTGCGCACCGGCAGGCGTGAGAGCGGCTCCCTTGCCGCTGCGTTCAAAAACAGCAAAGCCGATTTCCGCCTCCAGCAGCCTGATCTGGTAGGAGAAGGTCGGCTGGCTGACAAACATGTTATCTGCTGCCCGGCTGAAGTTTAGTGTGTGGGCAAGTTCTATGCAGTAATCAATCTGTTTTGTAGTCATAGTATACTCCTGCTATTTAGAAATTAAATCAATTATATAGTATTTCGATTGGACTTTACAATAATTTTTGCATAGTATTTAGTCAGAACAAAACAGGAGGTCAAAGTAATGGCTAAAACACTGATTGCATTTTTTTCAAGAGCAGATGAGAACTACTTCGGCGGAGCAATGCGCTATGTGAAGGTAGGAAATACTGAGATCGTCTGCGATATCATGAAGGACATGATTCCGGCAGACAGTTTTAAAATTGAGATGAAAAACCCCTATTCCCCGGTCTATATGACCTGTATTGATCAGGCCAGGAAGGATCTGAGGGAAAAGGTCCATCCGGAGCTGGTGAGCATACCGGAGAGCATCGATGATTACGATACAGTAGTGCTGGCTTATCCAAACTACTGGGGTACAGTGCCGATGGCAGTTGTGACCTTCCTTGAGCACTTCAATTTTACCGGCAAGACGATCCTGCCTCTCTGCACCAATGAAGGCAGCGGTATGGGTGGAAGCGAACGGGATATCCGAAAATATGCGCCGGGCGCGGAGATAAAGAAAGGCCTTTCCATTACCGGGAGTGAAGCGGCAAATTCCAGGTCTTCGCTGCGGCGCTGGCTTTCTGCCAATGGCTTGATGTGAAGGTGATCATCATGGATGATAAAAAAGGATTTGTATATGAACTGATGGATCAGGGTGGTCCCACTGACAATCGGGAGCCCTACTTCAAGGAAGCCGTGGAAGAGATGATGCGTGCACGGACGCTGTGTGCAAAGGCTAACGCAGCACTGCCGGATGATCCTGCCTATATCGGCTATCTGGAGGAACTGTTTGGCAGAAAGCTGGATGACGTCCGCATTCTCACACCTTTTATATGTGATTTCGGCAACCGGGTGAAGTTTGGGAAGGGAGTATTCATCAACCACTCCGCGATTCTGTCCGCATCCGGTGGGATCGAATTTGAGGATGGTGTCATGTCTGCTCCCGGGCTCCGGATCGCTACGATCAACCACGACATGAACGAACGTCATACGAAATACACCTACGGCAAGGTGCTTTTTAAGAAGAACGCCTGGCTGGGAATGAATGTAACGATCTGTCCCGGTGTGACGATCGGCGAATACGCTGTGGTGGCAGCAGGAGCCGTAGTGACAAAGGATGTGCCGGACTACGCGGTTGCCGGCGGAGTGCCCGCAAAGGTGATTCGTTATCTCGATCCGAAGGAGCAGAAGGAATGACGGATGAAAAAGAAACTATCCGGGAAATGTACCGAAAATACTGGCGGTGCATGATCATAAAAGATGCGGACGGACTGCGAAACCTGATGGCGGACGACTATTATCTGCTGCACATGACCGGAGTAAAGCAGTCTGCTGAGGTGTTTATAAAGGGTCTGCTGGACGGCACCTTTAACTATTATTCGGCAGATCATGAAAGCATCGAAGTCACTTTGGATGGGGATCATGCAGTTATGGTCGGCAGAAGCCGGGTAATGGCCGCTGTGTATGGCGGAAGGAAAAGCAGCTGGCGGCTGCAAGGTGATTTTACACTGCACAAAGAAGACGGAAACTGGAAATTTTGCTGCTCTAAAGCATCGACTTATTGAAGAGGAAATGAACATGGAATACATGAAACTGAACAATGGCATGAAGTGTCCTGTGATCGGAATCGGAACTTGTATGCTTTCTCCGGCAGAAGCCGAAAACAGCGTGTGCGAAGCACTGAAG
>CACZZH010000126.1 GCA_902785635.1 uncultured Lachnospiraceae bacterium
TTACCGGTATCCGAACTGACCGATGTATTGCCGGAAACAGACTTCGGCGACAGTTCAACCGAGCCGATATTGGTTTTGAACTGCGAATCATTCTGCACAACAGCATTTTTCAGCGTAATATCACCGACACCGTTCTGCACATTGAAGACGCCTTCCGCATTGCTGATGTCAATTGTACCGACGCCGTTCTCAATGTTATATGTGCAGATATCCTTCGGCAGGGTGACATAGAAATCTGCGGAAACAGAAACTGCATTGCCGTAGTTCGACTGCACCCACTTGTCGAAATCGCGGCCGCTTTCCTTTTCTGTCATGCAAAGACGGAAAACCTGATTATCCGACTCAGCCTTTACATTCATATGTGCAATACAGTCCTCGATTACCTGCTGTGATCCTGCTTCAACCTTGCATTCTACGCGGATATCGGCTTTTTTGCCGCTGCCGCACTGGATATCAAGGCAGCCTGTCGCATTTTTCAATTCCAGTGTCAATGCATCGCCCGGATCACTCTGCAGTGTTTCAACGTAATTTTTTGTTTCCTTCGGTTTTTGCGTCAATCCAGCAAGCTGCATCATTTCACGGGTGCATCCGGTCATACTGAGTGCGAGAAGTGCAGCAGCTGCAGCGAAGGAAGCCGGAGCAGGCAGCGTGATCGTATTTGAAAAGTCCGGGATCATGGGCGGAACTACCAATTTCTCCGGCGGTGTTATGCAGGCGGCAGGCACGAAGTATCAGAAGGAATTCTCTGATTTCCAGGATGACACTCCGGAAAAGCATGCGGCTGAATGGCTCGCAGAAGGCGAAGGGATGCTGGATGAGGCTCTGGTGACGGATCTGGCCAATGGTGCACCGGAGTGCATTGACTGGCTTGCGGATACCTGCGGTATTGAGTGGGTAGGCGTATATGGTCATTGTCATGTGCCGTATGTGAGCAACGATCTGATGGCAGACCGTATTCATTACTACAAGGACGGCGGCGCTTCCGGATCCGGCAGCATCTATGTACAGGCTGTGTGGGCATATGCAGAAAGTCTTGGAGCGGAAGTAGAATACAACACCGAAGTTTCCGACCTGATCCTTCAGGACGGCAAGGTGGTTGGCGTTGAGATCACCGTGGATGGCGAGACCTTCAAAGTCAAAGCAAACAAGGGCGTGATCCTGGCAACTGCCGGTATCGATCACAACATTGAGATGGCAAAAGCGCTTAACGGCCAGCAGTACTGGGTAGAGACCGAGTATCCGGGCACCTGCCTGTGCGCAGCCACCGACACCGGCGACGGTATCCGGATGGGTCTGAAGATCGGTGCAGCGTTCGTAGGCGGCGGCACGATCGATTTCTGCGGCAAGACCGGTGCGGCTACGGACAATCGTACCCCGATCTTCCCGGAATTCATTGTCAATTCCGCAGGACAGCGCTTCGTCTGTGAGGATGCGACCTATGCATTCCACTACAGAGCGATCTACCAGCAGGAGAGAGCCACCGGTGCTCCCACATGGATGATCTTTGGTGCAGGCGGCGGATCTGTGGATCAGAAGATCGCCAACACCACGGAAGGTACCAGCTATGCATGGCAGGATGAGGAGACACTGAATGCAGCGATCGAATCCGGTGAACTGATCACAGCCGACACTATCGAAGAACTTGGCGAGAAGATCGGTGTGCATCCGCAGAACCTTGCCAGAACACTGGCTGCCTGGAACGAAGATGTCGAGGCCGGCAACCCGGATCCTTATGGACGTATCGAGGGTCTTGCGAAGATCGAAGCTCCGTTCTATGCTTATCACAACACCCCGTTCAACCTTGGCGCTCTGGGCGGCCTGAAGATCACCCAGAAATGCGAAGTTGTGAATATTGAAGGCGAAGTGATCCCGGGTCTGTATGCAGCAGGCCTGAATGCAGGCGGCTGGGTCGGTCCGTATTATCCGGGATCCGGTACAGCGATCATCGGAACCTGCTATTTCGGAAGAGTTGCAGGTAAGGCAGCAGCTGAGAACTGATGCTTTGAATGCGTGCGGCGGCCCGGAAGGGAGTCACACCGCACTGAGATATGAAAAATCATATGAATAACGATAGGAAACTCGTATCTCCGGAGAATTGACTTTGAATTCCGGTGTGTGATACCATTCCTGCAAGCAAGGGCGCTGACAGTTTGAGGACTGTCGGCGCCTTTCTTCTTTTCCGATGCGCATCCGGAAATGGTGCACCGTTCCCGAAGCAGGAAACGATGCATGCGAGACAGGAAGGAAAATGAAGGAGGACTGACAGTATGACACAGGAAATTCTTAGTGCGATCAACTCGGAGGTATATGGGGTATGGTTTCTGATCGGCGCCGCGCTGGTGTTCTGGATGCAGGCCGGATTTGCGATGGTGGAAGCCGGATTTACCAGGGCAAAAAATACAGGGAACATACTGATGAAAAATCTGATGGATTTCTGCATCGGTACCGTGATGTTCATCCTGATCGGCTTTGGGCTGTTCCTGGGTGAAGATCTGTTCGGATTTATCGGGAAGCCGGGGTTTTCGATCTTCTCGGATTACGCAGACTTCGACTGGTCCAACTTCGTGTTCAACCTGGTGTTCTGCGCTACAACGGCTACGATCGTTTCAGGTGCGATGGCGGAGCGCACACGCTTTCTGTCCTACTGCGTGTATTCGGCTGTGATCTCCGCCGTGATCTACCCGGTAGAGGCTCACTGGACCTGGGGCGGAGGATGGCTTTCCCGGATCGGCTTTCATGATTTCGCCGGCTCCAACTGTATTCATATGGTAGGAGGGATCTGTGCCCTGATCGGTGCGGCGATCGTCGGACCGAGGATCGGGAAATTTACAAGGAACAAAAACGGAGAGGTCACGAAGATCTCCGCATTTCCGGGACACAGTCTTCCGCTGGGCTGTCTTGGCGTATTTATCCTCTGGCTTGGCTGGTACGGGTTCAATGGAGCAGCAGCTGTTTCCGTTCCGGAGATGGGATCCATCTTTCTGACCACGACCATCGCACCGTCCGTGGCGACGGTCGTGTGCATGGTATTCACCTGGATCCGATACGGAAAACCGGATGTATCCATGTGCCTGAATGCTTCGCTGGCAGGGTTGGTAGCAGTCACTGCGCCGTGCGATGTGTGTGATGCCTTCGGCTCGATCGCGATCGGAGCGGTGTCCGGGATTCTGGTGATCTTCGGCGTATGGCTGCTGGACAACAAGCTGCATGTGGATGATCCGGTCGGCGCGGTCGCCGTTCATTGCGTGAACGGGATCTGGGGAACTATTGCTGTCGGACTGTTTGCCACCGGCAGCGCACCGGCGTTTGCGAGAGGAATCGGAGACGGGACCTCTTTCGGAGCGAACCAGATCGCAGGGGCCGGCCTGTTTTACGGCGGGGGAGTGAAGCAGCTTGGCCTTCAGCTTCTCGGCCTTGGTGCGACAGCGGCATGGACTGCCGTTACGATCACGATCACTTTTCTGGTCATCCGGGCGATCTTCGGACTTCGGGTAAGTGAGGAGGAAGAGATTCTCGGACTTGACCGGACTGAACACGGCCTGCCGTCCGCATATGCCGGATTCAGCATCGTGGATCTGTCCACCGGCATGTCAGTCAATGAGAACACAGATCTTGGTGAGGAGGAGTATGACAGGGCCAGCACTCTGAAGCGGGATGCGGCTGTGCCGGTAGTGCGCACCGAGAGCGTAGGGAGCGTAGATACAGTTCCGCATCATACCGGCATGTACAAGGTGTCGATCATTGCCAAGCATTCGCGTTATGAAAAACTCAAGAATGCTTTGAACGATCTGGGAGTTACCGGTATGACCGTTACGCAGGTGATGGGCTGCGGGATCCAGAAAGGCGCCGGCGAACGTTACCGCGGGGTCGAGCTGGATATCAACGTGCTGCCCAAGATGAAGGTCGAAGTGATCGTCGGAAATATACCTGTCGATAAAGTGATCGAGACCGCGAAGAAAGCGCTTTATACCGGTCATATCGGTGACGGGAAGATCTTCGTCTATGATGTACAGAAGGTCATAAAGGTCCGGACCGGCGAGGAGGACCTGGATGCCCTGAAAGATGTAGAGTAAAGAAAGGAGGAACGGATCATGGCTGCATTTGAGCCTATACTGTCGGGAACAGAGCAGATGGATCAGGCTCTGGACCACATTCGTCTTGGAGACAATGTTGTATGGCAGGTATCTTCTCTCACGGAATTCCGGATCATTGCACGGATCTTCGCAGAACAGGCGGTCCGCGACGGGAGAAATCTGATCTATATCCGGTTCGCGGAACATGATCCGATCCTTCCGGAGATGGAGGGGCTGCGGATCGAACGGATTCCGCTGTCCCACCGTTTTGAGACCTTCACGGTCGAGATCCATAACCTGATCGAGCGGGAAGGATATGACGCTTTTTATGTATTTGACTGCCTGTCGGAGCTGGAAGAGGCATGGGCAACGGATCTGATGATGGGGGATTTTTTCCATCTGACCTGCCCGTTTCTGTTTATCCTGGATACCGTAGCATATTTTCCGCTTATACGGGGAAGACATTCCTTCGACGCGGTCAAGAAGATCCGGGATACAACGCAGCTTTTTCTTGATGTGCTTCCGGTGGATGATTCCGGGCGGCTGATGTATGTCCGTCCGCTGAAAGTCTGGAGAAGAGAGACGGAGGAGATGCTGCGTCCGCATCTGTTTGATCCGGATACCGGGGCGTTCGTCCCAGAAACAGAGGGGGTCGAAATGAGCCGGTTTTACCGGCAGATGAACCGGAGCAGCGCAGGCATCAACCAGAATATGGACAGCTGGGAAAGGTTCTTTGCGCGGACGCGGATCAAATATGAGAACGGACTGGATGTAACGGCGGAATGCAGCCGGATCTGCGATATCATGCTCACCAGGGACCAGAGGCTTCGGGAACTGATCAAAGATGTCTTTACGCCGGAGGATTATTTTGAGATCCATGACCGGATGATCGGAACCGGAATGATCGGCGGCAAGGCATGCGGGATGCTGCTCTCCAGAAAGCTGGTGGAGCATTATCATCCCGGAATCTTTTCAAGGGTCGAACCGCATGATTCCTGGTACATCGGGTCCGATGTCTTTTACACATACATCGTAGATAACGGGTTTTGGGACCTGCGCGTGAAGCAGCGCACGGAAGAGGGGTATTTCACACTGGCAGAGGAGACTGCCCGGAATCTGCTTGGCGGAACTTTTTCAAAAGAGATCGAGGCGGAATTTATCAGAGTACTCGACTATTATGGGAATAATCCGGTCATCGTCCGTTCCAGCTCGATTCTGGAGGATGGCTTTGGAAATGCCTTTGCCGGTAAGTATGATTCCGTTTTCTGTGCCGGAACCGGAAGCCTTGATGAGCGGCTGGAGGTCTTTGAAAACGCAGTGCGGACCGTATACGCCAGCACCATGAGCCTGTCCGCCCTCGACTACCGAAAAAGAAGGGGGCTGGATAAGAGGGATGAGCAGATGGCAATTCTGGTCCAGCGGGTCTCCGGATCCCTGTATGAGGACTGTTTTCTTCCCTGCGCAGCCGGAGTGGGCTATTCGATCAGTCCTTACCGCTTCAGTGCCGATCATCCGGACGGGGGAATGCTGCGGCTGGTGATGGGACTGGGAACAGCAGCGGTTGACCGCAGGACCGGTTCGTATCCCAGAATGGTCATGCTGGAGGATCCGGACAAAGTGCTGCTGACATCCTCCGCAGACCGGCACCAGTTTTCCCAGAGGCTGATCGATGCCGTGAGCCTCAGGTCGGGAGAGGTGGAAGGCTTTCCACCGGAAAATATGAAGAAAAAGCTTCCTTCTTATCTGGTTCGAATGCTGCTGTCCCACGACTGGGATACCGAGAGAGAGCTGCGGGAGCGGGGGATGGACCGGGATATTCTTTACGTTTCCTGTGAGGGTCTTGTCCGGAACCATTCGCTGATGGAGGACATGAGGCAGATCCTCTGCCTGCTGCAGGATTGCTACCAGAATCCGGTGGATATCGAATATACGGTCAATATCGCACCGGACGGAGAGTATGTGATCGATCTGCTGCAGTGCCGCCCGCTCCAGCAGACAAAAGAAGGAGATATGATCCGCGTGCCGGAAGCTGCACCGGAGAGTACTGTGCTGGAAACAGAGAAGGTGTCCATGGGATTTTCACGTGAATTTGCGGTGGATGTGGCGGTTCTGATCGATCCTGTTCGATATTATCAGATGCCTTACCGGGAAAAGACCAGGATTCGGGATGTGCTCAGTGCTGTTAACTGGAAGCTGCGGGGAATGAATAAGAGAATGGTGCTGTTCACGCCCGGCAGAATCTGTACATCCTCTGCGGAGCTGGGAGTCCCTTCTTCATTTTCAGATATCAGTGAATTTGACCTGATCACAGAGGTGTCCGAGACAGAAGCGGGTTACATTCCGGAACTGAGCTATGGGAGTCACATATTCCAGGACCTTGTAGAGGCGGAGATCCTGTATACGGCCGTGTTCAAAGACAGCAGCACGCTTGCCTACCGGCCGGAGCTGCTGCAGACATTTCCGGATGAGCTGGACCGGTATACCTCCGATCACGGGCAGCTCGGTCAGATCATACATGTATACAATACAGATGGAAAGCTGTGGTTATACTATGATATGTCCCGGGAACACCTGCTCCTCATGATTCAAAAGGAAGAACAGAATCAGGAAAAGCATCCAGAATGAGATCTTTGCATGCAGGAATCTACAGAAGATCCGCATCCGCCGGAAGCGTAAACTCCGCCTCCTTCGTGCGGAAACGACCGGTATGCATCTGATCCTCCTCAAGAAAATCTTGAACGTAATCCATGAATGCATCGGCAAGATCCGATGTGACAGCTGCCCGGGAGGAGACAAGGACATACTCCGCGTACTTTGCAGGCTGGGTGATCAGCCGGATCACAACATGGGGGTTGGGCGTGTAGGTGGACTGCGGAAAAATGCAGACGCCCACGCCCTGTTCCACCAGAGAGACAGCATCAATATAATGGGAGGTCTTGCAGCAGATGTGCGGCGAGATCTTTTTTTCCGAGAACCACTGCCCTATCGCGGTGACGCGGGAAGTGCGTTCCGGGATGATCAGAGGAATATCCGCCAGATCCGTCAGGAGGATCTCCTTGCTGTCTGTGCCCGCAAGGGGATGGTCACGGGGGATGATCGCCACCCAGGGCGTGCGTCCGACCGGAATGCCCTGTAAAAGCTCCGAATTGTAAGGAGCCGCGATGACGGCCAGATCGAGCAGGTGATGGGAAAGCTGATCCAGCAGATCATCGCTGCTGCCGCTGCGGATCGTGTAGCTGACCAGAGGGAATTCCTCCGAAAAGCCCCGGATCCAGCGGGAAAGCAGGAAAGGAGCTCTTCCCTCCACCACGCCGATGCGCAGCTCACCGCTGAGAAAGGTCTCGTAGTTGGAGATCTCCTGACGGGTATGATCGGCAAGCTCCAGGATCTGCTGCGCGCGTTTGTAGAAGATCAGTCCTGCAGGGGTGAGTGAAAGACCGCGCTTGCTTCGGATGAACAGCTGTGTGCCCAGATCCTCCTCGAGCTGTTTGATCTGACTGCTCAGAGGCGGCTGGCTCATGTTGAGGAGCGCTGCCGCTTTTGTGATGTTGAGTTCGCCGGCGACGGTAATAAAATAGGTCAATGATCGAAAGTCCATAATCATACCTCTTTGAAAAACGAAAAAGGAGCTGGTCGCACCGTGCGGTCAGCTCCTTTGCCTGTGAATATTATGCCATGCGGGGCCGGGACGGTCAAGAGAAAGTATATGTTTTTCCGCAGCCGCGAAACCTTGCAGACTATGAGGCGGCCTCGGGGGCAGGATCCCTCACCCTGTCTAAAACTTGCAGGGGCCACAAATCTCTAAAACTCGTCAACTGCAAAAACAGGGGCAACCCCAGGATACGCCGTGTAATCCTGATGATTACACGGCTAATCCTGAGCTGCAGTCAGGCTTTGAAAGCCTGACTTCGACCCCTGTTTTTTTGTTGTCTCGTTAAGAGATTTTGTGGACTGCAAGATACGACCGGCTGAGGGATCCTGCCCCGTCGGCCGCTTCTACTACTCAGCACCTCACATTTTCCGCAGGTTCTTCAACGAATACAATGCAATATCAATGATTTGTACCACTGGAGACAGGTTCCATGGTCCGCTCATTTTGGCACATTTTCATGCTGCCTGATACAGCAGTTTCAGCAAAGGAACACGTCCGTCTTACGCTATCAGGCATGCGCACGGAAGAGGTGCACGGTGATTATTGGAACGAGACTATCAGGACAGGAACGCAGCTGAGATATGCGCTTTACGAAGACTTGGGCTCCGAGGTAAGAGCGTTTCGTCTATGCGCGAATGCCTCGGAGCACTAGTCGCAGTTAAGCGAGAGCTCAGCGGAGTGGGTCCGTGTCGAGTGGAAATAATCACCGTGTGCCCCTTCCGTGCGCATGCCGTCCGTTCAAAGATTCTGCTGCGGAAAAACATATGCTTTTTCAGCTGCATGCGTTACACTCCGCTGGCGCCGTAGTTGGACAGGACTCTTGCGGAAGGATCGCTCACATTGCAGCCTTCC
>CACZZH010000127.1 GCA_902785635.1 uncultured Lachnospiraceae bacterium
GATCCTGATGAACACCGCGATATAGATCACGGTTTTGGTTGCCTCCTGGGGTACCCTGCCCTTCCCGCCGACAGTATCCGCATAGAAAGTCAGGCTGTACTCGATCTCCACAGGATCTCCCATGGCAGTCGTATCCGCGATCACACTGAACGGCTCATCCAGCGCGGTAATGGGGATCGTGAAAGTAGAATTGCTCCCGTCTGTTGTCTCGTTCAGATACTTTTGTCCGCCAACGATCATATAATCGTAGTAAACACTGCTCCACAGAAGCTTCGCATAGCCTCTGCCGTCCTTCACATACAGCCAGGTAGGCGATGTGACGCTGGCACGGCCGCTGCCTCCGGTCATATCGACCTCTATCGAATAGTCCCCGTCCTCCTCTTCCATGGCAACCGCCGCCGGTCCTTCGGAAGCTTCCGGCTGCAAAGACAGAAGATCCTCCGTCTCCTCCACACCGGTTCCGTACAGCTCCGCTTTTGTATCTGTTCCCTTCTCCCGGTCATACAGCCGGATCGCGGATTCGATGCGGTCATAATCCGGGACCGGAAAAGAGACCGCTTCCCGCGGAAGAGAAGCAGCGTTAAAAAGGATCTTTCTTCCGTACCACTTCTCCCGTTTGCGGCTGAAGGCGGCACAGTCGATCGGGTAATTCAGCGCGCGCACCGGAACCGTAAATTTATGCCGTCCGTCTGTCTCCTCGAGAGGAATATACTCCTCCAGATCTGCTCCTGCTGCGCTTTCAGCCGTCCCCATGTAAACAAACAGGTAGCTCTTGCTGGACATGGTCAGCACGGCGGTCATCTCACCGTTTTCCACTGTAAGTTTTGCTTCCAGTATCCGGAAAAAAGGAGATGAGCACTCGGTCTTCACCGTATATGTTCCGTCGGCAATGTCCTGTCCGTAGACAGGAGTCATACCGTATTTTCCCACTTCTTTTGCGGCTGCCGTATCTGAAAAAGCAGCCACCCGGTCGTATCCCGGGGCTGCAAATGCCCTCAAAGAACCCGGAGACGGCATCTTCCCGCATCCGGCCGCCCACAGTATTACTGCAAGAAACAGCAGCTTACGCAAAAACCTAAATCCCTGCATTCCATACCCTTCCTGTCGATTCCATTGGTTCCGTCCATATTTCCAGAACACCCTGCGTTCCTGCCGTTTCAGCGGCAGTCTGCAAAACGGCGGCTCTACAGGTTCTTCTTTTTATAGATGAACATGACCGCAATACAGGAGAAGATGATCAGATACGCAAACAGAATCAGAAATCCTCTTTGATCCGGTGCTGCTCCTGCGGCCACCTGCCGCATCATGGCGCTGGTCTGTGAAAGAGGCAGTGCATTGACGATCTGCCGGAATCCGCCCGGCATTGTTTCGGTGGAAAAGAACGTATTACACAGAAACGACATGGGTGTAATGATGTATGCCGTAAAACGCGGCGCATCCGTGTAGCTCTTCGCCAGAAAAGAGAGTACGAGAGCGATCGTTGCAAAAACTGTCCCGTTGAGCAGCATGATCAATACTGACCAGCCGTTGAACACCAGGCCGGTCTTGATCGGCAGCGTCAGCAGGAGGATCACGCCTCCTGCGTAAAATCCGCGAAGGCTTCCTCCGATGATCTGCCCGAGGATAAACTGCCACAGAGGCGTAGGCGAGACCATCACCTGATCAAGCGCCTTTTCGTAAAGCCTCTGCACGCTCATATTCTGAGCGACTGCGCTGAAGCTCCCGGTCATCGTGGACATCGAGACAATGCCCGGTATCAGAAAATTCAGGTATGGCTCCCCATGGGAAGTCGTCTGAATCCCCATGCCGAAGATCAGCAGATACATCATCGGTGAGATCATCGCTGCCATCGTGATCTTGTAGAAGTCTCTCTTGAATTCTACCCATTTTTCCCACAGTACGGTGAGGATCCCCATAGTTTCCCTTCCTGCTGACGGATCTTCTTCCGTTCGGGAAGATTCCCCGTCAAAACCTGTTATCTTTTTCGGCTTCGCTGTGATGCCAGTCCTCTTCCGACTCTTGAGATGAACACGTCTTCCAGTGTCGTAGCCCTCATGGATGCTTCCTCCCCTGCCTGTCTCAGATAAGAGATCGCTTCCTCCCGATCCGGAAAATACCGGGTCTTTAACGTATCCTGGTCCGGTTCATCCACGGCATATTCGCCAAGCTCAAGAATCAGTGCAGACGGAGTATCGACCGTCTCCAGCTTTCCCTGATTGATCAGCGCGACCCGGTCACACAGGGTCTGCGCTTCATCGATATAATGTGTGGTCAGCAGGATCGTGATTCCCCGGCTGTGCAGCTGACGCAGCAGATTCCACATCTGTCTTCTGGCAAAAGCGTCCATTCCTGCTGTCGGCTCATCCAGCAGCAGGATCTCCGGTTCGATCAGAAGTGACCGGCATACCATGAGCTTGCGTTTCATGCCCCCCGACAGATGGCGGACGACCCGCTTACGATACTGTGCAAGACCAACGAACTCCAGCAGCTCCTGCGTACGCTCCCGGATCACATTGCGGGGGAGAAAATACAGTCTTCCCTGATACTCCATGACTTCTTCCATGGTCATGTCCTGCCGCATGGAATATTCCTGGGTGATCACGCTCAGCTTGCGTTTGAGTGCCGTGGCTTTCCGGTCCAGCTTCACCCCGTCGATGCGGATCTCTCCTTCCGAGGGCAGAAGCACCGTTGAGAGCATGCTGATGGTCGTCGTCTTGCCCGCTCCGTTTGGCCCCAGCAGTCCGAAAAACTCACCGGTACCGATCGTCAGGTTCAGATGATCCACTGCCGTAAAATCGTCAAACTTTTTTGTAAGGTCCCGTATCTCAATCATACCCTGCCCGCTGCCTCATTCCGGCATCTTTCTCTTTTTCTTTGCGATCACCAGGGAGAAATACCCTGCATCATCCGGAATCTCCTCGAGACTGTGATAGATCTTTTCATTGTCCATACTGCAGTTTTCCACACAGGATACTTCAAGACCGCTCTCGCGAAGCAGATCTTTCGTCTCTTTCATATGACTGGCAGCCTTCATCAGTACATAAGTTCCCGGCTGATCCAGTTTCTTTACAGCCTTATGCACTGCAGGGATCACATGCATCTGTTCATCCCACTCTGTGAGCGGAAGGTTCAGCCGTGCAGCGGCTGCACAGATCGAGCTGATTCCGGGAACAAGCACTACCGGATATCCTTCATCCTCCAGAAAATGCTGAAGATAGCTGAAGGTACAGTAGATCGTAGGATCGCCAAGGGTCAGATAAACTACATTTTTACCCTGATCCAGATATTTTTTCAACAGAAAGGCACCTTTACGATGTTCTTCGTGAATCAGTGTACGATCCTTCACCATCGGCATATTCACCGGTACCAGTTCCTTTGAAGCGATTTCGGGAACCACTGCCGCTGCTATCTTATAGGCAACCGAATCCTCTGCCGTTTCCCCCGGTACTGCGATCACTTCATTCTCACGAATCAGGCGGATCGCCTTCAATGTCATCAGCTCCGGATCGCCCGGGCCTACGCCTACTCCATATGCAGTTCCCTTCATTTCTCTTTCCTTTCCCTTTCGGATGTCTCCCACACTTAATCTGTCTGTTCTGTTCCTTATTATACAGCTGTGCTGCTTTCAATTATACAGCTGTGCTGCTTTCAAGTCCGGTTTGCCGGATTGCACAGTGTGTCCTTCACATGCTGAACATACCGCTCCCGGATCTGCGGATATTCCCCCAGGCCTCTCATTACCGGAAATACTTCATATCCTTCCTTCTCCAGCAGGGCTTTCCACGAATCCGGAGAATCCCCGGCCATATCATTCAGCGCATGATCCCCTGCAACCACCATCAGGGGAGCTAAAAGGATCTGCCGGTATTTACCGCTGCGAAGCTTAGTGAGCACATCCTGCAGAGTGACCGAACCTTCTACGGTTCCGATGAAGATCCGGCTGCATCCGTTTTCCTCCAGGATATTCTGAAGCCGGGTGTACACGCTGTCCGAAAGAACATCTGTTCCATGCCCCATCAGGACCACTGCCTTTTCGGAATCCTCACATCCGGCTCCTTTCTGCCAGACCTCATCGAAGCTTCCTTCCGCGTCAAACAGTTCTTCCAGAACAGCGGCTGCCGCCTTTTGGTCATCCTCATCATACAGAAGAGGCTTTCCGACCTGTATCTGCCCGATCCTGCCGCGAAACGGCTCGATCTGGGCAAGCATTTTTTCGTATTCTTTCCCTGCCATCAGATGTGTCGGCTGAATCACCAGCTCTGATATTCCTGCTGCGGCAAGCTTCTCCAGCGCGGCAGGCACATCATCGATGTGCAGCCCTTCTTTTTTGAGAATACTCCGGATCACCATACCACTGGTAAAAGCCCTCTGTACATCCCACCCCGGAAATGCCGAAGCGATCTGCCTTTCGATCGCGCCGATCGTCTTCTCTCTGGTATCCCGGTAGCTTGTGCCAAAACTCACTGTAAGAATTACTTTTTCTTTTTCCAAAACACTCCCTCCCCATCTTGCCTCAGCTGCAAACGGACTAATTATATCATTGTCTAACCACGGTTGCAATTCATCCGTATGCAGACTATGTTTCCCGCATACTATGATGTTGGGATCAAAAGTGATACCGCGGATTGTTTCGCGCTTCGCGCTTCCACGATCCTGCCCTGCATTCGCAATCTATGGCTGCACGCAGGATAGATCAGGGCAGCAGCACTGTGAAGACCGTCTCCCCCTCTGGATCGCTCTGCGCACGTATCTTTCCGTGATGTTCTTCCACGATCTTCCGGGCAATAGAAAGCCCAAGTCCATACCCTTCGGTTTCCCTGCCCCTGGAAGTATCCGCCCGGTAAAACCGGTCAAAGATGCGCTCCAGATCCTTCGCTGCGATCCCTTCTCCGGTGTTGGCCACCCGGATCTCACCTCCCCTGCCGTGAGGCTTTACCTCTATACGGATCTTTCCCTGACTGTGACTGTATTTAAACGCATTTCCCAGAAGAATCACCGTGAGCTGCTGCAGCATAGACGCATCCCCCATGCAGAAGACACCATCCTGAATATGGATCTCAAATTCCTTTCCTTCCTCAAATGCTGTGCTCTCAAAGGGCAGCGCGACTCCTTCCACCGTTCTTCCCAGATCAATTCTTTCCAGACTTGCCTTTACAGTTCCCTGATCCATTCTTGCAAGCATCAGCAGGTTCTGTACAAGCTTATCCGTACGTGTTACTTCCGACCGGATATACCCGAGATATTCATTTTCCCCGATCTCTCCCTGCAGAACATCTGCATTTGCTCCGATGACTGCCAGCGGAGTTTTCAGTTCGTGGCTTGCATCCCATACGAACTGCCTCTGCCGGTCAAAGGATTCCTGTACCGGCCGGATCATCCGGCGGATCAGAAAGACAGCGGCAATGCACAGCAGCAGGCAGGAGATCGCAGCGATCAGTGCGGTCGTCCGCAGCACGCTCCTGGCACTCATGATATCCAGACGTTCGTCCAGAACGATCAGCTGTTTCTGGCCATTGATCGTTGCAAGCCTGTAAAACTGGGTACCGAATCTTCCGGAAGTCTTTCCGCCCTCTGTCACAAGCTGTGTCATTTTCCGGATCTGTTCGTCCGAATACAGATCCGACCGGTCACTGGTCCAGCTTTTTACAGAGTCATCGGAAGACAGCGTCACCACATAATAATTGCTCAGACTCGCCAGCGGGTCTTCCGCATCCTCAGGCTGTCCTGCAAGGGAAGGTCTGCGGCGGCTGTCCGAGCCGTTTCCCGATCTCCCTTCACCGGGCAGCTGCGGTCTGTCTGTTCCTTCCTTCGTTTCCGTGTTTTCTTCCCACGCAGGTTCCGCCGGCCCCGTTCCTTCAATAATTCCTGTGTCATCCTGTACCGTCTTTCCCTCTGCTCCGAACGGCTTTGGTTCACTGCTTATCTCTCCCGGATTCTGCAAACGGACAGCCGGTCGGAAGCCGCTGTTGCTGATCAGTGTATTCAGGGCAGAATCCACCTGGCTTTGAATGTTTCTCCAGTTCAGATAGTTGATGGAAAAAACGATTCCTGCCGACACCAGCACCAGAACAGTGATCACAAGCACGGTCATACGAATTCTCAGTTGTCGGATCATACTTCCTCCTCCAGCGAATATCCGATCCCGCGTGTCGCACGAATCTTTACCTTTGAATCCAAAAAGGACAGTTTCTTCCGCAGGAAGGAAACATAAACCTCAAGATTGTTGTACTCCGCCTCGCTTTCCAGTCCCCAGATCCGCTCGATCATCGTCTCCTTCGGGAGGATCTGGCCGGAATTGCGCAGAAACAGTTCCATCATCTGGTATTCCTTCGCTCCGAGTTTTACACTCTGTCCGCTGCGGCTGCAAAAAAGCTTCCCATCCTTTTCCGACAGTTCAATATCCCCAAAGGACAGCTTATCAAGCACAGGCTCTTCCTTCCTCCGGGTGATGGCCCGAAGACATGCAATCAGTTCCTTTTTTTCAAAGGGTTTGGACAGATAATAGTCCGCGCCGTAATCCAGCCCCCTGACTCGGTCCTCAAGATCTCCCCTCGCAGTAAGCATCAGAACCGGTGTATGCATTCCCTCCTTCCGAAGGTTTTTCAGCACCGCGAACCCATCCATTCCCGGAAGCATTACATCCAGGATCACGGCATCATACATTCCTGAAAGCGCATAATCCAGCCCGTCTGTTCCGTTATAAACTGCGTCTGCTTCAAACCGCTCCTGCTTCAGCAGGCGGCAGATCGCCGCAGAGAGGTTCTTCTCATCTTCCACCAGCAGCACTCTCATCTGTATCCTCCATCCTCTGTCTCTTCGTCTGTTCCCACCGGTATCTGTATAATATAAGTATCTGTATAACACATCAAGCCGCACACGGTCCTTACACCGTGCGCGGCAACTTTTTTGTTTTAAAGGCTGCAGCATGTAACGATTATAACATGTTCTGCCCGTTCATGTATTAAAGTCCTGCATTTTCCTGTGCTGTTCCTGTGCCGGAAGAGTTACCGGTCCCGGAAGCTTCCTCTTCCTGTCCGGACGTATCGGCACCATCGGCCTTTAGGTCTTCCGAAACAGCCTTTTGAGCAGCCGTGATCGCATCGTATTCTTCCTGTGTGATCACATTGTTTTTCAGAAGATCATCCAGCAGATCTTTCCTCTCGTCAAGCATTCCCGAAGGTTTCTCCTTCCGAAGTCCTCCATCTGCAGTATTTGTTGTATTATCCTGAGCAGGATCGCTCTCCTGTGCTTCTGCACCATTCTGAACAGCTTCATCATTCTGCTCTGCTGCATCGTTCTGCGTTTCCGGAGTCTTTGCCTCAGGCTTATTCTCCTGCATATAATTGCGGATCGCATCATAGGTTTCCTGTGTGATCGTTCCGTCCTTCAGAAGGTTTTCAAAGGAACCCTGGCCTCCCTGATGTCCTTTTCCCATTCTTCCCGGTCTCTGATTCATATTCATACCCGGCTTTCCGCCCATCTGCGGATTCTGCTGCGGTATCTGCTGTTCTCCGTTCATTGAAGGTGCCCCGCCCTGCGGAATGGACGGCGGCGTCTGCTGTTCCCCGTTCATCGAAGGTGCCTCGCCCTGCGGAACGGACGGCGGTGTCTGCTGTTCCCCGTTCATCGAAGGTGCCTCGCCCTGTGTCTGCGGTGCTCCGGGTTCCATTTGTCCCACAGTCGTCGGAGTATTTTCTTCCGCCATGACTGTGCCTGCGGGAACCGCTGCGGAAAGTACGGAAACTGTAAGAAGCATTGCGATTTTTTTACTCATCATAATCATTCATCCTTTCTTTAATTGCATTTTTCTCGTCGACAGCGTCAGTTTATTCCTTCTTCCTTAAAAGAACCTTGAAAGTATTTATTTTTCCGCAGGCACGCATCGCTATAGATTGAAAGGCAACTCACGCAGCCTCGGGACAAGATCCCTCATCCTGGCTAAGGCTTGCAGGGGCCGCAAGTTCTATGGCTCGTCAGCTTCGAAAACAGGGGCAACACCAGGATACGCCGAGTAATCCTGATGATTACTCGCCTAGTCCTGGCGCTGCAGCCAGGCTTTGTAGGCCTGGCTTCGACCCCGTGTTTTCTTGCTGTCTTGCCAAGAACTTTTCGCGGACTGCAAGATACGACCGTCTGAGGGATCCTGCCCCGTCAGCCGCCTCCGACATTCAGCGCCTCAGAACGGGCCATGAGGACAGTTTCCATGGTCCGCTCATTTTGGCACACTTTCATACTGCCTGATACAACAGTTTCAGCAAAGAAACACGTCCGTCTTAAACTCTCAGGCATGCGCAACGCTGGAGACAGTGATAATCTATAGCGCGATCTATCAGGGCAGGAACGCAGGCGAGATCCACGTCTTACGAAGACTTAGATAATATGAAGTGACCTCACATTTGTAGCAACGTGGATTTACCTGTATACTGATGATTGACGAAGATCAATGGTAACAGGGTTTACCGCATAC
>CACZZH010000128.1:0-4436 GCA_902785635.1 uncultured Lachnospiraceae bacterium
AACTGGATATGCCGGATCGCAGTGAAAAAAAGGTGCCCCTTGTGATCATTCAGCACGGGTATACCGGACACATGGAAGAACCGCATATTCTGGCAATTGCGAAAGCCATGACGGATAACGGGTTTGCTGCGCTCCGGATCGAACTGTACGGTCACGGAAAAAGCGGGGGTGAATTCCGGAATCATACGGTACCTAAATGGGTATCCGAACTGCTGACTGTGATCGACTATGCCGCAGGACTTGATTTTGTGGAGGAATTATATCTGACGGGACATTCCCAGGGCGGACTGGCGGTGATTCTGGCAGCTGCCATGAAGAGGGATGTGATCAAAGCACTGATTCCCCTTGCTCCTGCCACTATGATCCGGGATGATGCCAGAAGAGGGACCTCTTTTGACATTCACTTTGATCCGGATCATATTCCGGGTGAACTGCAGATGAATGAGGAAAGGGTCCTGGACGGCAATTATTTCCGGACAGCACAGCTTCTTCCCGTAGAGGAAGCGATTCGTTCTTACAACGGTCCGGTGCTGATCGTCCACTCTGATACGGATGAAACTGTTCCGGTAAAGTATGCGGAAGAAGCTGCGGCAATGTACTCAAATGCACGTCTTCATATCGTGACCGGGGATGACCACTGTTTTGATAAAAAGATCGGGGAAGTGACCCGGGTAATGGTCGAATTCCTGAATGATCTGCGGAAGGAATGAGAACAGGAACCTGTCAGGCGCCAGGCCGTTACACCTTGAAATAGAGAATGTGGGGGTAGCCTGCAGTCTGTAAATGTGTTATATTGTAAGCAGAGTTAAGAGAAACCGGTTAACGTGTTTGAAGGAGGTGCGCCTTGGCTGTTAAAAAAGAGGAAACAAAAGAGACAAAGAAGAGAACGGTAAAGAAAACTGCCGCTGCTTCTGTCCCGGCAGCAGAAGCGGTCGAAACGAAAGCTGTAAAGGCCGAAGAACCGGCAGCGCAGGAGCAGGAAAAAAAGAAAACTGCAAAGTCTGCATCGAAAAAGAGTACTGCGGCAAAGACAGAGAAGAAGACTGTACGCAAAGCTGCAACCCGTAAAAAGACAGTAAAGGCGAAGGAAGAAAAGGCTGAAGCAGCCGCGGCAGCAGAGGCAGTGAAAGCCGAAGAAGCAGTCCCGGCAGCGGAAGAAGCGAAAGCCGAAGTAGCAGCCCCGGCGGCAGCAGAGGCAGTGAAAGCCGAAGAGGCAGCCCCGGCAGCGGAAGAAGTGAAAGCTGAAGAGGAAGCCCCGGCGGCAGAAGAAGCGAAAGCGGAAGAAGCACTGGCGGCAGAGAAAGCGAAAGCCGAAGAAGCAGCCCCGGAGGAAGAGAAGGAGGAGGAAACTGTGAAAGCAGAGGAAGTACCTGCGGAACCGCAGATGCCGACACCGAGAAGAAGCGTTGCATTTATCGGTTCCGAATGTTATCCGTTTGTTAAGACCGGCGGCCTGGGAGACGTGATGTATGCACTTCCCAAGGCACTGATCGCTCAGAACTGTGATGTCAAGGTGATCCTTCCCAGATATAAATGTATCCCTCAGAAATATCAGGAGAAAATGGTCTACCGCGGTTCCTTTGAGATGAACCTGTGCGAAGACGGCCGTTCCTTCTATGTAGGAATCATGGAATATGTGTGGGACGGAGTCGTATATGATTTCATCGACAACGAAGAATTCTTCGGCTTCGGAAATCCCTATACCAATCTGATCGATGACATTCCGAAATTCTGTTTCTTTGGCAAAGCAGCACTGGCAGCTCTGAATTATATGGACTGGATTCCCGATGTGATCCACTGCCATGACTGGCAGGCAGGTCTCGTACCGGTATATCTGCGTACAATGTTTGACAATACACCGGTCGGACGCGCGAAAGTGATGATCACGATCCATAACCTGCGGTTCCAGGGTGTATACAATATTCCGACGATCCGCTACTGGTCCGGACTCCCGGATTATGTATTCAACAAGGACGCTTTGAAGCAGGGCTATGAAGATGCCAATATGTTCAAGGGCGGACTGGCTTACTCCAACATGATCACTACAGTGAGCGGTACCTACGCGGTAGAGATTCAGACGCCGTTTTACGGAGAAAATCTGGATGCGCATCTGCGTTATCATTCCGGCAAGCTTCGCGGAATCGTAAACGGTATCGATTACGACATGTGGAACCCTGCCACGGACAGCCTGCTGGCTGCTCCCTATGATCTTGCCACGGTACTGAAGAACAAGAAGGAGAACAAGCTTGCACTTCAGGAACAGCTGGGTCTGGAAAAGGATGAGAATAAGTTTGTGATCGGCCTGATTTCCAGACTGACGAACCAGAAGGGACTTGACCTGGTGAATGCGATCCTTCCTGCTCTTATGGACGGAAATACACAGGTCGTTGTGCTCGGAACGGGAGATCCTGAGTATGAGGATTCGTTCCGCTATTACGAAGGAGCATATAAGGGAAGTGTCTGCTCGAATATCATGTATGACGAGGGCAGAGCTCATATGATCTATGCCGGGTCGGATGCACTTCTTGTTCCGTCCCAGTTTGAGCCCTGCGGCCTTACCCAGCTGATCGCCATGCACTACGGTACAGTTCCGATCGTACGTGAGACCGGCGGACTGAAGGATACCGTGCAGCCTTACAACCAGTATACGAATGAAGGCAATGGCTTTACCTTTGACCGTTACGAATCCGGACTTCTTCTCGATGCGATCAACCGTGCTAAAACACTGTATTTCACAAACCGCTGGTGCTGGGATGAGATGGTACAGAGGGATATGGCAAAAGATGTTTCCTGGGCGAATTCCGCGAAGCAGTATCGTTCGCTTTATATGGAGCTCACACAGTACTAAGGAAGCGCTGATTAAATCAGAACTTCCTTAGAGCCTCCGGCGGATCGCAGTGCTGCGCAGATGAAGGCTTCCTCCAGAAGCCGCGCAGCACGCGGCTTTGAGCGCATAAAGCGCTCAAAGATTATATCGGGAAACGCTGAGTTGGAGGTATTGTCATCCAAAAGTTGAGATTAATCAGCGTTTCCCTGAAAAATGAGAATGGGACAGGGAATCGGACCCTGTCCCATTTCAGGTCTTGATCACCTTTATCTGATGCGATAACAGTTCTTCCTCCATCTCTGCCGGAAGCGCATCATCTGTAATAACAGCCCGGACATGGTCGGTAATATCCAGCCGGATCACTCCGTGCTTTCCGAATTTATCACTTTCCGTAAGTACTATGATTCCATCTGCGCTTCTGCTCATATCCCGCACAGCCTGTGCGCGCATCTGATCGCAGTTGGTGAATCCTGTGCGGGGAGTATATCCGTCAGTTCCGATAAAAAACCGGTTGACGAAAAAGCCGGCCGCAAGCTGGCTGATCATAGGACCGACCAATGCCTGGGAATCCGGCTGATAGATTCCTCCGAGAAGGATGGTCTGGTTGGAGCCGGCTGCAGCATTTCTTCGGATGTAGTCTGCGATAAAGGCACTGTTTGTGACGATCGTAATGTTTTTGCGGGTGGAATACAGAAGATCCGCCAGAATCGCACAGCAGCTGCCGCTCTCAATAAACAGCGTATCGCCATCCCGGACGAGTTCACATGCTCTGGCAGCGATCCGGCGTTTGGCGTCATAGTGGCAGGCGATTCTGCCGTTGATATCATCCGTACTGCGAAGCAATGCATAGCCGTGCTCGCGCCGGATGATCTTTTTCTGTTCCAGGGCGTCCAGATCCTTGCGGACGGTGACCTGGGACACACCGAGGATCCGGGCAAGCTCAGTCACTTCGATCCTGTGGGACTCGGACAGAAGTTCAAGTATCTGATTTGTTCGGTCTTTCATTTTGTCTGCGCTTTCTTTTTTACTAAAAGATACATTCGATCAGGTTTTCCTCAAACACCCGGCGGTATTCCTGAAGGTCTTCCGGGTGCAGTGCTTTTTCGCCTTTCAGGGAATATTCTCTTCCCAGAAGTTCATATTTACGCTCCCCAAACTGATGAAAAGGCAGGAGCTGCACTTTTTTCAGACCGATCTTATTGAGCATGGCAGCGATTCCCCGGGCATCTGCGATCTGGCTGTTGAATCCGGGAATGACGGGGATCCGGGGAAGAACGGGGAGATTCCGGGAGAAAGCCCACTCGAGATTCCGAAGGATGAGTTCATTTCGTACACCTGTACCAGCGAAGTGCTTTTCCGGATCATAATGCTTCACGTCAAAAAGCAGAAGATCGAACATCGGGGCGAGAGAGCGGAATACTTCCTCCGGTACGTATCCGGTGGTTTCCGCTGCAACCGGGATGTTTTGCCCGTGCAGCAGACGGATCAGATCTTCACAGAAGTCGTTCTGACAGAAGCATTCACCTCCGGAGAGTGTTACGCCTCCTCCGCTTTCCTGATAGAAATCGAGATCCTGCAGGCAGATTTTCAGGACCTGGTCCGGTTCCAT
>CACZZH010000128.1:4479-12934 GCA_902785635.1 uncultured Lachnospiraceae bacterium
CCGAGATACACTGCTGCGGACAGGAACGGGCGCAGGTGCCGCACCGGAGGCACTTTCGCGAATCGTAAGAGACCTGAATGTCAGACTCCTGCGATTCGGGATTGGAGCACCATTTACACCGGAGCGGGCATCCTTTTAAAAACACGGTGGTACGTATGCCCGGACCGTCATGAATGGAGAATTTCTGAATATTAAATATATTTCCTTTCATAATATAGAAGTGCCTTTCATAAAAATATTACAGCAATATTGTCTGTATGGTATCACATCTGCTGCGTTTCGTAAACAAAAGTTTCAAACGAAAGTTTAATTAAGTTCGAATGAAACAAAAACAATTGACATTACAAAAGGTAAAGGTTAAGATAGATTTAAATAACCGCAAAGTGGGAAAGGAATCCGTACAGCTATGAAGAATGTGGAACATTTTGGTGATCTGACACCGAGAATGAATGCGTTCCGGGAGAAAGTCCTGGATAAAAAGCCGTATATCAGCGCAGAGCGCGCCATGCTTGTGACTGAATGTTATCAGGCAAACCGTCATCAGCCCAGTGTAATGAGACGCGCGCTGATGCTTGCTCATATTCTTGAAAATATGACGATCTATATTGAGGATGAAACACTGATCGTGGGCAACCAGGCAGAATCCAATAAGGATGCGCCGGTTTTCCCGGAATACACGATGGAGTTCATTATCAATGAGCTGGACCTGTTCGAAAAGCGGGACGGGGATGTTTTCTATATTACAGAGGAGACCAAGGAAAAGCTCCGGTCGATCGCACCTTTCTGGGAGAACAACAATCTGCGTGCCAGAGGCGGTGCCATGCTTCCGAAGGAAGTGGAAGTTTATATGGAGACCGGCCTTTTCGGAATGGAAGGAAAGCTGAATGCGGGAGACGCCCATCTTGCGGTCAACTATCCGAAACTGCTGGAGACAGGCCTGAAAGGCTACGAGAGCAGAGTGCTCGAACATAAGGCTGCGCTGGATCTGACAAGGCCTGAGAGCATCGATAAATATGTGTTTTATAATGCAGTGCTGATCGTGATCGAAGCTGTGAAGACGTTTGCAAAGCGTTTTGCTGTCCTTGCCCGTGAAACGGCTCAGGATCCTTCCGTCACTGCATCCCGCAGGAAGGAACTTCTCGAGATCGCCCGCATCTGCGAGAAAGTACCTTATGAACCGGCGGCATCTTTCCGGGAGGCTGTCCAGTCTGTGTGGTTTATACAGGTGATTCTGCAGATCGAATCCAATGGCCACTCTCTTTCCTATGGAAGATTTGACCAGTATATGTACCCGTATTTCGAAAAAGACATCCGGGAAGGCGTGATCACGGAGGACGAAGTGACAGAACTTCTGGACAACCTCTGGATCAAGACACTCACCATCAATAAAGTCCGTTCTCAGGCCCACACGCTGTCCTCTGCGGGAAGTCCCATGTACCAGAATGTAACGGTCGGGGGACAGACTGCAGATAAAAAGGACGCGGTGAACCGCCTCAGCTTTCTGGTGCTCCGTTCTGTGGCGCAGACGCGTCTGCCGCAGCCGAATCTGACGGTCCGGTATCATGCCGGACTGGATCCTGCATTCTTTGACGAGGCGATCGAAGTGATGAAGCTTGGTACCGGAATGCCCGCGTTCAACAACGATGAAGTGATCATTCCGTCCTTTATCGAGAAGGGTGTAAAGGAGGAGGATGCATACAATTATTCAGCTATCGGATGCGTGGAGACAGCAGTTCCCGGCAAATGGGGATATCGCTGCACCGGTATGAGCTATATCAATATGCCCAGACTCTTGCTTACCGTGATGAACAATGGTGTGGATGTGACCACCGGGAAACGGTTTGTTAAGGGATATGGATATTTTGAAGATTTTGAAACTTTCGACCAGCTGATGGACGCCTGGAAAAAGTCACTGGAAGAACTCACCAGAGCCAGCGTGATCGTAGAAAACGCGATCGATCTGGCATCTGAGCGGGATGTGCCGGATGTCCTGTGCTCCGCGCTGACGGATGACTGTATCGGAAGAGGGAAGACGATCAAAGAGGGCGGAGCGGTATATGATTTCATTTCCGGTCTTCAGGTGGGAATCGCCAATCTTTCGGATTCTCTGGCAGCGATCAAAAAGCTGGTCTATGAGGAGAAAAAGATCACGAGGAAAGAACTGACGGAGGCTCTTAAGGACAATTTCGAAAGTCCCGAAAATCAGCAGATCCAGAGGATGCTGATCAATGAAGCTCCGAAATACGGCAATGACGATGATTATGTGGATCTCCTGGGAGTACAGGCTTATGCACCGTATATCAGCATGATCGGGGATTATCCGAATACACGCTTCGGAAGAGGACCGATCGGCGGCATCCGGTACGCCGGTACGTCCAGTATTTCCGCAAATGTGGGCCAGGGTATGGGTACCGCTGCGACACCGGACGGAAGAAAGGCTTTCACTCCGCTGGCTGAGGGGTGTTCGCCGGCCCACTCCATGGACCAGAGCGGCCCGACTGCCGTGTTCAAATCCGTATCTAAGCTGGATACACACAATATCACAGGCGGAGTGCTGCTGAATCAGAAAGTTACGCCTGCGATGCTCTCCACACAGGAAAACAAGCAGAAGCTTGAAATGCTGATGCGCACCTTCTTCAACCGGCTGGAAGGGTATCATGTACAGTATAATGTTGTGGACCGTCAGACCCTGCTGGATGCACAGGCTCATCCGGAAAAGCATAAAGACCTGATCGTGAGAGTGGCAGGTTATTCCGCATTCTTCAATGTTCTGTCCAAAACGACCCAGGATGATATCATCGGCAGGACCGAGCAGACGATCTGATCCGATACAGGCAGTTCCCATCTCAATGGCGTGCAGGCGTGAGAGAGAGGGGAACTGCCTGTGCCTGTTTTCGGAAGAAAGGCAGGATCTTTGCCCGTATTACGGGAAGCGGGAACTGTGTCCGGTGTGCCTGATTTGACAGTATTGCCGGATTACGATATATTGTTTACGTATGGATCGGATGAAAAGGAGGTACTTTATGAAAACGCGCAGAATCCTGTTTTATTGCGTTTTGGTATTTCTGCTGACAATACTGTCTGTTCCTGCCTGTGCGGAATGGAAGAAGAACAGTTCCGGGAAATATGTATTTTATAACGAGAACGGAAAAGCACTGAAGGGAACCTGGGTCTCTTCCGAGAAGGCAGGGCTGGTGACGGTGAATGGGAAACTCTGCTGCTTCAGGCAGGATGGTTCACCCTATCACGGCTTTATCGATGTGTCCTCTTCGAAACGGTATTATGCGGATAAAAACGGACAGATCCTGATGAGCAAATGGATCAGCCTGAAGTCCTCGGGTACAACGAAGAAATACCGTGCCGGTAAGGATGGAGTGATCTATCGGGGAAAGATCGTTAAGGTCGGAAACGAATATTACGGTTTCGACAAAAATGGTGTACTGACTGTCGGAAAGAAGAAGTACGGAGCCAATTATTATTTCTTCCGGAAAAATACCGGACGCATGGTACGTAAACAGTATATCGTCAGCGACGGAAAGCGTTATTACGCTAAGAAAAACGGTGTGCTGGCGGTGAATAAATGGGTCGGGCGCTATTATTTCGGTAAGTATGCCAAAGCGCTCTCCAACGGATGGGTAGGCAACCGTTATGTGGGAAGCGACGGTAAATATCTGACAGGGCTTAAGAAGATCGGTAATTATTTCTATTATTTTGATGATAATACCGGGGAGAAGATCACCGGTACTTCCAAAACGGTCAAAGGAAATACTTTCTATTTTAATGAACAGGGACGCTCCTCAGGCAACAGCCGTCTGGAGGATCAGTATTATTCCGATCCTTCCGTCAGTGATGAAGACCTCCTTGCGGCGATCATCTACTGTGAGTCGGGAAATCAGCCGTATTACGGTCAGCTTGCAGTCGGACTTGTGATCACGAATCGTGTACGCAGCAGCCAGTTCCCGTCTACCCTGAAGGAAGTGGTCTATGCAAAACAGCAGTTTGAGCCTGCCCGCACCGGCGTTCTGACAAACTGCCTGAAGAATTCTTCCATGGTTACGGACAGCTGCAAAAAGGCAGCGAAGAAAGTGCTCTCCATGTACAAGGCAGGCTCCTATACGATCACGGTGAATAAGAAGAAGATCAGCCTCAAAAACTACCTGTTCTTTATGACGCCGTCTGCGTATGCACGGCTGGGTCTTTCAAGTCCGGTCCTGAAGCTGGAAGGGCATGTGTTCTTCCAGAACTGGTACTGATATGCTGTGCGTAGTCACAGGTGGCAGCGGCAGCGGGAAATCCGCATTTGCGGAGCAGACGGTCTCAGCTTTCGGTGCGGATGAGAATGTCTATGTTGCCACCATGATGTGTTTTGATGAGGAGAGCCGCGAACGGGTGCGCCGTCATCGGATCATGCGCTCGGGCAGGAATTTTGTTACTGTGGAGCGTTATCTGGACCTGAAAGGACTCTCGCTTGGAGAAGCGCATGGGACCAGAGCAGTGCTCCTGGAATGTATGTCCAATTTGGCAGCCAATGAAATGTTTGATCCGGGCGGCAGCAAAGAAAATGCGCTTACCGAGATTCTGGCCGGGGTCAATGCCCTTCGTGAGCAGTGTGATCTTCTGGTCATCGTGACAAATGAGATCTTCTCGGACGGCATCACTTATGATGAATCCACCCGGGAGTATCAGAAACTTCTGGGGCAGATCAATCAGGAGATCGCACATCTTGCGGATCAGGTCACGGAAGTGGTCTATGGAATTCCGCTGATGATGAAATTATGAAAATGTTATTGAATAACCTGCTGGTGGCGTTTGCCATGTATTCCCGTCTGCCCGTTCCAAAGGCAGACTGGGAAGAAGATAATATGAAATACTGTATCTGTTTTTTCCCGCTGATCGGTCTGATTAGCGGACTGCTGGTCAATGTGACCTGGCGTCTGCTTCTCCTTGCCGGAGCGGGAAATGCTGTGCAGGGAAGTGTACTGGCCGTTATCCCGATTCTGGTGACTGGCGGCATCCATATGGACGGTTTTCTGGATACCTCGGACGCCATCGGCTCATGGAAAAGCGTCGAGGAAAAACTGGAGATCATGAAGGACAGTCATTCCGGGGCATCAGCCGTGATCTGCGGGCTTTGTTATATGGCGCTCTACACAGGTGCAATGGCTTCGATGAATACGAAAGCACTGCTCCTGACAGGAGTCGGTTTTATGCTCAGCCGTGCTTATTCGGGTTTCGGTCTGATCGTGCTTCGCAAGGCAAAGAAAACAGGACTGCTTCGAAGTTTTTCGGACCGTGCCGCGTCACAGCGGTGCAGCCGTGTGATGATCGTGTGGATCGCAGTATCCACCGCAGTCATGATCATGATCGATCCTGTATCCGGAGCGGTGTGCGCCGGCTGTGCGCTGGCTGTTTTTTTATGGTACCGGTGGACTGCGTACTCTAAATTCGGAGGGATCACAGGAGATCTGGCCGGTTATTTTCTGCAGATCTGTGAGCTGGTTATTGCGCTGGCGGCGGTACTTGTATGTAAGTAGAAAAACGATTTGTGAGGTAAAAGATGATCCTAATAGCAGGCGGTGCCTTTCAGGGAAAGCTGCATTTCGCGTGTGAGCTGTTCGACCGGAAACGGAATAATGAGGAACAGGCAGTGCAGCCGGTCATAGCGGACGGAGCGGCATGTACGTACGAGGAAGCTGCTTCGGCAGATATCCTCAATCACTTTCATGATTATATCCGCAGATTTCCGGATCTGTTTGCGGATCCTGCAGCTTTTGGACAGGAATGGGAGGAAAAGTGCCCGGATCAGATTCTGGTAACCAATGAACTTGGTTATGGCGTTGTACCTCTTGATAAGGAGGACCGCCGTTGGAGAGAACAGTGCGGCAGAGTGTGCACTGCTATTGCAGGCCGCTGCAATGAAGTGTATCGGGTGGTATGCGGGATCGGAGTGAAACTGAAATAAATGAAAGCAATGACTGTCGATATGATCCGTCATGGCCAGACTCCGGGAAATGCCCTGAAACGGTATATCGGAAGGACAGATGAGCCTTTGAGTGAAGCAGGACAGGCACAGGCAGGTCTTCTGGCCTCAAAAGCTCCGGGAGTCCGGCTTCAGCGCGCAGGAGAAAAATGCCTTTTGGTGGTCAGCCCCATGCTCCGGTGCGTTCAGACCGCGGCGTTGATGCTGGGAGATCATTTTTCGCAGGACGAGCCTGAGGGGCAGATTCTCGGGAGACTTCGGGAGGCACACCGACTGCTGGATATCCGGATCTGTGAGGACCTTCGGGAATGTGACTTTGGTACTTTTGAAGGAAAAAACTATAAGGAACTTTCAGGAGATCCGCTTTATCAGCAGGGGATCGACAGCGGCGGCACCCTGCCGTTTCCGGAGGGAGAGGATCCTTCCGGTTTTCGTGAGCGCTGCTGCAGCGCGTTTTCACGGATCATAAAAGAGAACTCGAATGGTACTGCTTATCTTTGCATGGTAGCCCATGGAGGTACGATCATGAGCCTGATGGAGCGCTGGGGAAGGGATGAGACAGGAGAAAAACATGAATACTATCAATGGCATACCCGGAACGGGTGCGGTCTCCGGGTGCGCCTTACTCTGAAGGAAAACGGTCTCCCGGATGTCATGGATGTTCTGGAAAGGATAGAATAGAGAGTATGATCACTTTTTTGACAGGCGAAGTCGTCTCTGTCACGGAGAAGCAGCTGATTCTGGATGTAAATCACGTGGGTTTCCGACTGTCTATCTCAGCGAGAGATGCCAGGAAAATGCCGGATCCCGGTGAGGAGATCACCATCTTTACCTATATGAGCGTGCGCGAGGACGCCATCACACTGTTCGGGTTTCTTGAGGAAGAAGATCTTGAGATCTACCGCAGACTGATCACGGTGGGAGGGATCGGTCCGAAAGGCGGGCTTGGGATCCTGTCGGTGATGGATGCCGATGAGATACGTTTTGCTGTTCTGGCAGAAGATGCAAAGTCGATCGCAAAGGCACCCGGGATCGGTTTGAAGACAGCGCAGAAAGTGATCCTGGAACTGAAAGATAAAATGGATCTTAACGATGTGATCTCGAAGCGTATGGAAAAGGGAGGCCCGGCAGAAAGCAGTGCGCTGGATGCGCAGCGTGCGGAAGCGATCGACATGATGACGGCTCTGGGCTATACTGCGTCAGAAGCCCTGCGGGCAGTACGCGGTGCACATCTTACGGAAGGAATGAGTGCGGATGAGATCCTGCGCGCTGCGTTGAGGGATTCGGTCTGAGGGGAGAGTATAATACATGGCAAGGCGTATTCTGAATACAGGAAAGGCAGAGGAAGACCGCAGATTTGAATCTTCCCTTCGCCCGCAGCTGCTGAAAGACTATATCGGACAGCAGAAGGCGAAAAATACGCTGCAGATCTATATTGAAGCAGCAAAACAGAGAAAAGAATCACTGGATCATGTGCTCTTTTACGGGCCGCCCGGGCTTGGAAAAACAACGCTGGCGGGAATCATTGCCAACGAACTGGGAGTAAAGATGAAAGTCACGTCCGGACCGGCGATCGAGCGTCCGATCGATCTGGTAAAGGTGCTGATCAATCTTGCGCCGAATGATGTGCTGTTTATCGATGAGATCCACAGGCTGAACCGACAGGTCGAAGAAGTGCTGTATCCGGCCATGGAGGATTTTGCGGTGGATATCGTCCAGAGAGAGGGCGGGAGCGGTGCTTCGAGAAGGATCCCGCTGCCCCGGTTTACACTGGTCGGTGCGACTACGAGGGCCGGACTGCTCACAGCACCGCTCCGGGACCGCTTCGGGGTGATCTCGCACCTGGAGTTTTATACGGAAGAGGAGCTGCGTACGATCATTCAGCGATCTGCTGATGTTCTGGGAATCGAGATCGATGAAAACGGTGCCCTGGAGATGGCCCGCCGTTCCAGGGGGACACCAAGACTTGCCAACCGTTTTCTGAAGCGGGTCAGGGATTATGCACAGGTAAAATACAACGGAGTCATCACACGGGAGGTCGCGGCAGAAGCCCTGGATTTCCTTGAAGTGGACCGTTACGGGCTGGATGCCACGGACCGGCTCTTACTGACTACGATGCTGGACAAATTTTCCGGCGGACCGGTAGGCCTGGACACTCTGGCTGCAGCGATCGGAGAGGATTCCGGGACCATTGAAGATGTTTATGAACCCTATCTGATCAAGAACGGATTCATAAACCGGACTCCGAAAGGAAGAATCGTAACGCAGCTGGCAATTTCTCATCTGGGTTTAGAGTAGACTCTCTTGTTTTTTTCGGGGAATCGGGTTATCATTAGAAAAGTATGAAAGTACAGCTTTCACACATATCCTTATGGCCGCGCACAGGGCGGGCCATGCAGAAGAAAAAATGAAAGGCAGGATGCCTTATGGCCACAAAGAATGTAACGCAGGTTCTGATCGGCGGAAAGATCTATA
>CACZZH010000129.1 GCA_902785635.1 uncultured Lachnospiraceae bacterium
CATACCCGTTAGTCTTGTCATATGCGCGTTGAATCCGGCCTCCGAGCTGAGGAAGGATCATCACCTTCAGATATTCATTCTCCAGAAAGACCGCTGTATAGGAGACATCCTCCTTATGGTCGAAGATTTTTTCCGTGACCGGCAGCGGATACACCTTCCCGGTACTTCCCTGGTAGGCTCTTTTTTCAATGAACAGCGGGTATTTTTCCGGTGGCGCGGTCCTGTAGGTGGGAATAACGATCTCTTCCACCCATATCTTTGCTGTATTATTTTCCATATTTTTTCTCCCGGTGTGTTTGCTCTTTCGGCTGCCGGATCGCGATCCGGCTCTGAACCTGATTATAGTGGATGAGGGACGGGCGGTGAATGGCACATCCTCTGAAAAGATGGACGATTTTGCACAGGTAGGTTTTTCTGCATCCAGGAGGTGTGGTATCATAAACATAAATACTCGCAGAATATCTGAAGAGAAGGAGTTACGTAAACCCAAAAAGAGGAGGGTAGCGACACATGGAGCAAAACGAATGGAAGGAAGACGGCTTTGAGAATGAGCGGAAGATCATCATCCCTACCGAATCCTTTGCACCTTATGCGGATCATCCGATGGTCCAGGCTCTCTATGCCACCGATATCGGGTATTATCCTCGGGCGGCCAGGCACCATGTAGAGCGCCCGAAGGGAAGTGATCAGAATATTCTGCTTTACTGCCTGGAAGGGAAGGGGACCGTAGAGATCGACGGGGAAAGCTTTGCTCTGGACGCATCGGACGCTTTATGCATCCCGCGCTCCGCACAGCATCGCTACTATGCGGATGCACAGGTCCCATGGAGCATTCTCTGGGTCCATTTTAAAGGAGAAAATGTTTCTTCCCAGGTGCTCTCGGTCATTCTGTCCGAAGTCTACTTCCGGGAAAAGACAAATGAGAGCCCTGCGGGGAGGCGCATCGTAACAAAGGCTGTGCATTATATGACGGAGCATCTGTCCGGGCAGCTTCGGCTGGAACAGTTGTGTGATATGTTTCGTATCTCCGGTAGTTACCTGAATGTGATTTTCCGGGAAGAGACCGGACATGCTCCGCTGGATTTTTTTCTTCATCTGAAAATGCAGGAGGCCTGTCGCCTGCTGGAGGATCCCTCCATGCGGGTGGGCGAGGCGGCCCGTCTGCTTGGCTATGAAGATCCTTATTATTTTTCCAGAGTCTTCTCCCGTGTGATCGGTATGTCTCCCAGAGCTTACAGGGAAAGCCACAGTGCTCAAAGGTAACGTCAGCAGACAAAGCCCCGCAAAAACAGGCTGCTTTGTGGAATATAGTCCATCAAAAGAGAATATCTGCAATTCCTCCCATGATGGCAGACGGCTTATACTTAAATCAGACAGTATGGATATTTTTTGTGGAACAGATCACAGGACTCAAAGGCTGAAACGGGGGAAGGAGTGCGAAAAATGGGTAAAGAATACAAAAAAATAATGCTGGGAATGAAACTGCCGGGCGGTGCCAGGGTGCAGAGTGTGACGGTGGAGGTGCCCGAACCTGGCCCGGGCCAGGTACTGCTGAAGATGAAAGCAGCGAGTCTGTGCGGAAGCGATCTGAAATATATCTATTATGAGCACACCGACAAGACGGGCGGTGCACGCTATGACAATGTGATCGCCGGCCACGAGCCCAGCGGGCAGGTCGTGGATGTGGGAGAAGGCGTTCTGGATTTTAAGGAAGGCGACCGTGTTCTGGTCTATCACATCCAGGGGTGTGGTTACTGCGATGAGTGCCGCAAGGGCTTCTTTATCAATTGTCAGAACCCGGAAAGACGCGCCTATGGCTGGCAGCGCGACGGCGCGCTGGCAGAATATATGGTGGCAGATGTTTCTACCTGCATTCATCTCCCGGATTTTCTGACCTATGAAGACGGCGCCATGGTCTCCTGCGGCTTCGGTACGGCGTACCAGGGCCTGCTGCGGGCAGATGTATCCGGCGATGACCGTGTCCTGGTAATGGGTCTGGGGCCGGTCGGACAGGCTGCTGTCATGCTGGCTAAAGGTCTCGGCGCTGAAGTGATCGGTGTAGATATTTCCGAAGAGAGAATGGCGATGGCTGAAAAGATCGGGTGTGATGCCGTATATCAAGGGGATGAAAGCGTGATTGAAAAGATCATGGCATATACCGGAGGGAAAGGCGTTGAGGTCGCTGTGGACTGCTCCGGAAGCAGTGTGGGGCGTCACCGCTGTCTCGAGGCTGCTGCCATGTGGGGCAGAGTGGTTTTCCTGGGAGAGCAGGGGACCGTTACCTTTGAACCGAGTCCGCTTCTGCTTCACAAGAATCTCACCCTGCATGGTTCCTGGGTCACCTCTATGGCAAACATGGAGAAACTGGTGCATTTCCTTGCAAGGAAAAAAATCCATCCGAACGAGATCATCACACACCGTTTTGCCCTGAAGGATACAGAAGAAGCCTACCGCGTTTTCGCAACGGGAAAGACCGGAAAGGTCTGCGTCAATATGGAAATGGAGTGATGCGCCGATGATGGGAACAGATGAGAGAATGGATGAGATTATGAGAGAGATCGTAGATGGTAATAAGCCGGCAGCAAGCTCCAATGCCCTGAAGCGTCCGGTTCTGACCCTTCCGGTCCTGGAAATGACGCCGGAACGGATGGAGCAGATGGAAAAGGAAGGCCTGATCCGTCGTCTCTGCCCGGGCAGACACGAACTGACCGATACGCCTGCTGGCGAGACCCTGGGGGAATCGCTTTATGAGGGCGAGGAGGGATACGGCCCCCACAAAATCATCATTGTGACCGTAAACCGTGAGGGATTTCCCGGTTTCGGCACACACCCGGATCAGGAAGAATTTTGGTTGGTCGGTCCGGAGGATGCCATTCCCATGTATATTCTGGTAGCCCGCATGTCCAGAACTGCATTCGAAGCAAAGGTACAGGGCGGGACGCTGACCCAGGAGGATTTCTATCTTCTGTGCGCAAAATACAATGACCCGCAGGTGAGTTTCTTTATTATGAACAAAGGCATCCCGCACGGCGAAGGCATATTCGGCGGGGAGGGCCGCCTGCCGTCCTTCTATGTAACAGAAAGCCGTGATCTTCCCCTCGATCTGTGTGAGACCGGCCTGGAGATCAGGCCGGCATAAGGCAGGAAAAGTATGACTTGAACTTTGATCTGGACGATATTATTGCTGATGATGAGCGTGCCGACGCGGTTTTTAACGCTGCAGTAGAATTTCTTGCTGAAATTGGTGTTTACAATCGCAGTACATCCAGAGTGATCAAGTGGACAGAAGATGAGATTAAAGAAATGGTCCGTGAATACCAGGAAACTCCTCGTACTTTTGTTGCAGGAGCCGGAAAGGAAGCAATTGAAAAAGCCGTTGCGATGATGAAAGCAGCTGGTGTGCCGATTTCCGAAGGATTTACGCTGGAATAGATCTGCGGTAACAGCTTCCTGTTGTAAATAGAACTTTAATTAGAACTAAATAAGACAAATAGACTAACAGAAAATATTAAAAAGCAGCAGCAACGATTGTAAAGTCGGAGCTGCTGCTTTGTTTCTGGTGCACTCGGCGGAGCACTTTTCGGTATAGCGTTTGACAAAAGATACAAGCATATAGTGTCAAGGCGCATTCCGGATTTAAAAGATCTCTGGAACTGGATTTTAACTGCTTATCACTGCAATAGTCTGGAAGAACTGAAGGAACTGGTAGTACTGGCGCTCTCCATGACAGACCGGCTGAAAGATGGAGATATCCCCATTTCTATCCCGGATATCGAAGAAAAGATCAAACGCCTGGAAATGGAGATCAGTGAGATCATATTAACGCAGCCGTACACATACTAAGATGTGCCTGTAGATGCTGCGCAGATCGAGGAAAAGAAAAAGTCCCTGCAGGCAGAAAAAGGTCTTGCTGACATGATCAGGTCTCTTCAAAGACAGATCCATCTGTTCGATACCGATATTGCCGGTACATCCTATTTGAAAGATAAAAGTGAACTTGAAGATGTTTTTATAGGCAGTATCTGATCCTGCAGCGGGAGGATAATAAGTATGATGATAAAGCGATCCTTATATTGAATGAGAAAAAGCAGAAACAAGGCTATGTACCAGAGCAGGACATTGTCGTGTTTTCCAGACTGATGGACGCAGGAAAGCTATTGACTGCGAAGGTGTTGAGCAGGGAGCAGATAATTCAATCATAAGTTGAATGATGAGATGCACCATGATAAACTCTTTTGTGTATCAGAAGATACACGGATTCTACTGTTAAACAGTAGAAAATGGCAAGGTAAACGAGATGGCAATGAGCTATAACAAACTCTGGAAGCTGTTGATTGACAAAAATATAATGAAAAAGGACCTTCGAGAAATGGCGGGATTGTCGACCAATGTGATTGTAAAAATGGGGAAGAATGGAGACGTATCTACTGAAGTATTGCGAAAAATCTGTAAGGCACTTCAATGTGGCATGAACGGCATTGTAGAAATAGTGCCGGAAAAGAATACAGTATCATGATTATATGCTGCGTACTTAGCTACAAGGTTGAGAAGAGGATGTCCTTGATTTTTGTAAAGATGAAAGAAGTATAAACAGCAAAGGAGAATAGCCATGGCAAAAGAGAACAGGGATAAAAACAAACCGGACATTCTACTGGAAATCATGGAGCCTGCCTTTTCAGTCTGTAAGCTTGAGGATTATTCCCAAATTGATCCCGGGCAGCCTTTCTGTTTTCTGGGATGTACGGACGAAGAAAACTCTCTGGTCTGTCCGACCGAAAGAGCTCCTGACAACTGTACCCAAAGGGATGACGGATGGCGGTGTTTCAGGATCACTGGCGTATTGGACTTTTCGTTAATCGGTATTCTGGCGCGCATTACGAAGGTGCTCGCTCATAACGAGATCGGGGTATTTGCCATCTCAACCTACAATACGGATTATATTCTGACTAAGTCAGATCAGTTCGATGATGCCGTGACTGCTCTTTTGAGGGCTGGATACCGGTTTTTAAAGAAAGATGAAAAGGCTCAGAAGGGAATTAGATAATCTATGCTGAACACACAGCTGATCAGTGGTGTAATGATCGATTGGGACAAAATCAGCTCTGGAAGTTATCTGCGGGAAATTCCTGCGATCAGAGGTATCGAGCATATATCTTTCTCGCATCCGGTTACCTTCTTTGTTGGTGAAAATGGCAGTGGAAAATCCACTTTATTGGAAGCGATTGCTGTTTCTTATGGGTTTAATCCAGAGGGAGGGACCAGGAACTACAGCTTCTCTACCTATGATTCACATTCAGAGCTGTATCGGGCTATTCGTTTATCAAAGGGAGTACGCCGTGCCGCTTATGGATATTTCCTGAGGGCGGAGAGCTTTTACAACGTAGCTACGAAAGAAGAAGAGTACAGCAGGGGACCAGGCGGCCGGCCGCAGCACTTCCACGAGAAATCCCATGGGGAAAGCTTTCTGGCACTTGCGCAGAACAGTTTTCGGGCAAATGGCTTGTATCTGTTGGATGAACCGGAAGCTGCGCTTTCGCCTCAGCGGCAGCTGACACTGCTGATGGAGATTGATCGGTGCGTGAAAGAAGGATCGCAGTTTATTATTGTCACCCATTCGCCGATTTTACTGGGATTCCCCGGTGCGGAGATTCTAAGTTTTGATGATGACCCGATCCACCCGTGCAAATATGAAGAGACGGACAGCTATTATGTGATGTCCATGTTTATCAACAACAGGGAGCAGATCCTGCATCGTCTGCTCAGTGAAGGAGAGAAGTCAGTATGAGACAGGAAACAATTGACAGGATACGAAAATTCACGTCGGACCGGGAGTGGGAACAGTATCATACTCCGGCAAATCTTGCCAAGTCTATTTCCATTGAGGCAGCAGAACTGCTGGAATGCTTCCAGTGGAGCGATACGGACTATGATCTCGAGCACGTAAAGGAAGAACTGGCGGATGTGATGGTCTATTGCCGGAATCTGGTGGACGAACTGGGGCTGGATGAAGATGATATCATCAATGCCAAGATGACGCAGAACGAGGCCAAGTATCCGGTGGAAAAAGCCAGAGGCAGTGCGGCAAAGTATGATCAGCTGGCGGATGAGAAAAAGGCGGAGGGGTGACTGGCGATGATCAAACCAATTGTAAAAGATGTCTTTTTCCTCGGACTGAAATCCGATCCGGCGACAAAGCAGGATCTGTCTGTAGGACAGGATCTGCAGGACACCCTTGCTGCGAACCAGGAGCGTTGTGTCGGGATGGCAGCCAATATGATCGGTGTGCGTAAGCGGATCATTATTGTGAATATAGGGTTCATAAATCTGGTGATGTACAATCCGGTACTTATGAAGAAGGATACTCCTTATGAAACAGAAGAAGGCTGTCTGTCCTTGGAGGGTGTACGTAAGGCGACTCGCTACAAGAACATCGAGGTGGAATATCTGGACGGCAACTGGAAGAAGCACCGGCAGAAATTCTCCGGGTGGACAGCGCAGATAGTTCTCCACGAAATGGACCATCTGGAGGGCGTCATCATTTGATTATGCGAAGGAATGTAGGGCAATGGTACAGACCGTGATAGGGATCAATTTCGCGATGATGCCATTGATATCATGACAAATTCACTGGAAGAGGAAGAGTAAGCTTCCCTCGTAAAAAAGGTATGAGAATAGCCGTAATGACCTTCAGACTGCGTGCCGAATGGGTTCACAGTCTGAAGGCGAAGAGGATGATCGTAAAAAGTCTCATTGCGAAGCTGCAGAACAAATACCATGTTTCGGCAGCGGAGGTGGATGCGCAGGACACACACCAGATTATTGTGATTGGTGTGGCAGCGATCGTACCACATAATGCAATGGCAGACAGCCTGATGGAGGACATCTCCCTCTTTGTGGAGGAAAATACGGAGGCGGAGATCATAGATGAGGAGCGGGAAATTAGGTAGAAATAAGAATACGAGCAAGTTCATTTCACTGATTCTGCGCCATAAGCCCGAAACGATCGGGATTACTCTCGATGAGCATGGCTGGGCAGATGTGCAGGAGCTGATTGACGGAATCAATCAGTCCGGAGGCCATATGCTGGATAAGGAGAGCTTGGAAGAAATCGTCCATTCTGACGAGAAGCAGCGCTACTCGTTCAATGAAGACCATACTTTGATCCGGGCAAACCAGGGACATTCCATTCCGGTAGATGTGGAATTGGAGGAGAAAACGCCGCCTGATATTCTCTGGCATGGGACCGGTGAAAAATATGTTGAGTTAATCGATGCACAGGGACTGATTCCAAAGAGCCGGCTCTATGTGCATCTTTCTTCAGATAAGGAAACAGCAAAGAAAGTCGGCAGCCGTCATGGCAGGCCGGTTATTTATGAAATTGACTGTCGGCAAATGGTAGCGGATGGATATCGATTCTTTGAATCGGCCAATCATGTCTGGCTGATAAAGGAAGTGCCTGTAAAATACATGAAGAAGGAAGAAAAAGATGGAAGATCATGATGAGCCAATCAAAGGAAGATGGCTTCGAATATGGAGGTATTGAAATGGCAAAGAAAGAAAACAGATTTATAGTTACTTTTAAAGATGGGGGACAGCTGTCAGAAGAGGGCGTGCGCCAGATCCTTGTGGATACAGAAACGGGTGTTAATTATCTTGTATGGAAGTCAGGCTACGCAGGTGGTATTACCCCGTTGCTTGATTCCGATGGAAAAGTTGTTGTTACGAACGCAGAAACAGATAGATAACATCCTATTGGCAGAGAAAGTTTATGATGAACATATGTATAAGGAGAAGTAAGAGGAATTATGCAATTTGGATTTTCCTACGTGGGGCTGGTCTACCTCGTTATGTTGATGCTGCCAAACATCATCTGGACAAAGAACCAGCCGAAGGATTATGAAAAATATGCACATAACGAAAACAAGGTGCTGCTGGTATTCGAGAGAGCCGGAGAAGTTCTGGTTTCATGCGCAGCGCTGGTCTTTTCTGATTTCAATATCAAACCGTGGTCGCACTGGTCATGGTGGCTGGTGGTATCGTTTGCCCTGATGATACTTTATGAGGTTTACTGGATCAGGTATTTCAGAAGCGAAAAAACCATGAGGGATTTCTACAGCGGTATTCTTGGTATACCCGTGGCTGGAGCAACACTGCCCGTGCTGGCATTTCTGCTGTTAGCCATTTACGGGAAGAATATTATCCTTGGAGTTGCTGTGGTGATTCTGGGCATCGGGCACATCGGTATTCATCTGATGCACAGGAAAGAGATTGATGCATTTAATTAAAATGGCTATTGACTAACGAACGAACGTTAGGTATAATAGGCAATGTAATTTCAGAATTACTGCTATTTTGGAAAGAGGGCAATGAGCATGGAAAAGAGCAATACACGGGAAGAAATACTGGAAGCAGCGCTGGATCTGTTCGCTGTCAACGGGTATGAAGCAACCAGTATCTCGCAGCTCGCCGATGCGGTAGGTATACGTAAGGCCTCCCTTTACAGCCACTTTGCCAATAAACAGGATATTCTGGATACTGTCGTCGAAACTGTTTTGAAAGGGTATGCTGACCATTCAATTTTTGTGCGTGCTGACTGGAACGATCCGGAATTTACAAAGGATAAGACCGGGATGACGGCAGAAGATGTGGCTAAGCTCGTTCAGGGACAAATGCGCTACATTCTGCATGACCCGCACATCAGTAAGGGCAGAAAAATGCTCATGATCGAGCAGTTCCGCAATGAAGAGCTGGCCGGGCTGCAGACAAAGCAGAATTATGAAGATGTCCTGAACTATTTTAAGGGAATGATGAGATTCCTGATCCGTGAAGGAATTCTGAGAAATGCAGACGCCGAGATCATGGCTGCGCAGTTTTCATCCCCTATCACTGTCTGGATCAATCTGTGCGACCGGGAACCGGAGCGGGAGGATGAGGTAATGGAACTGGTCAGGAAACATGTAATACAGTTTTTTGAGATCTATCGGAAATAGATCCTTTTGAATGGAGATTTAAGATAGCCGGTCAGATCGGAAACGGCTGACCGGTTTTCTTTCCGACATTGGACTAACGAACGATAGGATGTTAAGGAGGGGTCAACGATGAAAGAGAAAGTCTTTCCAATCTCAATGGCAATTTTATGGGGAGTCGTATTTACGACAGCCATGCAT
>CACZZH010000130.1 GCA_902785635.1 uncultured Lachnospiraceae bacterium
TGATGAAAAGGAAATCCGTGAAGCCATTGATATGCTCGGGCTGACGGATTATCTCAGGTGTATGGGCATCGCATCCGATCAAGAATTTCGGACTGTATTCAGCTGCCATTTTGAAGAATCTGTCGGAAGGATACCAACGGCAGTCCGCGAACCCATAAAGGTTGATCTCAAGGGGAAGATCCATGTCAATTGCTGTTTCAACGATCCTGCGCATATGGCGGCAGTATACATCATCCGGGCCCATGTAGTTGATAAGATCCGGGTGCGCCAGATAAGTGAACCGACCGGTCTTCATCCCTTCGATCGTATAATCAACATACGCTTTAAGCCTTTCTTCACTGCATGTCCATGATCCCGCGTAGAAACCGTCAATCTCGTCTTCAATATAATGCTGTCCCTGAATAATATAATCCAGGGGATACTTCTCCAGTTCTCTCAGCAAAGGCTCAAAATACTGTCGAGTGTATTCCACCTCATACCCTATGAGGATCTTTATCTCATCACGGTATTCATCCCTCAATTTCAAGAGGGTATCCGTATAGTCATACAGTTCCGACATGTCCATCCTGATTCCTGATCTGAACCATGCAGGATATGGCTGCGGCGTATGGTCCGAGAAGCCGAGGATTTTGAATCCCTCCGAAATCGCAGTCTCTATATACTCTCTTTCGGTGCCCATCGCGTGATTGCAGCGGGCCGTATGTGTGTGATAATTGGCTAAAATCATAGGAATACCTCGATGCTCCCTTTTGCGCATTTCTGCAGAAAAATCCGTCACAGATCCCACTGTCAGTTTGCAGCCCGACATTAAAGCAAGACCTTTTCTGTCAACTGATCAAAAATAAAAAACGTCTTCAAAATGTTTATCAAGCGCGATACACAGGATCAGCGCAAGCTTTGCAGTCGGGCTGAACTGACCTGTCTCAATGGAACTGATCGTGTTCCGGGATACACCTACCATTTCTGCAAGAGCAGCCTGAGACAGGCCTTTCTCATAACGGATCTCTTTGAGTCTGTTTTTCAATATCAGTTTATCGTCCATATGGCACCTCGTTATCCTGCGAGCTGAAGGATCCATGAAACAAGGAAAGCAGCCGCAGCGACTGCATCAACGATTGCAATGAAGAGCTCATGTCTCTGATGCAATTTCATATATTTATAGAAAAAGATGACTGAGTTCGAAGCCATAATGGCAAAGAATACTTCGCTGCTCATGCGCCCAAAGATCATTGCGTCGACCACAGTTACGACTGCGAGCAAACATATGATCACGACCCATCCGATATGCATTCCATTTTTCGAAACTTCCAGATTGACGATATCCTGTCCGTGGTTTTCCTGCTGGCTTTTTGCCAGTATTTCTTCTCTTTTCATGGTGATACCTCCCTGGGGATTGCCAAGTTTACTTGGTATGATTGAATCATAGCATTGCCAAGTTCACTTGTCAATCCTTTTTGCAAAGTTTTCTTGGCATCACCTATCCATCCCTATCCAATGGATGAAAGCCGTCTTATCACTGCTGTTGTATCCCGCTTTTTCATAAAAATGAAGCGTCCCGGCCTTCTTCGAACCGGTCAGAAGCATCATCTTATAACAGTTTTCTTTTTCAGCAATCTGTCTGGCGTAATCGAGGCATTCACCGGCATAGCCTTTGCCTCGATGATCAGCATGTGTCACGACATTTTCTATAAATGCATACGGACGAACATTCCTTGTCAGATTCGGTATGATCACACAGACACAGGAGGATACGATCTGCCCCCCGACTTCATTTACGATCAAGTGATGATTCCGATCGCCAAGGATCTGCTCCCATGTTTCTGTCAGATGCCTGTCATGATCAGGGATCCTTTCTTCGTGAAGGAACAAATACAGCTTAAGCAGCGAATCCATATCTTCCCGTCTTGCTTCCCTGACCACAGATCAGCCCTCCTTCGTCAGAATTCCATACTTATCCGGATGCCGGTATTTCTCCCCCATCACCTCGTGCTCTCTGTACTCCCGGAGCATATCCATGTCTATCCCGGCAAGATAAACACCTTCCGCTTCCGGCGCTTCAAAAATGCACATATCCCGCACTCCCGGTACATCGCTCAGCCACGCAACGCCGTCAAAGACACTGGAATGTCCGTTACAATCCGGCTGCCCTTTCGGATAATTGCAGGTAACTACGGCTGTTTTATTCTCATATGCTCTTGTCCGAAGCGCTGAGAGTCTGTTGATCTCCATCGGGCAGGCATTCGGTGCAAGGATCACTTCCGCCCCTTTCAGCATCAGGATCCTTGCACTCTCCGGAAATTCTCTGTCAAAGCAGATCATGGACCCGATCTTGACGGTCCCTCTGCCGATATCCAGATCAGTCACATAAAAATCTTCTCCCGGTGAAAGAACTGTTTCGTCGGCAAAGGCACAGATATGGACTTTCGAATAGTGCAGCCTTTCATTTCCCTTTCTGTCGAAGAGAAGAATGGAATTGAGCGGTTTCGGGTCGTGCTTTTCAAGAAATGTGATCCCGATCGCCATCTGCAGCTCTTTTGCAAGCTCTCTGAATGCGCAGATGAATTCACTGTCTGCCGTAATGGCCAGCGCATCCACGGCACCCTCTTCCTGCGGAAGAAAGTATCCGTCGCTCCACATTTCCGGAAACAGGGCGATGTCTGCCCCCATATCTTTTGCCTTTCTGCAGGCAGATGTTCCTATATTTTGCTGCTCAGCTAAGCTTCCACCGGGAAGCAGCTGGAGCAGTGCAATCTTAAGCATCATAGTCTGATGGTCTCCTTATTTACGTTACAGCGTTCTCTCCATTTCCAGACATTTCCAGTTCTCACCGAGAACATGATAATATTCTGCCTGTTCTGTCGGCACATCCTGAAATCCCGCTGCTCTGTAACAATGATAAGCTGCCGGATTATTCTCAAAAACTCCCAGAGTCACTTTCTCTGCCTTCAGGATCAGGGCAGCATATTGCAGGGCAAGAGAAAGCATTTCCCTGCCATACCCCTCACCACGCCTGTTCACATCAACGATGACGAAACCAAAACGCAGGATCCTCTTCTCTTCGTCGGTAAATCGCATGATCAAATGTCCGACGACACCGGTCTCATCAAACGCCGTCATCGGATAGAACCAGTCTGCGTCTGCAAATTCTGCGTAATGCGCGTTGATATCTGCTCCGCTGATGGGGTATCGATCATATCGGTCAGCGCACCACTGTCTGAAGGCATATTCATTTTTTATCCAGGATGCTATTATATCTGCATCGCAGTTCTTATATGGTCTTAGTCTTAACATACTTTCGTTACTCTCTGACTTTTTCAGTATCCGAACTAATTCTTCTCATATAATTATTGTGTACGGAAGGAAAGTCATATCCAGGGATTCTTTAGTGCTTTATAAATGGATCTATACAACATGCAAGACTTTATTACAGATTTCGTTTACAAATATTTACTTAATTCCGCCGGATCATTCAGGATACTTTCTACAATTCGACTTAGTATTCCACTGTATCCTTTTCCCAGAGCTTTTGCTTTCTGAATTGCCTGCGGAGTAAGGCGGAGAGTTACATTTTGTCTCCTGCGTTCTGCACGTCTGCTTTCATGCACTCTGCACATCAATGCTAATTGCTCATCTGTCAATTCAGGATTATCATCTGTGACAACAGGATGTTTCGCAGCTTCCCTGATCATTAAGATCTGTTCATTAGTCAGTTCCTGATCTGGATCTAAAACATATTTTTTAATTGCCATAATAAATCACCTTCTCTTTCTTTGTTGCAATTCTGGCGGAAATGATCCGAAGTACATCGGCACGTTCTGTATATACAACCGTCAGTACATCTCCCACAAACCCAATTGTAATGAAACGATCTTCATTTGCAGTGCTGTGTTTTTCATCATAATATTCCAGGCGATCAGGATCCAAAAACACATGACTCGCTGTTGAAAAGTCGATGCCATGCTTAGCGATGTTTATCCGTTCCTTCTCCTCATCCCATTCAAATTGTAATCCCATGCTGTCTCCTCACCATCAATTTCAGTATACCAATACCCATAATAAATGCAATGCTTTTTGCAATCGCCATTGCCTTAGAAACGAACGACAAAAATACACATCATCACCATATGAAATCAGAGCCATCATGAAGGCCTTGTCGTTATTGCCGGTCCAACCTCTTAATCAGTTCTTCATATTTCAGCTGATACTCCAGCAGCCTCGGAATATATTCCGGCGGCGTTCTTCTGCCGGCTTCCCAATCTTCCAAAGTTCTCACAGGAATTCCGGTATGATCAGAGAAGGCTTTTCTTGTCATCCCTGTTGATTCGCGCAAACTTTTAATTTTATCCGCCGATTCCATCTCATACACCTCGCATTACTTTTCTTTTTATTTTACCATTCCCTCAGCACCCACGCAATGTGTGGTAAGGATTTCTGACCGGAGACAAAAACACTTCGCGTAAACAGCCCAAATATGCTATTCTGATAATATCCGATGGCAGCAGCATGGACGACATCTTTCCGGTGGCAGCGTGGAGGACATCTTTAATGTTTACTGTAGAACAGGTCAAAAGTCTGAACGAATTAGAACTCAAAGTGTATCAGTATATCATACAGCATAAGGCTGCAGTCCCTACATGAAGATACGGGAGCTGGCTTCAGAAGCCCATGTCTCGACCTCTACCATCTTACGCTTCTGTAAAAAGCTGGATTGCTACGGATACACTGAATTCAAGTATAAGCTGAAGCAATATGTGGGGCAGAAGAACACTGTTCAGGTCCCTGATGATCTGGATGAGCTCCGGACCTTTCTGGGGCGATTGGAAAACCCCGCCTATCAGAAACAGTTGGATGAGGCGGTCGGTATTATTGCCAGGGCTGACCGTGTGATCTGTGTAGGTATATGTAACTCCGGATATGCAGCCGAGCACGCAGCCAGATATTTTACCAGCTTCGGCAAGTTCTCTCTCCCCATAACAGATCCCTATTATCCGGTGCATCAGCTGGATGAAAAAATAAATACCGTCGCTGTTATTTTCTCTGTATCAGGAGAGTCCTATGAACCGGTCGTGCTTGCCAATAATCTGAAGAAACATGGATGCCGGATCGTCTGTATCTCAAACACAGATCAAAATACAATTGCTAAGCTTTCTGATATCACGCTGCCCTATTTCATCAACCAACGTCGAATAGGGGGAGACTCCGATATGGAAACCGAAGATATTGACTTCACTTCCCAGGCACCCGCAGTCATATTGGCTGAACTGCTGGGCAAACGGCTGGCCGGTCGTCTGAAAGAAGAATAGAAAAACAAAAAAAAAAAAAAAAAAAACAAGTCTCAAAAAACGGGACTTGTTTTTTTAGCGCCTGAAATAATGAAAACGATGAAATCTTCCTCTAAAATTTATATTAACACCTAGGTTACCGTATATCGTTGTTCCGCCGCCCCATGGACCGGCCAGCCTCCGGGGAAGCGGACGGATCAAGAGGAAGGAAATAAAAAAAAAAAAAAAAAAGTTCGTGATTACGCTAAGCTTGCTGCCGATATTAAAGATACGATCGGTGAAAGCAACATTATGACGGCAACGCATTGCGCCACCAGACTTCGGCTCGTCCTGAAAGAAAACCCGACTGAGGCCGTGACAAAAAAAATCGAGCAGATGCCCGGTGTTATTCAGATCATTCAGGCAGGCGGTCAGTATCAGATCGTCATCGGTACGCATGCCAAGGATGTGTACGAACATCTGGCAGGTATGATGACTTTTTCTCAGGATGCTCCGGAAATCAAAGAAAGCCTGATCAACCGTGTCATCGCCATGATGTCCGGCTGTATCGCCCCATTCGTATACGTGCTGGCAGCTGCCGGTCTGCTGCAGGGTATTCTTATCATTATCCGCCTGTTCGTTGATATCTCAGCCACAGGCGCAAACCAGGTCTATGACATGATCTCCTGGACTCCGTTCACTTTCCTGCCTGTCTTTATCGCAGTGGCCGGCTCCAGACATTTCAAGTGCAGCCCCTATATCGCACTTTGGTGCTGTCTTGCTCTGACCAACCCCACATGGGCAACCATTGCAGCAAGCATCAGTGAGGGCACTCCACTGAAGTTCTTCTTCATTCCGCTTACTTCCGTCACATATACTTCCACGGTCATTCCGCCCATTATTCTGGTGGCTGTTCTCAGCTGGGTCGAGCACAAAATCGAGAATGCTCTGCCTGACACTTTCAAGGCGATCGGAACTCCTTTCCTGTGCACCGTGATCATGGTCCCTCTGACCATCCTTGTCATCGGCCCGGTATCTACACTGCTGGCAAACGGTCTGGCCAATGCCTACAACGCCCTGTACTCCTTCCTGCCATGGCTGGCTTCCGCAATCCTTGGCGCAGTCTGGCAGGTCCTGGTCGTCTTCGGCGTCCACTGGAGCTTCACCCCTCTGTCTATTGCCAACTATGCCAACATTGGTTTTGACCAGATGCAGCCCTTCATGGGCATCGCGGTCTGCGCCCAGACAGCTGCCTGCTTTGGTGTATTCCTGAAGTCCAGGAACTCCCAGATCAAGAACGTAGCGGTTTCTTCCGCTGCCACCGGCCTCTTCGGTATCACAGAGCCCGCCATCTACGGTGTCACTCTTCGCTTTAAGAAGCCCTTCATCTGCGGCTGTATCGCCGGAGCTGTCGGTTCCATCGTGGCTTCCTTCTTTAATGCCCGCTACTTCGTCTATGCAGGTCTGACAGGATTCCTGTCCATCCCCAACTCGATCTACAACGAAGCGGCTCAGCAAACGTGTGAGACTCTCGGAACAGCCGGCAACTATTCCAGCTCTGTCATAGGTGTTTTGATCGGTACCGCTGTTGCCTGTGTGCTGGCAGTGATCCTGGTACAGTTTGTCGGTTTTGACGATCCGGTCGAGATCCCGGAAGAGGAGGACGATGCGGCCAGCGCGGCAGAACCTGCGCTTTCTGACGTAACTGTATCCTCACCTCTGAACGGCGAGCTTGTTGAGCTTTCCAAGGTGCCGGATGCCACATTTGCAGACGGTATCCTGGGACAGGGCGTAGCTATCCTGCCTTCTGAAGGAAAACTCTACAGCCCCGTGGATGGCACTGTCGCCTCCGTATTTGACACAAAACACGCTATCGCTCTGGTGACGGATTCCGGTGCTGAAATGCTGATCCATGTGGGCCTGGAGACTGTCTCCCTGAACGGGAAGCACTTTACTCCCAAGGTCAAAGACGGCGACAGAGTAAAGGCCGGAGATCTGCTCATGGAATTCGATCTGGCAGCGATCAAAAAGGATTTCAAGACCTTTACCCCTGTTCTGGTGACCAACGCAGATGAATACACCTCCATAGACGTGATCAAAACATCCGGGCCGGTCCAGGTAGGAGATAAGCTCTACACCGCAAAAGCCTGATGATCATCCCCGGATCAATTGTTCAGAAAGGAGAGGAAAATATGTCATTACCTGAAAACTTCCTTTGGGGCGGCGCAGTTGCCGCTCACCAGTTAGAAGGCGGCTGGGATCAGGACGGCCGCGGACCTTCCGTCAGCGATGTTCTGACTGCCGGAACAGTTTCCGAGCGCCGCCGTATTACAGATGGCGTTGTAGCGGGAGAAAGTTATCCAAATCACAAGGGCATTGACTTCTATCATACCTACAGGGACGATATCGCTCTCTTTGCCGAGCTCGGCTTCAAATGCTTCCGCACTTCCATTTCCTGGAGCCGGATCTTTCCCAACGGCGACGAGCTCGTGCCCAACGAGGCCGGCCTCGCATTTTATGATGATATGTTCGACACCATGCACAAATACGGCATCGAGCCTGTCATCACCCTGAGCCACTTCGAGATGCCCTTCTATCTGGCCAAACATTACGGCGGCTGGATGAATCGGAAGTGCATAGATTTCTTTGTCCGCTATGCTGTCACCGTCATGGAACGGTATAAGGATAAGGTCAAATACTGGATGACCTTCAACGAGATCAACAACCAGGCCGACACCTCTCTGGATATTTTCGGCTGGACCAACTCCGGCATCAAATTCTCAGAGTTCGAGGATCCCAAAAAGGCGCTTTATCAGGCGGCTCACCATGAGCTGGTTGCTTCTGCGCTGGTCGTTAAAAAAGGACATGAGATCAATCCCGACTTCAAAATCGGCTGCATGTGCTCCTTCGTTCCGGTATATCCCTACTCCTGCGATCCGGAGGATGTCATGTTAGCCAATGAGGCCATGCACGGCAAATTCTACTTCATGGACGTACATTGCCGGGGCCATTACGGAGCCTATGCAAAAAAGGCATGGGCGAGGGAAGGCAACGCTCCACTCATGGAGCCGGAGGATGAGAAGATCCTGTCCGAAGGCGTTGTGGATTATATCGGATTCAGCTACTATATGTCGGACGCTGTCACTTATGTAAAGGCATCCGACTGGGGCTGGCAGATCGATCCCGTAGGCCTTCGCTATTCCCTGAATGTCATGTATGAGCGCTATGAGAAGCCCATGTTCATTGTAGAGAACGGTTTTGGCGCCATTGACAAACTGGAAGAAGACCACACCTGCGACGACAGCTATCGTATCGATTACCTGAAGGCCCACATCATAGAAATGAAAAAGGCTGTGGAACTGGACGGCGTTGACCTTATGGGCTATACACCCTGGGGCTGCATCGACGTTGTGTCCTTCACCACCGGCGAGCTTCGTAAGCGCTACGGATTCATCTATGTCGACCTGAATGACGACGGGACCGGAAGCGGCAACCGTTATAAGAAGAAATCCTTTGGCTGGTACCAGAAGGTCATTGCCAGCAACGGAGAAGAATTAGACTAAAATATGTGCTCTCTGCTTTCCGAGGCAGTGAGTTCGGAGCAAATGGCAAAGGGGGCTGTCAATAATGACGGCCCCCTTTCGCCGGTTATTGATTTATGAATCAGATAATATTTCCAGCATCTTGAAGTCAGCATAACTGGCCATCATCTGAGAATATTCGGCCAGCATGGACAGGGCATTTGCCGGATCAGAATTGTAGGTTTTCATAAATGCAACATACTCATCGACGAATTTCTCATAACTGTCAAGAAAAGCCTTGAGTTCCGGATCCACCCCCGGAGCCTGCTCTGTGCCCTCCGTGTTCTCCGCTGCCTTTGATTCTGCCGGTGTCTCAGAGGCTGCCGTCGATTGTGAAGCATCCTTGGATGCTGACCCTTCTGTCCCGCTGCCCTGCGCAGAGGTATCCGTCACGGTATTGCCCGGCGCTGCGGTCGGTGCCGGAGTATTTGCCTGCTGTCCCGAAGCACTGTTATCGGCATTCTTTCCTTCACCGGCACCGGCGGCACTGCTGTCGACCCGGGGAGTCGTGAACATCCCATAATTTCTGGCCTGTGAAACTCCTCCGAAAAGACACAGAGCTGCGAATACGATGGCCGCTATGCTGAATCCTTTCCGTTTATACTTTCTGGAGATACAAAATACGGCTCCCGCAATAATGGCGGCAGACAATATGATTGTGACAAAAGGCGGATCCGTTAAAAAGGCCGCTATCGCAAGTATGAAAAGCGCTATACCAAAAAATTTACTGAATTTATTGATCCCGGAAGCCGGCACATTCTTTACAGGACCGGGGTCAATCTGCAGATACTGTCCTTTCTGAGGTGAAGCCTGCCTGTTGTCTGAGAACGGCTGCCCCTGCTGATACGAAGCCTGCCCGTTATCTGAGACCGGCTGCCCCTGCTGATACGAAGGCTGCCTGTTATCTGAAATCTGCTGCCCCTGCTGATGCGAAGACTGCCCGTTATCTGAGACCGGCTGCCCCGTTTCATAGGTACCTGCTGTTCCCTCTGCGCGGTCTGTCATAACACTGTTCGTTTGACCGTCCCCTGTCGGTGCTCCGCAATTGGGACAGAACTTTGTTCCCTCAGGGATCTCAGTCCCACAATTCTTACATAATGCCATACTCTCCTCCTTTCTTCTGAAACCCAACCCAGGCTCTTGCGAAACTCTGTGCGAAATGGAATTGTGTGAACAATTCAAACAATCTGCACAAGCCTTAGAACTTCTTCATGAACGAAGGATGTGGAATGAGCAAAAACCGTACTGTTTGAGCGCAGCGAGTTTACGC
>CACZZH010000131.1 GCA_902785635.1 uncultured Lachnospiraceae bacterium
TCAATGGCGGCGAACTTTCTTCCGACGGAGGCTTGTTCCTTCTGAAGGAATTCGCGAATCGCATCGGTTTCGAAAAGGTTATCCGTGACAACTTCCAAATGATATTGTCAATATTACTTGACACATTTTCCTCACGGAACTTTTATGCAGTCCGATCCAACGAGTCATAGTACTGTTGCCTCATGACCATTGGAGGAAGACCGACGTTTGCTGAACATATACGTCTATTGTTCCAGTAGATGATGAAATACCGCCAGATCAGGGTTTTCAGTTCGTCGATAGTCATCTGTTTCGTGTTGTACCGCCCATAGAGGAGTTCCTCCTTCATTCGGGCCCACAATGCTTCACAGCGGGCATTGTCGTGGCATCTTCCGCCGGCACTATTCATGCTCTGAATGATTCCATAGCGTTTAAGCTCCGCTCGGTAGATAGAGCTGGTATATTGGCTTCCGCGATCACTATTATTCCTAATTCGGGATAACAGTGATAATGGCCCGCATTTTCTCTGCAACACCTTCATATTTCCAGGGATCATCCCGATGTTTCAGAAAAAAGTAGAATCCCTGGCGGGAAACCTTGAGTATGCTGCAATAGAAAGCGATCTTTCCCTTGATCCTGCCGCCGTCAGTTTTTATATCAATAAACCTCATTCTCAGGTTTTTGGAGACTTCCGACGGCTCGCCGCGAAAAAAGCGCTTGCTTCTGCGAGAAACTCGTTTTCCTCTTTTAACCGCTGAATAAGCTTCGCCTGCTCTCTGTTTTCCTGGCGGAGCTTCTGGAGCTCTTCGGTCAGACTCATTGCTGTCTGAGGAGTATGTGTACCAGGTCCAAGATCCAGCCGTCCCTCATTAGCGGCCTTACTCCATCCATAGAGCGTATCTACGTTGATGCCGAGTTCTTTGGCCGCTTTGGAGAAACCAATCTCCCGACCGAGCTTTACGGCCTGAACTTTGAATTCTTTGTCGTAAACTTTTTTCTGTGCCATTTTGACCTCCATCTTCACTGATTTTCTTATAAATCCGTGAAGGAGAAGTGTCAAGTTTTATGATACAACACCATATTATTTCCAGATCCACTTCCGCGACATTCCCTTACTGGAACGCGCAGACACTGTCCATGACCCTTAAGAATGACAATGATGTTCTATGCGCTGGGCGGTCTGGCCGGCTCTACACTATTATCATGACACTGCCCACGCAAACAATGTGCTCAAAGGGACGATTCTGATCGTCCCTTTGAGCACATTTGATGTCTCCTTGCAGTTCCGGTCTTACAGCTCATCCAGGTTCGGCAAATCAGGCGTATCGTCCTCTTCAAAGGTTTCTTTTCCGAGCTCTGTGATTTTTGTCCTTCCGGCTGCACCGTACTGGTAGAGCTGGTCAAAAAACTCGATTGCGGCGCGGATTTTGGTGCGAAGCAGGTAGCCGCCGGCTTCTGTTGCGGCGTAAATGGATTCAGCGGATACGTCGGGGTGCCAGCCATATGCCCTTCCGTGGAAATCCTGGATGCTCATAAGAATCTGTGTGATTTCTTCTTTTGTCAGAGGCGCAAGTTCCGGGGCATTTTCAATTGCATGGAGAGAGGCATGAGAGGCTGACAGCGCGTCCTTGTCTTCATCAAATACTCCCTCGACATTCTCAAATTCCTTCTTTTTGTCGATCACGTCTTCGACGTAGGAAGAGCTGAACGCAAACAGGGAAAACACACTTTCGAGCCTGGGGGAAGGCTTCAGAAAACGCTGCATCTCCACATAGCTTTTGGCGCGCGCCTTTTTGCCCATTCCTCCGATCAGCTCTGCCTCATCAAACAGAATCACCCATCCGTTATAGCCAAGCTGCCTGAACAGATGACTGATGAAGTAGAAATAGTCATAGATATGTTTTGTCTTGCTGAAATTTTGGTTGAATCTGGCCACGGAACCGGTGATCCTGCGATAGCTGCGTTTGATCAGGGGACCGGTGGTAAAATCTCCCTCCAGATCAGCCAGGAAAGCATATCTTTCGTCTTCTTCCTGTGTACCCAGAAAAGCCCGAAGAAGAAAATAGAGTTTGTCTGTTTCCAGTTCCTTTGCCGTATAAGCAAGAAGCTCTCCGGAGACATTGCTTCCCTTTGTCAGATCCTCCAGCTTCCGGCGGAACCCGGGCTGGGCGGCACCAGGCAGATAGGTGTTGGCAATGATCTTGGGATAGAGCTGATGGGGTTTGTCGATAGGTGTTTCTTTTCCCAGGGACACAAATGAAACAGCCATATTTTCCGCAAAGGCCATGCTGAATGCTGTGTTGAGCAGGTGTGTCTTTCCTTCTCCATAACGTCCGGTGAATACCATTCCGTCAGAGTGTCCTGTTTCGACCACTTTTTCCAGCCGGTCCTGTACCCTGCGCATCATCGCCGGACGCGCTTCGGAAAAGTATTCGCCGACCGCGCGCGACGGCACGCCGCTGCGCAGCGCCTCGATCACATGCCGGGCATTAAAATCTGTATTCTTCTGTGCGCCAATGGATTGACTTTGCATCATTTTCACAACTCCCCTTTCCGGAAGTGTCCGCCACGAGGCGGGGTGCGAATGTGTAGCGATACTTGTTCACACGCCGCTGAATTCGAGGTGTTTTTGCACGCTTTTTTACCGCAAATAACCGAACACAACGGGAAAATCCCATCACGACAACGATAACATGGCCTCGCTTTGTGAAATGGGATTTTGCAGGTACTGTTCAGGTGCCCGACAGGGCGTGGACAGTAACCGGTGCTTCGTTTCCGGCACCTGCAGTTCAGTCTGTTTCATTGGAGAGAACGGCGCGGCTGATAAGGTAAGGGATTCCGATTCCGCCGAATTTTGCCCGCTCCTGCAGTTCCCTGACTTTCTCCCTGTCCAGCGCCGCTGCGGGCCAGCCATATTTCGACAGGATCTTCGCAAACTTTTCTGACATCTCAATCAGAACGTCTTCGGTATAAGACTCCTCCGCATAGCGGTCCAGATCAAGGATGTCTGCGAAACAGTTGAAGCGTGAGCTGACCACTTCGTTCTGGATCCGCATCCAGAGCGCCTGATAGGTCTTGAAACCGGCATTTTCATTGTCCATCAGTCCACGATCAAATGCGAACAGGAAGAGGATATAACGCATATTGTCGATGTCATCGATCAACTGCCGGATGCTCTCGAAGGCATCATTTCTGCGCAGCTTTGTATACCGCATGGTGGTGCCTGCCGCGCGATTCATGAGCATTTCCAGATCATCGATGCACACGACCATGCCCGCGTAGCCAGCCAGATGCACGACCTCCGCCAGAGAGCGGAGCAGATGCCTGGCATTGATCTTCGTGACTCTGGAAGGAGAAAGTCCCAGCGCGCGGAGCTGTCCGAGTTTGACGGATTTATCTCCATGTAGAAAAGACAGCACGAGTTCCCGGCTGGCCGGTTCCAGAACCGGATGGCCCAGGATACCGCCGGTGAGAATCGAGCAACAAAAGGCAAAATTATTGTCCAGCAGCGGATTTTTCGTAAAATATGTTCTGAGCGCGCTTCGGATTTCTCCACGGGAGATCGGATCCGCTTCACCACGTTCAGAGAGAAAATCCATGAAACTCTTTCCTTCTTCGATTTCAGTCGGATCATAACCAAGTTCCCGTATGATCTGCCCGGCGCAGCCTTGCAGGACATGTTCAATATCACACTGGCGGAGAATCTCCAGATAGATTTCCCTGAAATCATGGAGCCAGACGTCTTTTGCGGAAAAAGAAACGGTGAGAAAGCCCCTTTCAGCGGCTTCGTCCAGTATGCGCATGGAAAAATGCGTCTTCCCGCTCCCGCTGCGGCCGGTCACAAACTTCATCTTGCTTCCGCCCCGGCAGATATAATCCTCCAGGTATTGTTCGCTCAGAAAAGAAGTCAGCGGATCCAGGCCGGCTGTTATTTCTTTCAGGAGGGTACCCCGCCCCGGGGGCAGGCCCTTCGCCAGACATTCCACCGCGGCGTCTCCCGATACTTGCTCTGTCATGAAATCGTCCCCTTTCAATTGTCCTTTACAAGAACGAAATGGTTTACTGCTCCATTACCATTTTCAGCGTGTTGATGAAGGACTCCACACCGGAGCTGCTCAGAACACGGATCCCGCTTTTGCCGTCCCTGCTGGTCCCGAAGTAATATCTCTTCCCGGATTTGGAGATCCAGGCGTCCGTTCCTTTTTCATAGAGACGCGCCAGGTCAAAGGCATAAGCCTGCTTGTCATAATCCTTGCGTGCCCGGGCAGTAGGGGCAAGGAATTTATAAATCTTGTCCAGGCTCTGTGTACTGCCGATACGGGCATTTGACTTCAGGCAGGCAAGTTCATAAGCATCTGCCAGCTCTGACATAAAAGTCTGTTCGTTAAATTTCGCATTATAGAGCTTCACCTGATCGGCATGGATCGATTCCGCCACGTACGAGGGTCTAAAGCTCGGCAGCTTCTTCCTGTTGATCCAGACTTCACTGTCATGCTCCTCGTCTCCGATGATCCTCACTTTGAAGGGGAACATCTCATAGACACCCGTCTCTCCGCGGACATCGACGCCTTTTTCCGCACAGGATTCCAAAAGCTGCTTTGTAAAATCACCGCCCGCAAAATATGCTTTCGTATCAAAAGCTTCGATCTTGTCCCGGACAGCATCGATTCCTTCCTGTAAGGTCTTCGTCGCATCCGCGATCGCTTCAAGACTTTTCTTTACTTCCGTCAGATTCCCTGTCTCGGTATTTTTCTGGATCGACTTCTGCTGCCTTGTGACTGCCGCTGCGGAATCCTTCAGTGACTTTTCCAGAGGCTGCAGTGCGCCATATAATTCTTCGTAGTTCATCCTGTTCATTTTCTCCTGTTTTCTACGACATTGTCTATTGTTCTATCTTTGTCTTTTGTTTTTCTTTGACTTTCTCTTTATCTTTATTATTTCTGTTTCTTTTTGTTTATCTATATCATTTTCTTTATCTTTTTCCCCGGAACGCGTCTCCGACACGTCTCATCACGCCCCAGTAGTTTTTCGAATGTCTGTCTTTTGCTGATTGTGCCCGCCGTGCCTGCTCTTTTGCAGACAGCAGATAATCCGCGCACACCAGTCCCTCGGTAAGACATTTGCGCACCTCTTCGAGCTGTGCGGTATTATATCCCTGATCCCTGGCTGACCGCACCAGCCCGCCGCTGACGTATTCGTACAGATCGTTGGAAAAAATGCCCTCTGCAGGATAATACCGCAGACTGAAGGATTCACATTCCTGCAGTTCAGGCAGGAAAGCGGCATCGTCCGTTGACTCCCGGATATAAATATAATAAAGACAGGCAGTTGCCTTGCCTTCCGCCCTTCTGATCAAACGCCCAAGCCGCTGGATCCGCTGCCGTTCCACGGCAGTGGAACTGAGTACGATCCCGATATTCGCGTCCGGGACGTCAATCCCTTCATCCAGCGCTTTACAGCTCACCAGGATGCGGAACGTCTCCTCGCGAAATTCCGACAGGATCCTTGTCCGCGCCTCTTTTGTCATCTGCGAATGATAAACTCCGCAGACATTACCGAAAGCCCGCCGGATCAGGCCCGCCATTTCCTCCGCCTGAGCGATCCTCTCGCAGAATATCAGAACACGGTCACTTTCCCTGAGCTGTTCCAGAATAGAAAGACAACAGGAGAGCCTTGCCCTGGCCAGTGTACTGATTTCCTTTCGCTGCCAGGTCAGCATCAGATAGGTGCAGGCCGGTTCCTCCGGATCCATGTCCGCTTCTTTCGCGATCCGCATCACAGCTCTGATAAAGGACTTTTCCTTTCTCTCCCTGAGCTTTTTCAGTTGAGGATGTGCCCTCAGCAGCGCAATGAGCGCCTTTCCGATCCTGAAAGTGAGCTCCCCGTACTCGGCCAGTTCGTCCGCGTAAAAAGAAGACGATACCTCGCACACAGTGAAGGGAGAAATGATACCTTCATTGACGGCGGAATCAAAGCCGTACTGGTAGATCTCTCTGCCCAGGGAGCGGAACAGGACTTCATCATTCGATGTACCGAACGGTGTAGCTGACAGTCCCAGGCACAGATACAGCTCCTTTTCGCGAAGCGCAGAAGCATGAGCCCCTTCCAGAAAACCAAAGATTTTTCTGTTCTCTTTGCTTGTATAATGGTGACATTCATCGCAGATTAACAGGACGTGCCTTTGCAGTGCCAGGTCTCTCCGGATGTGCCCCGCAAGCGAATCCCTCGCGGAGTTAATGATATATATGATCACATGACGATCAGGATCATCCCTTTTTCCACCTCCAAAAAAGCCCGGACGCCACTCATCCGGACCGGACTGATGAAGAAGCGCCATCTCCCACTGATGGGCAAGCGGAATCGTAGGCACCACGATCCGGACCATCAGATCCGGATACAGCGCTCTTGCCTGTGCGATTGCTGCAAGCGCCAGAAAGGTCTTTCCGGCGCCGGTCACCACATTGGCGATTCCCCTGTAATGATTATTCTTCCAGGCGTCGAGACACTCCCTCTGCCACTTGTACAGCTTTTTTTCATATGCCGGCATAGACTCTTCCCTGCAGACAAATTGAACATGGTCATATATATTCGTTTCGAAAATCTCTCAGGTGAGACAAACACCAGTACACCGCGCAGAGAATACAAGCTGATTTTTGCAGGGGGTACCAAATCCAAGTATACAGGAACCATTGGGGAATGACAACTCAATTGTTGCAGTATAAACCGGAACTGGCCGGCCGAAGGTTACTCGTCACACCCTGACCAGGGTGTGACGGTAACGTTGCGTCCGGCGATTCCAATTTCGCTTCGCGAAACGCCGAACGCCGTAAAACTCCGGCTTTTGAGCGTTCCGACGCTCAAAAACACGTCGAAACTGGTGGGGGAGTGACTTGTAACGTACAGTCATACTCCCAATGGTTTTCATTGCCAGAGAATTCCTCCTCGTAGTAAAATAAACGTGGAATCGTAATCATACAAGGCAAACACAAAGGAGGAAGCTGTGAGTAATCAGAAAGTAGTGGTTTTGAATGCTGCAAAAATGAATTATGACGGGCTGCTGGATTTCAGCATCCTTTCTCCGGAGACAATTGTCTATGATGACAGTGCCCCTGAGGAGATCATCAGCCGGATCCAGGGTGCCTGTGCGGTTGTGACCAAAGAGCTTCCGGTCCCGGCGGAAATGATCGAACAGTTCCCGGACAGTGTAAAATTAATCTGTGAAGCCGGCACAGGATATAATAACATTGATATTGATGCGGCAGTCAAAAAAGGAATCACCGTCTGCAATGTCCCTGCCTATAGTTCACACAGAGTGGCGCATACCGCCGTCATGATGATGCTGAACCTCTCTTCGACCATGCAGACACAGATGAAGATGCTTGCAAAAGGCGACAGGACCAATTTCACAGAGCATCTGCAGGTACCGCACGTGGAACTGAACGGGAAAACACTCGGTGTTGTCGGTTACGGCAATATCGGACGTCAGGTGATCCGTGTGGCACAGGCAATGGACATGAAAGTCCTCTGCTATACCAGAACCCGTCGCCCCGATCAGGAGAATCTGTCTTTTGTATCCCTTGATACTCTTCTTAAAGAAAGCGACTATGTTTCCCTTCACTGCCCTTTAAATGACAAGACCCGCCACATGATCAATGAAGAAACGCTTTCCCTGATGAAACCCTCTGCCTTCCTGATCAATACCTCCAGAGGCGCCCTCATCGATCAGCCCGCCCTGATCAGTGCCCTCGCTGCCGGGAAGATTGCAGGTGCAGGTCTGGATGTGCAGGAAACTGAGCCGCCTGCTGCAGACGATCCGCTCTACACCATGGACAATGTGATCATTACACCCCACATGGGCTGGAAGGGCCTGGAGACCCGCCAGCGCCTTGTCGGCGTAATCGCCGATGACATCCGCGGCTTCTTTGAAGGCAAACCGGTCAACGTTGTCAGCTGAAGCTGACCGGAACACTTCCTGTGAAGTGGTCAGCTTTTTAGGGACACGGAGAGGGTAATTATTGCTGACTACAGAGGTATATGTCTCACCCTGTTCCCCAGCCATAAAGTGACCCCGCTCAAATCCGTAAATATGAGCGGGGTCTTTTTCTTTATTCATATGAACCAGATGCCTCAAGCTGTTTCTTTCACACGCTTTTCATCAGACACTTTCACTGTCCTGTGCTGTACCCTCCCTGTCTTCGCTCTCCCGGTCTTTACTCTCCCGGGTTTCGCTCTCCTGGTCTGTACCTTCCCGTTTTTTGCTCTCCTGACTGTTTTTTTCATTATCGTCAGCAGCTGACGCATCCGCATCCCTATCAACGATGTCTGTCGCTCCGTCTTCCTGAACGGGACCTATGTATTTGAAGCAGAGCATGGTGATATCATCAAACTGCTCCGCACCGTCAACAAATGTGTTGATACCCTGCA
>CACZZH010000132.1 GCA_902785635.1 uncultured Lachnospiraceae bacterium
GCATTGAGCAGCAATATATCGAAAACTTACAATATGATCTCCGTAGACGGGGACACCTCCACTAACGACACCTGCATTATTCTGGCCAACGCGCTTGCCGGGAATGAAAAGATCACTGCACCCGGAAAGGATTTTGATGCTTTCTGCGAGGCTCTGAATATGGTGAACACCTGGCTGGCGAAGCATATGGCGGCGGACGGGGAGGGAGCCACCTGTCTGTTCGAAGTGACAGTGGAGGGCGCTTCCTCCCACGAACAGGCGGTCACCCTGGCAAAATCCGTGATCACCTCCAATCTTGTGAAAACGGCGATCGCCGGCCATGATGCCAACTGGGGCAGGATCCTGTGCGCGATGGGATATTCCGGAGCCTCATTCGATCCGGACAAAGTGGATCTCTGGTTTGAGAGCGCAAATGGAACGCTGCAGATCATTTCCGGCGGGACAGCGGCGGATTACAGTGAGGAGACAGCTACGAAGATCCTTTCCGCACCGGAGATCACAGCCCGTATCCAAATGCACGCAGGTGAGCATACAGCCACAGCGTGGGGATGCGATCTGACGCATGAATATATATCGATCAATGCCGATTACAGATCCTGACAGACAGAACGAACAGAGACGAACCTGCTTCGGACCATCCGGGCAGCTATGAAAGGACATATATATGGATTCAATGGAAACACTGCTGGCAAAAGCGAATGTACTGATCGAAGCGCTGCCTTATATCCGCCAGTTCCATGGCAAGACGATCGTAGTAAAATACGGCGGGAGCGCCATGGTTGAGCATGAACTGAAGAAAAGCGTGATCCGAGACGTGGCGCTGCTCAAACTTGTGGGCTTCCGGCCTATCATCGTACACGGAGGCGGGAAAGAGATCACAAAATGGATCGGAAGGGTCGGACTGGAGACCCGCTTTGTGGGCGGCCTGCGTGTGACGGATGCGGATACGATCCAGGTCGCGGAGATGGTGCTCAACCGGGTGAACAAGGGACTGGTATCCATGATGGAAAAGACAGGCCTGAAGGCAGTGGGCATCAGCGGAAAGGATGGAACCGTCCTTCGCGTTGACAGAAGGACAGCGGCTGACGGACAGGATATCGGCTTTGTCGGAACGGTGCGGGAAGTGAATACCCATCTGCTGGATACGCTGCTGGATAATGACTTCATCCCCGTGATCTGCCCCATCGGATCCGACGATGAGTACCATTCTTTCAATATTAATGCAGATGATGCAGCCTGTGCGGTGGCCACCAAAATGAAAGCCTCCAAGCTGGTGTTCCTGAGTGATATCGAGGGAGTGTACAGGGATCCTTCGGATCCGTCCACCCTGGTGAGCGAGATGACTGCCTCACAGGCAAGAGCATTCATAGCGGAAGGCTTCGTCGGCGGCGGTATGCTGCCGAAACTGCAGAGCTGTATCGATGCCATCGAGAGCGGCGTTGAAAAAGTGCATATCCTGGACGGACGCATTGAGCACGCGCTTCTTCTGGAGTTCTTCACCGACAAAGGCGTGGGGACACAGATCGTTGCAGATAAGAAATGATCAGGTTTTAATCAGAGGATTTTTAAAATGTGTGATACGAATACATACAGCAATGACAACAGCATCCCCTATATGGAGCAGACCGAAAAGTATGTACTGCATACCTACAATCGTTTTCCGGTCGTGTTTGAGAGCGGTGACGGTGTGAAACTGAAGGATGTGAACGGTAAGGAATATCTGGATTTCGGTGCCGGGATCGCAGTGTTTGCCCTGGGGTACGGCTGCCGGGAATACAACGATGCCCTGAAGAATCAGGTCGATGCACTGATTCACACATCCAATCTGTTCTATAATATTCCTCTTTCACAGGCAGCCGAGAAGCTGATTCAGGCGTCCGGAATGGGAGAGGGAAGCAGGGCTTTCTTTACGAACAGCGGGACGGAGGCGATCGAAGGCGCTCTTAAGGCTGCCCGCAAATATGCCTGGAATAAGAATCCGCAGGGTGATCACGAGATCATCGCCATGCATCAGTCTTTCCACGGAAGGAGCATCGGTGCTCTGTCTGTTACCGGCAACGCGCATTATCAGGAAGCTTTCCGTCCTCTGATGGGAGGAGTGCGCTTCGCTTCTTTCAATGATTTCGAGAGCGTGAAAGCCCAGGTGAATGAGAACACCTGTGCCATCATCATGGAGACCGTGCAGGGAGAAGGAGGTATCTATCCGGCCGATCCGCAGTTCCTGCGCAGTGTGCGGGCATTGTGCGATGAAAAGGACATTCTTCTGATCCTGGATGAGATCCAGTGCGGAATGGGGAGATGCGGAGCCATGTACGCATGGCAGGAGTACGGCGTGGCGCCGGATATCATGACCACCGCCAAGGCGCTTGGCTGCGGCATTCCGGTAGGCGCATTCGTTTTGAACGGGAAGACCGCCGGATCTTCTCTGGTCCCGGGAGATCACGGCACCACTTACGGAGGGAATCCTCTTGCCTGCGCGGCAGTGTCGAAGGTATTTGACCTGTTCGAGGAGAAGAAGATCGTGGAGCATGTGAAAGAGATCACGCCTTATCTGGAAAAAACGCTGGATGATCTTGTGAGCAGATATGACTGCCTTAGCGCACGCAGGGGAATGGGCCTGATGCAGGGCGTGGTGGTAAAGGATATTCCGGTCGGAAAGATCGTTTCCGCTGCGCTGAAGAACGGCCTGGTGATACTTTCAGCCGGCAGTGATGTGCTTCGTTTTGTGCCTCCTCTGGTCATTACAGAGAGAGACATTGACGAGATGAAGCAGATATTGGAAAAAACGCTTTCAGAAATATATTGAAAGTATTTTACGGATTTGTTACAATAATGCCATGCATGACGGGGGCTGTGCTGTCCGCAGGACAGACAGGAGTTATGTATGGCTTTTTTTCAATTTCATATGAAATGGGCTTTTCTGGGCGTGCTTGTAAGCTGCATGGTGCTGAGCGGATGCAGGAAAAATGAGATAGTGTATCTGGAAACGCTGACGGAAAGGGAAGGACAGGACGAGTCGTCCGGCCATACCGGGAAGGATGCTGCGCTGCAGACGGAGGCGGAAGGAACGCCGGAAGAGACCATTGCCGTATTTGTATGCGGCGCCGTAAATCGGCCGGGTGTGTATATGCTTCCGGTCTATGCGCGCGCCAATGATGCAGTGGAAGCAGCCGGCGGATTCCGCGATGATGCCGATACCCAGTGGTGCAATCTGGCAGAGCATCTCTTTGACGGGCAGAGGCTGCGCATCTATACAGCAGAGGAGACTCTGCATCTGAAAGAAGAAGGAGTAAATGAGGAAGGAGCACCCGGTAAGGATGCGGACGGAGCGGAGAATGCTCCGGACACGGCATCGGGGAAAGATGCGCAGGGCCGCATCGATCTGAATACCGCGACAAAGGAAGAGCTGATGACGCTTCCCGGTATCGGAGAGGCGAGGGCAGAGGCGATCCTTTCATGGCGGAGAGAACATGGTTCCTTCACGGATACAGAACAGATCAAACAGATCAGCGGTTTTAAGGATGCGATCTATAACAGCATCCGCGCTCTGGTGACGGTCGGATAAATAAGGAGTGGTTCAGATGGCAAAACGAGTACTGGTAGTTGATGACGAAAAGCTGATCGTAAAAGGAATACGTTTCAGCCTGGAACAGGATGATATGGAAGTGGACTGTGCATACGATGGTGAGGAAGCTCTTGCTCTCGCCCGGGATAATACCTATGATATCATTCTGCTGGATCTGATGCTGCCGAAGGTGGATGGATTGTCTGTATGTCAGCAGATTCGTGAATTTTCGGATGTCCCTATTGTGATGCTTACCGCAAAGGGGGAGGATCTGGACAAGATCCTCGGCCTGGAGTACGGAGCGGATGATTATATTACGAAACCGTTCAACATTCTGGAGGTGAAGGCAAGGCTGAAAGCAATCATGCGCCGGACAGCATCGAAGCCCGCCCAGGATAAGAAGGGGAAAGTGGTGCGGTCCGGAGATCTGGTGCTGGAGCAGGAAGGACGCCGGGTGACGATCGCCGGCCGAGAGGTCAATCTTACCGCCAAAGAGTACGACCTTCTTGAACTTCTGGTATTCAATCCCAATAAAGTGTACAGCAGGGAGAACCTGCTGAACCTTGTGTGGGGGTATGAGACTCCCGGCCCGGGAGATGTGCGGACGGTGGACGTGCATATCCGCCGGCTTCGTGAAAAGATCGAGGAAAACCCGAGTGAACCGAAATTTGTACATACAAAGTGGGGCGTTGGTTATTATTTTCAGGGTTAATTGAGGGATTATAATGCAGCCGGGCAGTTTCACGGAAAACGGATCCGCTGCAAATGAGTGACGCTGCATGCCGCATAAGAGTGATCAACCCGCTTATGCGGCATCTTTTATTCTCTCATTGGAAATCCACGGAAAGAATTTTCCGGTGAATTGTCTTTCAACAGGAGGTCGATCGAAATAGCAGGTTTCAGACAGAAGATCGGGCGGTACAGCAGGAGTCTTCGCTTCCGCCTGTTTCTTATATTATTGTTTATCAGCATTGTACCGACAGCGGTACTCAAATACGGGATCCTGCGTAATTATGAATCGCAGTCGGTGGACCAACGGGTCTCCCTGATCCGCAGCAGAGCGCAGATGATCACGCCTCTTCTGGAGGAAACGAAGTATCTTCAGGGGGAGGAATCGGATGAGATCGATACCCAGCTGGTCCAGCTGGCGGATCTGTGGAACGGCCGCGTGGTCGTGATCAACCGGAATTTCCGGATTCTGCGGGACACCTTCAGTCTGGACGAAGGAAAGGTGATCATTGCGGAGGAAGTGCTGCGCAGCTTTGGCGGTGAACCGACGAGCAACTACAACCGCGGCGCCCGCTTCCTGGAGGTGACGGTCCCTGTTCACCCGTCCGGAGATGAAAAGGAAGTGGACGGACTGCTGATCATCAGCGCTCCGACGGACGAGATCGTAGAAGGAAAAGGGAAACTGAGCTCCACCGTGCTGATCCTGCAGGGGATTCTGATCCTTTTTTCTGCGCTTGCCGCATTCTATGCGTCTCGGCTGCTGGTACGTCCTTTCAGTAAGGTCACGGCATCCTTTGAGGCCAGAGGAGGTTTTCTGGAGGAGGACATTTCCATGCCGGATTACACGGAGACGGAGACTCTGGCCGCTGCTTACAACCGGATGCGCCAGAGACTGAACGCCCAGGAGGAATCCCGTCAGGAATTTGTTTCGAACGTATCCCATGAGCTTAAGACCCCTCTTGCGTCTATGAAGGTGCTTGCGGATTCCCTGCTCGCGCAGGAGGAAGTGCCGAATGAACTGTACAGAGATTTCATGAATGATATCACGGAAGAAGTCGACCGGGAGACGAAGATCGTCAATGACCTTCTGTCTCTGGTGAAGATGGACCGTACCGCAGCGGATCTGCAGATTCAGGAGACCAACATGAACGACCTGATCGAACTGATTCTGAAGCGGCTTCGGCCGATCGCGGCAAAGCAGAACATCGATCTGGTGCAGGAGAGTTCCAAGACGGTGATCGCCGAGATCGACCAGACAAAGATGACGCTTGCCATTACCAATCTTGTGGAGAACGCCATCAAGTACAACAGACCGGACGGATGGGTGCGGGTCTCCCTGAACATGGACAACAGTTTCTTTTTCCTGAAGGTAGAGGATTCCGGGATGGGCATTCCGGAGGAGGCGCAGCAGTTTATTTTCGAGCGTTTCTACCGTGTGGATAAATCCCATTCCAGGGAGATCGGCGGCACCGGTCTGGGCCTGGCGATCACAAAACAGGCGGTCCTGATGCATCACGGGGCGATCCGTGTGTACAGCAGGGAAGGGGAGGGAACCACTTTTACCGTGCGTGTGCCGCTGCATTATATTTCGGAGGAAGAGTGAGGTAACGGGTTGGACAGAAAAATTCAAAGAACAGCAGCGGTGAGGACTATGAGTCTTCTGCTTGCGCTGGCGGCAATGATGTGTCTTTCAGCCTGCAGCCTTCTGAACCTGAATAAAAAGGAGGAGGCAGCAGACAGCCGCAATACATATCAGATCTATTACACGAATGCGGAGCACAGCCGTCTTCAGAGCATCAGCTATGAACCGCAGGAGCAGACGTTTGAAGGGCTGCTGTCGGAAATGCTCGATTATTTTGAGCAGCCGGATAAGCTGGAGACCGATTCTTACAGTGTGATTCCGGAGGGGGTAAAGATCAATGGGTATACCATCGGAGTGGACAGTCTGCTCATCGATTTTTCCGGGTCATACATCAGTATGAATAATATTGAGGAGATCCTGCTTCGGGCAGGGATCGTCAAGACACTGGTACAGCTGCCGGGTATCTACAGCATATCTCTTACCGTGGACGGGCAGCCTCTCGAGGAACCCGCTTCCGGGCAGGTGATCGGACCGATGCGTGGAGAGTCCTTTGTGGATTCACCGGACGACAGTATCAATTCCTATCAGTTCGTCAGCCTGAATCTTTACTTCCCTTCGCACAGTGCCGACCGGCTGGTAGGGGAGACAAGAGAAGCCTTCTATTCCAGCAATCTGATCATGGAGCGTGTGATCGTGGATCATCTGATCAAAGGACCCCAGGCACCGAGTCTGCTGCCGCTCACATCGCCGGCCGTGCAGGTCAACAGTGTCCGGGTAGCCGACGGAATCTGCGTGATCGATCTGGACAAAAGCTTTAACCAGGTGTGGAATGAGGCGGTATCCCCGCAGATGTGTCTGTACGCGTTTGTGGACTCGATCTGCTCACTCTGCGATGTGGACGGTGTCGCTTTCCGCATCAACGGATCTGCGGACGTACGCTTCTGTGATGAGATCTCCCTGGATCAGATCTTCATGCCGGATATGAGTTATGTGGAACAGACGGAAAAACCGCAGGCGCAGAATGAAGCCGGTGCCGACGATTCTGCACTGACCGTACCGGCCCTGGAAACGCAGATGGAGGAGTAAGAAACAGCCCGGCAGCTGTGGAAGAGGAAGAAAACAGTCTTCCGGCTGCGGAAAAAATGCCTCGCGGAGTATTCAGCATAAAAGATACGGAGGGAGCAGAATGAAAAGAACGATGACAGGGAAAAGGATGATCTATATTGTCATGGCATTGATGCTGTCCTGTCTGATGTTTTGCACATCGCGTCAGGAGGTACAGGCTGCATCCTCAGCGGAAACCATGGCGGATATATCCGTAAAGCTGCTGCGTCAGGCGGCACGCACCGGGGATCCGGACCGGAACATCCTGATCTCCCCGGATTCCATTCTGACGGCAATGACACTGGCGGAATACGGGGCGGCAGGAAAGACCCTCTCCGAAATGCAGAGCGCCTTTAACGGCATCTCCCTGAAAAAGCAGAGCAGCTTTCTGGAAAAGCTGCACAGCAGGGTGAGCAGCTCCGGAGTCTTCACTTACAGCGCCGCCAATTCTGTCTGGTACAGAAAAGGTCTTGTCTCACTGAAAAGGAAGTACGCTTCGAAAATGAAAAAAGGCTTCGGCGCAGAGATCATTTCCGCACCTTTCGATACCGGGACCGTCACGGACATGAATGCATGGGTCAGTGAGAAGACCCGGGGAAAGATCACAAAGATCGTGGACCAGCTTTCACCGTCCGACCGTGTGGTGCTGCTGAATGCAGTGTATTTTAACGGAAAATGGACAGCTCCCTACAGATCCGTGCAGAAGCGTGTTTTCACCGGGAAGAACGGGAAGAAAAAGAAAGTTCCCATGCTTGAGAGCGTGGAGCAGGTCTATGTAAAGATCTGCGGTGCGGACGGATTCATCAAACCGTATAAGGGAGGGAAAGCAGCATTTATGGCGCTGCTTCCGCCGAAGGGGGAAGCGATCGGAACCTGGCTGAAAAAGCTGACCGGTGCACAGCTGATCAAAGGATACAGGAACAGGGTCAAAAGCGGCATTGTGGTGCGCACCAGACTGCCGAAGCTCAGTTATGATGATCAGCTGTCACTGAAAAAGCCTCTGCAGAAAATGGGGATTCGGGAAGCCTTCAGCTTTAATGCGGATTTTTCAAAGATGTCCGGATCCGAGATTCACATCGACGACGTACTGCACAAAACACACATCGACGTAGATGAATCGGGAACCGAGGCAGCCGCCGTTACAGCGGTGGTCATGAAGGCGAATGCCGTCTTTCCTGCCAAGCCGCAGATCATAAAGAAAATCTATCTCAACAGGCCTTTCGTCTATGCGATCATCGACACACAGACAGGCATGCCTCTGTTCATGGGCATCGTAAACGGCTTCTGAGGGAGGGTATGGTAGTGTCAAATAGCCTATGAAAAACATGGTTTAAAAAAGAGCCTGCCAGCGTTACGAAAAAATGCTCTCTGACAGACTGCTGTATCTGCCTCGTG
>CACZZH010000133.1 GCA_902785635.1 uncultured Lachnospiraceae bacterium
CATCCCATCATGCAAAGATCTCCGCAACAGCGTCCCTCAGCTTTTCCGGCATCTCCATCTCCTTCAGCCTGGTGATAAACATATCCTCATCTAAGGACCGGAAGCAGTCATAGATTTTTTCCTTCAGATTCATGCTTATCCACGCTCTTTCAAGAAGAGTAAAGAGTTCTGTATCCTTCCGGGTCTGAGCCGGTATGGTCTCCTCAAAAAGGAAGTCTGCCCCTTCCTGCGTGTTGACTTCCTGCTCCCGGATAAGACGATTCCTTTCATCACCTGCCGCACCGCAAAGGATAACGCGATAACGGCGCTGCCCGGGCAGCAAAGTGAGATCCCCCGCTGCCGGCAGGATCCGGACCATCGTCCTGTGAAGCTCCTCTTCATAGATGGTCTCTATCCTCGTCTCTGCATAATGTCCGTCTTTATAATGCTGCGTTATTCCGTCATCTTCGTACAGGATAAAACTGCCGTCAGCACCAAAGCCCACATATACATCCAGCGCGGCAGGCAGACTTCCGCAGTCCTCCATGACCTCATCCTCTCCCGTAAGAGGAAGGATGCCGCCCTCTTTCAAAAGCACCGGTATCTGCTCCAGAGGACGATACAGATTACGCCTGCTCCTGCCGGTATAGATCCTCCCGGTAAACATGTCATAGTATCTTCCCTCCGGAATCAGGACAGATACCCTGGCAAGACGCAGCTCCTCATCTGTTTTTTCCGTTATGGGCGCTGCCAGCAGTTCACTGCCAAAGAGATACTCCGAAGGTACGTCATAAGCCGCCTCATCTTCTCCCCACAGATAGTACAGGGGGCAGACAAGGGGGATGCCCTCCCGACTGGCCCTGGCATTCATGGTGTACAGATAGGGAAGAAGTCTTGCACGCAGCCTCATATAATCCTTCATCACCTGACGATAGGGTTGTTCCAGCTTCCAGGGCTCCTTGATAAAAAAGGGATTTGACGAGCTGTGGAGCCGCATGATCGGTGAGAAGACACCAAACTGGACCCAGCGGACCAACCGTTCGGTATCCTTGTCCCAACCAGGGCTGCAGTTTCAGACTGGCCCAGGTACAGAAGGTATCCCCTGAGAACCCGACCGGGTACCGATGGCTTCCCACCCCGGCATATCGGGAAAAAATCATGGGACGGTGGCCATCCTTTTCCTTGTCCCGGAAATGATAGTAGTTGAGGAGCCACAGAGGATCCAGAGCCGAAGCTCCGGCCTTCGGCCCCTGCTGCCAGTCGATCCACCAGAAATCCACTCCCTCTTTCTCCAGAGGATGGATGATATCTTCAAAATAGGTTCTCCTGAAATCTTCATCTGAAAGAATAGGTTCTCCTGAAATCTTCATCTGAAAGGTCAAAGACGACCGGAAGTTCGCTGGCCGGATCAATGCCCATTTTTTCTGCAACCTGAGGATACATATCCTCAAAAGCACGGATTCCGTCCGCCGGATGAAGATTCAGGGTGACAGCAAGACCCTTTTCATGGACTGTCCGCAGGAACCGCGAAGGCTCCGGAAAATACTCCCGGTTCCAGCTGAAGCCTGTCCATCCGTTCCCGTATTTAGGATCCACTTCTGTCACATGCCAATCCATGTCGATAACGCCGACCGACAGGGGAATCTTCTCCTTTTCAAAGTTGTCCAGCATTTCGAGATAGGAACTTTCAGTATATGGGTAGAACCGGCTCCACCAGTTGCCGAGTGCATACCTTGGCAGGAGGGGGGTATGGCCGCAAAGCTGGTAGAAAGCTTTCAGGCCGCCGAGATAATCCCTTCCGTATCCAAAGAAATACAGATCCGTTTCCTTTCCATTCCTCTGGCAGATTCCCTCTTCGGTGATCAGGGCACTTTCACTGTCATCAATGGCCACACAACCTGTGCGGGAAAAGATACCATTTTCCAGCATGATGAAGCCATCGGTCATATCCAGAGTTCTGGCCGTACCGCCAAGGTTCCCGTCTCCTCCGTACAGCTGCCCGTAATGCCAGGTGAAGCCGGTAGAAAAAAGTTCTGCGCACAGGCCGATACCGGAAAATGGCTTCCCGTCATAGGTAAGCCTCAAAGCTTCCGTAGTAAGAGTCAGGCTGAAAGCACCCGTCTCACAGGTAAAGGGGACAGCAGAAAAATCCCGGCTGTCAACCATCTGGGTCCGTTCATCTGTAAAGCAGTCCTCCGGGGAATATTCCAGCCGTATAAGCCTGTCCGTCAGGACCTGGATACGAAAATGCTCCCCACGGACCTCCCTTTGTGTACACCTGATCTCAATTGCATCGCTGTTCATATCTTGCTCTCCTCGTGTTCACGCATTAAGCCGCCGATCTTTTACCAGCCGGCTGATACGGGCCCTACAGAGATATTCTACATGCTTTGCTTACAGGCGTCAAAGGCATCCTGCTCATTTCCGTCATGCACCCGGTCCGGAGACTATTCTATTCCCTGTGCTTTCTCAGTTCTTCATTTGCCTTCTCAACATTCAGCCTTGTAAGGATCAGTGTGATCAGAAGGTTAAAGATCATCGGCATCCAGAGGTACATGACATGCAGCATATTCATGCAGGACGCTGTCTGCTGTGCTGCGCCGCCCACATAGCCGCTGAACGCCAGGAGCCATCCCGCCAGCGCCGTGCCGATGCCGCCGCCGAGCTTGGTCCCCAGGGAAGTACATGAGTACATCGTACCGTCAACACGCTTTCCGCTTGTGAGATAGGTATACTCGGAACAGGTGGCGATCAGCGCATTCATGTCACCCTGCAGCGGGCTCATGCCGATCGCCGCAACGGCTGTACAGACCAGCATCAGCGGTACCGAGCCGAGATAACCGGCGATCACGACTCCCAGACGCCCGATGGTGCCAAGCGTATACCCCGTAAGATTCAGCCTGTACATGCCTCCGAATCTGACGACCAGCGCAGGTGTGAACAGCAGGCCGATGATCATCGGAATGTTGATCGCCCATGAAAATACGCCCAGAAGATTGGCGTTTTTGAGAACATACGTCATGAAATAGATGCCCATGTTCAGAGTCGCGGAATAGATCTGCATTAAGATATAAGACGCGCAGATCATAAGATAATATTTGTTGCGGATCAGAAGTTTGAAGGCGTCGATGAGCGTATATTTTTCTTCCTCGTTTTCGGCCTTTTTGACTTCTTCCCCCTCTGCAAGCTCTTCCGGTGACAGTTCCTTAACTGACATTACGGAAAGGGTGTTGGAAATGACGCCGACGATCGCGTAAATGATCGCCACTGTCCGCCATGCTGCTGCCCCGCCGCCGAAATGAGCTACCATGCCGACCGTGATGGTCTGGATCAGCATGCTGGTACCGAACGCGAACATGAAGCGGATGGATCCCATCTGAACACGCTCATGATTATTCTTGGTGATCAGAGCGGTCAACGCGGAATAGGCAATATTGTTGGCGGTATAAAACCCGGCATTCAGCAGAGTATATGCGATGAAGAACCAGGCATACTGCGCCGTCGCGCTGATATCCGCCGGAATGCAGAAGATCGCTACCAGACAGACCGCACAGCCGAAGTATCCGTAAAGCATCCACGGACGGGCTTTCCCCATTCTGGTATAGGTCTTATCGATCAGTGATCCGAAGAAAATATCACTGACACCGTCAAAAAGTTTGGATACCGCAATAAGGGTACCGACAATACCTGCGTTCATGCCGACCGTGTCTGTCAGAAAGATCATGACAAATGCGGAAAGCAGTGCATAGACCACGTTGCCCGCAATATCGCCGGAGCCGTAGCCGATCTTGTTATACCAGCTCAGATAGGTTTTCTCTTTATTCCCGTTCATTTTTTAATTCCCCCGTTATTATCTGACCGCTGCCTCGTTCCTTTCGCTGCCTCGTTTCTTTCGCTGCCTCATTCCCTTACTTTCCTTCGGGCCTGAGCATAAACGCAAAATCATAATGATCTGCACACACCCTGTACCGGGGCAGCAGGTCGGGTCCGCAGCTTTTGGAACCGATTCCCGCAAGCTGATGGTCCAGGCACAGCACGGTGCTCCCGCAGGGCTCCAGCTCGTAATTGTGCCGTTTGCTTTCCAGCTCCTCCTGCGTAAAGACCGAAGCGTTGAATGAAAATGTCCTGTCCGGATCGGGATCCGCGCAGACAGCCGTAAGGCTAAGGCTTTCATCGCTCACCGCAACATAGTCACAGTCGAAATGACTGCCGTTCTCCTGGGGCCGGATGTAATCCTCATGCATCCGGTCCGCCCTTCCGCTGAAGAGGCCGTGATAACCCGCGTGGTGCTTATCGACATACGTTTCGCCCGGTCCCATTCCGAAATAATCGACCCGGTCCATGCTGTTTTTCAGGAACAGGCGCAGACCGATCCTGGGCAGTACCGCGATCTCGGGATCTTTGTCGGCATGCACCTCCAGAAGGATCCGTCCGTCCGGATATACAGTGACCTTGTTGTCCATTTTCAGGATGGGCTGCACCGAAACGGCTGCAACTGACTGACGTATGGAAACGGCTGCCGCTCCGCCTTCATTCATCTTGCTGAGCAGTGACACCTCATACGCTCTGGTCACAGTATGATCCAGCCGCTCCCATCTCCACAGATCCGCAAGAGGCACGTCATTATCCGTAGGAGCCCGCCAGAGATTAAAGTCCAGCGGGCGATCCAGCAATTCCCTGCCGCAGAATCTGAGCGATGTAAAAAGACCGGAAAGTGTGCTGAGCCGGTAAGCGAACCGGTCTCCTTCAAAGATCAGGTCATACCCGTCTTCGGCCACTTTGACCGTCCTCCCCCCATCCGCAGGCGCAAGGATCTGCTCTGCCCTGACGGTTCTGGGCCCGGCCGTGGGGATCCGGATCTCATCAAATCCCGTCTCATGACCGGCCGGAAGACCGAAACAGTCCTCTTTGAGCATCCAGGTCAGCGTAAGGAAGCATCTTCCCCTGTCCGGCCGCTTCACCGCAAACGGTATCTGCGCAGCGGTATGCGGTGCAATCGAAGGAAGATCAGGAAGAAATCCGCTGTCGATCTGTTCTCCGTCAAGGCTAAGGGTCCATGCGGCATACATGTTTCCAGCCGGATCTGTAAAGTCCATATGATTTTCAATGGTAAGAAGCCCTTTGTCCGGATCCAGGGAAGCGCGCAGAGGACGATGGACATTTTTGTACTCCATCAGACCGGTATGCGGTGTCCTGTCAGGATAGACCAGGCCATCCAGACAGAAGTTTCCGTCATGCTGGAGTTCTCCGTGATCGCCGCCGTACCAGTACATGGCTTTGCCGTTTTCCGCGATGCCTTTATAGACCGCATGATCACACCACTCCCAGACAAAGCCCCCGCAAAGGGCCGGATACTTTTCTGTCAGATCCAGGTATTCCTTAAGATCACCGGGGCTGTTGCCCATGGAATGGCAGTATTCCACAAGAAGCAGCGGCTTTTCGGGTCTGTTGTCCAGATAATCGGTGATCTCGGAAAAAGCCGGATACATGCGGCCAAAAAGATCTATGTCCGAGGTGTCATATTCCCGGTCCGTGCTGAGATAGAACGAGCTCTCATAGTGGGTCAGACGGCTGGGATCTGTTTCTTTGGTCCATCGGAGCGCCTTTTCAAAAGTGCATCCAAAACCGCACTCATTCCCCATGGACCAGACAAGGATACACGGCCGGTTGCGGTTGCGGATCACCATGGACCGGATCCTGTCAAGGGTAGGCTCGATAAAATCGGGATTGTCCGCAATTCTGACATGCGCTTTGCTCCGAATAGTCATCCTCCCGGAAGTACAATGGTGCTGTCCCATGACTCTCGTTGTCGGCTTCGTCGATCACGTACAGCCCCAACGAGTCGCAGAGCTGGTAGAACCAGGGCACATTGGGATAATGGCTTGCCCTGACCGCATTGAAATTGTGAGCCTTGATCATGCGCAGATCCTTAAGGACCAGATCAAAGTCACTGCAAGCGCCGTTCACCGGATCCGACTCATGGCGGTTGACACCCCGGAACGTGATCGGCGACCCGTTAAGCGTCACAGTAAGATCCCTGACTTCTATCCTTCGGAACCCGACTTTCTCGCTGATCACTTCACTGCCCGTGTCCATGATGAGGGTGTAAAGAGCCGGCGCTTCGGCGTTCCACAGCTGCGGCTCATCAACAGCGACAGTTATATCCTTTCCGGAAACCGGGTCCGCGATCTCACAATGCAGGACTGTCGCACCGTCAGGCGCTTTCAGCGTCAGCGTGACCGGAACCTCCCGGCCGCTGAATGTCAGCCGGACCCCGAGAACCGCATGCTTAAAGTCGTCTGACAGATCGGTTTCGATCAAATAATCCCCGATCCGGTCAGCGGGCCGGTTCAGCAGATAGACATCGCGGAAGATACCCGAGAAGCGGAATTTGTCCTGATCTTCAAGGTAACTTCCGTCGCACCATTTCAACACTAGAACTGCCAGGAGATTTTCACCGTCCAGCATCATTTCCGTCACATCAAACTCCGCTGTGTGATGAGACACCTGGCTGTAGCCCACAAATGTCCCGTTGAGCCATACATAAAAGCACGAATCCACGCCCTCGAAATTCAAGAAAACACACGGAGCATCCGGATTCCGATGCCATTCAAAGCGGTGCCGGTAAGCGCCGCATGGATCTTCCCTGGGAACGAAAGGTGGATCAAACGGAAACGGATAGCGGATATTCGTATACTGCGGCGCGTCATAGCCGCGCATCTGCCAGCAGAACGGGACCCATTCCTTTGTCCACTGCTCTCCGGGGACATGATCCGGTGCGTAAAACGGTTCATTCAGATCATGTACATCCGGATACCAGGCAAAGTCCCATTCACAGCCGCTGAGCATCTGCAGACGGTCGGAGCACTCCCTGTTCCGGACCGGATCGTCATCCGGGATCGATGACGGGATGTAGTATGCCCTGTCCGGCATGGTATTCAGATGAAGGACAGTCAGATCCTCGTAAATTCCTGGAACGATCAAGATTTGGTCTCCTTTCTGTTTATTCAAGCCAGCCCTTCAGGGCGGTCACATTATAATTCATGAACTTGTTTTTTACATATTCCTCATCATTTTTCCACTTGTTCGGGGTACATCCGATAATCCTCCTGAAGTTTCGGATAAAGGTGGAAACACTTTCGTATCCGACCCTGTCGGAGACCATCGCCACTGTCAGGTCTGTCTCCCTCAGCAAGGTACATCCTCTTTGGATCCGGACAAAGTTTACATAATCCATTGGCTTCATGTTCATGTACTTTTCAAACAGTTTTCTGAAATAGCTTTCGCTCATCCCGCAGGAGCGGGCCAGATCCGTTACATGAATCGAAGCCGCGTAATTCTTTTTGATGTAGTCGATCGCCGGGAAAACATCCACTGTTGCAGAAGCCCTGGCCGGCAGCTCCGTAGTCTGCAGTTTCCGGATGATCTCAACGACCAGCATCATCAGATAGCGGGCCACCATATCCCTGTACATGTACTCCTTATCCTGCATCTCGGAAAAAATGCCTCGAATAAGAAATGTCATTTTCTGAATATTCATCTCAGGGAAAAGCAGCCGGCCCTCTTTATCGATCTCATATCCGACGTGTTCTCTGAGGATCTCATCGTCCGGATAGAGTTCCTTCAGCACTTCATGAATATCAAAATACATCCACTCCCAGCCGGCGGTCTTGCCGAAAGTGTTCGTTGTATGCAGCTCCTTTGTCGGAATAAGGGAAATGCATCCGGGATAAAAATGATACTCTTTCTCCCCGAGAATCATTTCTCCCTCTCCGTCATAGCAGACGCCTACCTCATAATAGTTGTGAAAATGCAGTCTCTCTTTCCCTTCCCCGTATGCTTTGTTCCAGCCCGGCCCCGTCAGGGTAAACACAATGTCTCCCAGCGGTATGTCGTAATACCGGAACTCTACCTGTTTTTTATCACTCATAGACGATCTTTCTCCCTGTCCATTCAGAAGGCGGTATAGTTCTCCTTTTTAAATTCTATCATCAGTGGATTATACAATGGTTTTATATAAAGTTTAATTATTGGCAAATTCGTTTCTTTGCACCTGTCTCTTGAGATAAAAAAAAGGATCCTTTCGGATCCCCCGCGGCTTCCGGTCTAAATAAGGTCATACTTCTCCACATCACTGAACCGGACGCGCCTTCCGTCATCAGAGACAGCAGAGCAGCAGCTGCAGACAAGCTCATAGGGCTGGTCCGGCCGGAGAATCATTTGGCGCTGATCCCCAATGAACGAACTCCTCCGTTGATATATGATTCCAGTGCATGGGACCCCGCTCCGGCTTATGGGGGTAGCACTGGTAAGACAGGTGTGCCCTTCTCCGGTAGAAGATCGTCCCGTTCGGATCATTTCCCCAGCCAAAGGGTACAGAAATATCATTGTTCCCGGATACCAACCGAATGCCGGCGCCACTGCGAAGGAGTCATATGAAAGGTTTCCTGAAAGATCCGGTAAAAATAACTGAGATTGTCATATCCGCACTCCACGGACACGTCGCGGACAGACAGACTGCTCGAACAGAGAAGCTGGGATGCCAGCTGCAACCTGCACTGATGCAGGATCTGCGTAAACGTCTGGCCATATGCTTTCTTCAGAATACGGTTGATCGTATTGACATGATAATGAAAGGTCTCCGCCGTATCTGCCGCTGTTACATTCCGGCAGTTCCGGAAAATATAGTTCCGGATCTGTCCGGCCTCAGGATTCAGTGAATCCTGTTCACTCTCTCCGTATTCTCTCCTCACTATAACAGCAAGCTGCATGATGATACCCTGCATCATCTGCTGATATCCGGGAAGCCCCAGATACGCCTCTTCCGTCAGGGAGTCCAGAAGCTGCCGGACCTTTCTCCAGTCTCCGCTCCAGCCGGATGTGATATAACGGATCCTGCCGTTTTCTTCATACTCCATGCCCCTTCCCAGTCTCCCGATGTCCAGCCCAGCCAGCTCACAGCACTTCGCAAACAGGGTTTCATGCATGTCCAGGACATACAGTTCTCCCTGACCGATGAGAGTATAAGTGTATTCCGGGCTGATGACTGCAAAGGAAGCTTCATGCATCAGCAGAAATTGCGGACCGTGTGTCAGCTTTATGGAACCGTCTTTACAGTGAAGGATCCGCACAACATGCCTGGGCACCATCTCCGCACACACTGCAGCACTGCTGCCCGACAGTTCCGCAGCCGCCGGAACCCTGTTTTTTTCCTCCGGCAGCACTTTCCGGGTCACATGAAACGATACCGCTTCTACCTGCTCCCGGTTGATCACCGCGCCTTGTCCGCAGCTTTCTCCATTCATGTTTCTCCTCCGGATCTGTTATCCAAATCAGCTTTCTTTCCAGTTCCTCCGCCAGAATGATCCTCTGCATTTATATAAAACTCTACTACAGCGGAAAGAATATGGCAAGTCGCTGACGTGCAGCCCTTTGCATCCTGCCGGAGGCTTTTTGTCTCATGGATAATTCTTCGGCATTTCCTGTGAAAAAAAGACTGTGAAAAAAAGAAAACCGCCGGTTCGTACCGGCGGTAATACCCTGATTTATTATGTTGTATTCACGGCAGGAAGTCAATAAACCGCGTTTACCATGGTCGTGGCCGGTGTCTCGCTGACCAGTCCGCTTTCAGTGACGGAACGGACCTTCAGCACATATGCGCCTTCCTCCTGGGGTGTGAAGGTGAAATGCCAGTACACACATACCCCCGCTTGTGCGCCTTCTGTGTCATACCGTTTCCATGTCTCACCATTGTCCAGCGAGAACTCCACGGCAACAATCGGATCTTCATAGGCATCTGCGTATCCTTCGAAAGTATAAGGCTCGCCCGCTTTGATGATCTGACCTTCCTTTGTGTAGAAGATCGCAGTATTGGGCTTGTTAAAGAAACGGCCTTCCTCTTCCCGGACCCAGCCCTGATAGAGATACATCTCATCCACAGGCTCGTCCGTGACCAGCAGTTCACAGAGCTGTTTGGCATAGTTCGGAGCTCCCATGCCCGTCACCCAGGACATCACCGGGAAGCCCTGGTAATAGCGCAGGTCATGTCCGTTGATCTGGTATACGATCAGCGCGTCATATTTGGCCAGATGCTCCATGGTCGCCGGATAGGCACAGACTTCATCCGTCGGTACCGTATAGACCCCCGTAGCTCCCTCCTGGATACCTGCCTTGTTGACCAGATCCATGATCGGGATGCCGGTAACTTCCCAGGTGGAGATGCAGCCGCCGCCGGGAGGATCCAGCGTACAGTGCATAGTCAGCACCTTCGTAACAGGCTCAAACTCCTCAAGGATCTCGGACATCTTCATGGTATACGGCTCGTCCACCAGTCCGTCCACTGTGATCTCCCAGTCAAGAAGTGTCTGATGCTCGGTCTGCAGCCCATTCACATAGTCGTCATACACCATGTAGTCAGTCCAGCCGTCAAGCCAGTTGAGGGAGTAGGAATCCTCATCCGGTGTCATGGTCGTCTGGTCAAAACTGAACTCAGCTTCAATTGCGTCTTCCGCGACCGGCAGGATCCCGCGCATGGCATCATACTTGGTCTGATCCCAAAGCGTCATCTGTCCGCTGCCTTCGTTGGCGTCATGGCAGGACATGCAGCTTCCGCCGACCTGAGTGAACGTATCCGTCTTGTGCAGGCCGTGCACCAGTGAACCAAAACTGTATTCCTCCGGCACATAGCCTGGGGAATAGGTATGGCAGCCTATGCAGTGCTCAACCGTCACATCAATATCGCCCGCAAAATGCAGGTCCATATGACCCATGGGCAGATTGTTCAGCGTTTCGCGAAGGTTATTGTGGCAGGCCGCACAGCCTCTGCTGTCCGCCTTCAGCACATAGGTATTGTAAATTCCGTCATCAGACGGAGTACGCTGAATCTGAACGCCATTCTCCAGCGTGGTTACCTTCGGCGCGTAATTTAGCTGCTGTTCAGCCATGTTTGCCGCCAGCTCCTGTTCAATATGATAGGGATCATAGTTCTCATCCACCACGGTCCCGTTGGTATAATCCGCAGGCAGTGACGCCGCCAGCGCAGTGTGCCCGCCAAGCAGCAGCAGTCCTGCCGCCAGTAATAAACGTTTTGCAGTCATTTTTATCATTGCCTCCTCATCTGCTGAGATATATGATGTTCGCCGCTGTGTGATTTCGGTCCGCGGATCTCAGGCCCTGTCCCGATCGCTTTCCGCGTTGTCCACCGTAAAGACCACGCTGGAGGCAAGCGGCGATACCTTCCCGTCCTCGGCACGGGCACGCACGTCCAGCCTGAAGGTCCCTTCCGCTTCCGTCACATAACCGAAATGCCAGTACACCCATCTCTCCGCAGCCGCGCCTTCCGTCGCAAAGCTTGTCCATGTCTTTCCGCCGTCCATGGAGTATTCCACAGCGGTAATAGCCTTGTCGCAGTCATCAGCATAACCTTCGAACACGATCTGGTCGCCAACCTTAAAAACCGTATTATCAAAGGAATTGAGCACGCTCACTTTCGCCCGCTGTGAAGCGTCAGCCTGCAGCACTTCCGGTTCCTTCTCCTGCGCGGAAAATTCCACGTCTACCACGCTGCGCGCGAAGTAGCGCGCCACGCTCTTTGGTACCCAGAGCTGGACACCTGTCGGAACAGCCTTATCCCCTACCTGATACACAAAGATGGCGTCCCGGTTCAGCGCGTAGGTAAGCGGCATGGATACGCCATATCCATCCGATCCGGTGACCGTCAGGGTATTTGCCTGCTCCTCCACGTCCACCATCTGCATGATGTTCTTCAGGGGAATACCCACCACCTGTGCATTGGCCACCGCAGGGCCGGTAGCACACGAACAGGCCATGACACGCTTCTGACCCCCCTGGCTCTTCAGCTCCTCCAGGGAAATCGTCTGAGTTTTTTTCACGGAGCCGCCCACATTGATGAAATAATCTTCTTCCTTTACCTCTCCGAATGCAAAACCCGGGCGCGCACACATGGCTGTGGCAACCGTTCCGAACAGATTGAATACTTCATCGGCCGGCGTCACGACATTCTGGTCAAAGGAAAACTCGCCCTTTACGTTGGCGACGGTATCATACTTCTGCTCCTCACGCTCCGTTACACTCGCGGAATACGTCTCAGGTGCTTCCTGCTCCACCGCGGCCTGAACCGCGCCGGTCGAGAGCAGGGTCAGGGCGCCGGTCAGGCTGCCCAGCTTTCTCATGGTTTTCTTCTGCACTATACATCCCTCCCTTATCAGCACGATCGTCCCGGATAAAACGTCAGGAACTCCATCGGTGTTCCTGCTGCCTGTTCCTGCCGTTCCACCAGGTACGATGATCAGCCGCGAACCGCCAAGGCAGCGGTCATTCCTGTTCGGCTGCAAAAACATTACACTGCTATGTCATAAGTATAACACGACAGTTTCAGCGGGAATGGTCGTAACTCACTCATTTCTTCTACTATTTCACTGTCATAATGCGATGTTTTGTGAATTCCCTGTTCCATCTCACGGTACCTTGACCTTGATGACCGGCCTCACCGCACCGCCTGGCTTATTCACATATTTTACCCCTTCAGATACTGTGCCATCCACAGTAACGATCGGTGCCGTGATCTCCTTTTGTCCGTGTTCTCCTCTCAGCCACCACCAGGAAGACCGATAACTCTTCATATCCCAGTAATTCGCTTTGGAAAACCGGTTGGTATTCGTTCCATGTGCTTTTGCCGCCTCTGTCACATCCAGTTCACGCTGCTCATCAGTCTGAAAGAACTCCTTCGCCTCCCGAACGGTGAGAAGTGAAACCAGATCCTCACCATCCGGGACGAGAAGCTCTCTCTCCGCTTTACTGAACATATTCAGGTAATCATCGGAATTAAGCAGTTTCCGAAGATCCGATTCCTCCCAGGACACAGCTTCATGTTTCCGGTGATAGAAGCTGCCGGAGATGCCCTTTTCACAGAGAAGACGCAGTTCTTTGCTTTCCCTGGATACTACGATCCAGGAAAGCCGTTCTCTTCCGACAAAGGCGTCCGTATTGAAGCGGCCAAACAAGACCCGCTCCCCGACCCGGGCATTTTGAAGAACCAGATACTCCCGGCGTGCTTCCTCTGCTCTGATCAGATCTCTTCCAACCGTCAGATAAAGGGCCGCCAGGACTGCCAGCGGCAATGCGATCCGCACTGCCGCTTTCTTCATCCGCCCGCTCTGTACATACTTTCCCGGCACCCGTCCACGCGCTGCAGGCGCACTGTGGAAACCGTCCTGCCCGGCGCACCTGCTCTCGAATTTGCTCCTTACCCATCGTGTCAGCATATGCGTAAGCGGTGAGAGGACTGAAGCTGCGATCAGACTTCCTGCCAGAACTGCCGCATACCAGAGAAAAGGGTCTTTACGCAGACCATCGGGAAGAAGATCCATGACAAATCTGTGAATCAGAAAAAGCTCCGGTCCGATTCCTCCGATCCATGTCAGCACCGGACTGTTGATCGTTATTTTTCTGAGCAGCGCAAGGAGAAAGATCAAAAATGCCAGGCATGCCAGTGTCTGGGAAAAGAACGTGATCAAAGAGGCGTTTCTTCCGGCAGTCCCGCTTAGATAATAGCCCAAGCGCCTGTTGCTCCGGACAGCAGCAAAGAATGCAACCGCAAAACAAACAGCGGCCGCGGTAAGCAGTGCTGCATACTTCCGGCCTGCCCCGCCGCGGGCTTCAGGATCGCCGCCTGCCGTGCTGCCTGTCCAAAGTGAATCCGCTTTCCCCCGAAAGCGCGCATACCAGACTCCGAATAAAAACGCAGCCGTTGAATTGTACCACCACTCGCCCCGAAACCAGTGAATCTGTGCCCCCTGGGGATCATGGCCCGCGGCAATACTACGGACAATAAGAACGACTGTCGCCGCAGAAAGTGCTATGAGAGAGATGTTTTTATTTTTGATCAGACGAAATGAAAGATAAAACAGCA
>CACZZH010000134.1 GCA_902785635.1 uncultured Lachnospiraceae bacterium
CGCCCGTACGGGGGAAAGGACATCCGGGAGTGGCGAAGGAGAAGAGGAAACCGCGGATGGTAGCCGCCCGCGCGGGGAAAAGGACATCCGGGAGTGGCGAAGGAAAGGAAGAAACCGCGGATGGTAGCCGCCCGTACGGGGGAAAGGGCATCCGGGAGTGGCGAAGGAAAGGAGGAAACCGCGGATGGTAGCCGCCCACTCCCGGAAAAATGGCTTAGAGTTCCCGGTTCTCCATCAGAAAATCATAGAATTCCTGTGCAATGGGTGTGAGTGTGAATCCTGCTTTTCGCCCGATACAGATCTGTCCGCAAAATCCCGACCCGGTCAGCGGCATAGCCGCCAGGCCTTCCGCCCTGAGCACAGAGCTGTAGGCCGTGACGCCGCATCCAAGTCCTGCTTTTACAAATCCAAGAATCGCCCTGTCTTCATCCGCTTCGCTTATGATTCTCACCTGAATGTTATTTTTTCTGTAAATATCGGTAAGAATGTCGTGCATGACTGATCCGCGCCGGTGTGCAATGAAGGATTCTCCGTTGAGTTCATGGATATCCACAGACTGGCGGCAGGCCAGGGGATGTCCCGGCGGCACCATCAGGAACAAATCCTGTTTGATCAGAGGAGTGAAATCGATCTTCGGATCGGTTACCCTGGAGCATATGATCAGATCTACGTTTTCGCTGATCAGTTCCCGGACCAGTGTCTTCGAGGTGCCGTTCCTGCAGGAATAGAAGATTCTTTTGCCGGTCCTTTCCTGGAATTTCCGGATCCATACGGGAAGATGATCCTGCACGACAGAAAGAACAACTCCCAGATTCAGCGCAGCATCTCCTTCGATCTGCTCATAGGTGAGGGACTGTGCTCCGAGATCCAGATCGTGAAACGCGGAGTTGACATATTCCAGATACCGTGCGCCTTGTTCGGTCAGACGGACACCTCTTCCCCTTTTTTCAAACAGCGCAACTCCCAGATCCTCTTCAAGATGATGAATGGCGTTAGACAGAGAAGGCTGTGTTATATGCAGGACCTCTGATGCCTTATGATAGTGTTCATATTGAGCCAGTGTTCTGAAATAGAGCAGATGATTCAAATTCATGGGTCGCCTCCGAAAAACCGTTTCTGTTTATTCTTTTCCTTTAAAAAACCGTTTCTGCATCGCTTTTTTGTACTTTTCCGGAACATATGCTTCAAGGTACAGTATAACAGGTTAAGCACATGATTGATAGATACAAACTATCGATCAGACCGAAATAACAATTATTTTGCTCAGAGGATAAACGTTATATTATAAACAGGCGGTCATTAGGAGAAAAAGCCTGTGATCGTCAGAATAACAGTATACTGTTTGAAAGATCAATATGTCAGGAGGAAACGGAATGAAGATGCGTAAAGGATTTTTGGGCTGTTTAACGGGACTGGCTGCTGTAGTATGCCTGAGCGGAGTATCCATGGCGGAGGCACTGCCTTCAGCTGAGTACACAGCAGGCACATATGAAGCAACTGTAGCAGGAAGAAACGGAGACCTGACCGTTGAGGTCACGTTCGGTGATGACATGATCGAGGACATTGTCATCAAAGATCATGTGGAAACAGACGGCGTCGGGACAAATGCCATCGATATCCTTCCCGGTGCGATCGTAGATGCCCAGTCTCTTGGCGTTGAAGCGGTAGCCGGTGCCACCGTCACTTCCGAAGCGATCATCGAAGCCGTAGCAGACTGCGTGGAGCAGGCGGGCGGAGATGTGGAGTATCTGAAGAATGTTGAAGTTGAGGAAGCGGTACCCACTCAGGAGCAGACGATCGATACGGATCTTGTCATCGTCGGCGGCGGCGGATCCGGCATGACCGCGGCGATCCGCGCAAGCGAGCTTGGCCTGGATGTGACGCTTGTAGAGAAGATGCCCTTCATGGGCGGCGCCATCTCCATCAGCGGCGGCAATCAGGTGGTCATGGGTTCCCAGATGCAGAAGGATCTGGGTGTGACGGATGACTCCGTGGAAAGCATGGTAGAAGACTTCATGGCAAACGGCGCAAATCTGAATGTGCCCGAGCTGATCACTCTCTATGCAGAGAATGTCGGCGAGACCAGTGACTGGCTGCAGGAAGAAGGCGTGACCTTCAATCTGGAAGGCGGACTTCACAAGCTGGCTGAGTATTCTCATGACAGAGAGCTGGCCTACACGGGAAGCGGCGCAGGTGCTGCTGAGGCGATGAGAGGGCTGGTAGCCGAGAAGGATGTCAATGTACTGCTGAATACAAGAGCTACCGAGCTGATCTCGGACGGCAATGGCGGCGTGAGCGGCGTGATCGCAAACGATGATACGACCGTTTATACCATCAACGCGGATGCAGTCCTTCTTGCCACCGGCGGATACGGCTACAACAAGGACCTGCTGGAAGGCGACATGAAGAATGCGCTTTACTATGGCCCCGTTTCCTCCACCGGCGACGGCCTGATCATGGCGACGGCAGAGGGCATCAACGCCGATACCAGACTTCTGGAGTACGGCAAGAGATATCCCAACGGCATTGAGGTCTCCGAAGGTATTGCCAAATCCACGATCAACGGCAATATCCCGGCATGGACCAAGAGCGCGATCCTTGTAAACAAGGAGGGCGAGCGCGTTGTCAACGAGAAAGCCAGCAACCGCACCATCCTTGAGACCGAACTGCAGCAGACCGGCCAGGAGCTCTTCCTTGTCATGGATCAGGAGACTTTTGACGTATGGAAAGACGCTGTCGGTTACGACGTACAGGAATACCTGGATGCAAACGGAACCCAGATCCCCGTATTCGGACATGGCGACACCATTGAAGATGCTGCAGCGGCGGCAGGAGTTGACGGAGAAGCGCTTGCGAAGACGGTGGAAACATATAACAGCTATGTGGAAGCAGGCGAGGATGCGGACTTCGGAAGAAGTGCAGACTATATGACCATGCCGATCGGCGACGGCCCCTATTACCTTGTGGAGCAGAAACCGAGATTTGCAACGACCATGGGCGGTCTTGTGATCGATACGGATCTGCATGTGATCAATACAGATGGCGAAGTGATCAATGGTCTCTATGCATCAGGTGAGGTCGTTGGCGGAGTCATGGGTGATGACTCACCCTCCGGTGCCAACAATGGCTGGGCTGTGACATCCGGCAAACTTGCTGCACAGAGCATTGCAGAAGATCTTGGAGCAGAGAATGAGGCTATGACGGAATAATGATCATAAGAGTGAAGCTGTGAAGGAAAAATGAATTCAGAGAAGCTGCTTATAAGATAAGCGCGCTGCCGTATTCCGAAACGGAGTACGGCAGTTCGCTTTATATGGGACAGGCGGTGGGACAAAGAACCGCCCCATGACCCACCGACCCTGTCCTGCTGCTTGACAAGGACAGACGACAAAGTGTATAAACAATTCGATGAGATTTTTTGACGATAAGCAGCACAGCCGGCAGACATTCTGCCTGTAAACAGACAACGGACGATGACTTCAGAAAGGAGACGGCTGCCATGCATGAAACAGATGAGCAGATATACAGTCGTTTTCTCGCGGAAGGATGTGAAGATGATCTCCGCATTCTTCTGGAACGCCACAGAGATGGTCTGATGCTGTTTCTTTTCAGCTTCGTTCACAACCTGGAAGATGCAGAGGAGCTGATGCTGGACGCTTTTGCGGAGGCTGCAGCCGGAGCGGGCTTTTCCGGAAGAAGCTCATTCAAGACATGGCTCTTTTCGATCGGGAAAAAGCTGGCTTTTATGAGACTGAGAAAAACTCGGTTTACATACAGCCTGGAGGATAAGATGATCAGGGAACCGGACTGTTTTCCGGAACTGAACATCCTGACAGCGGAGCGGAATCAGCAGTTATATCAGGCACTTGGGCAGTTGAAAGAGGAGTATCGTCAGATTCTGATCCTGATGTATTTTGAAGAAATGTCTCACGAGGAGATCGGGAAAGTCATGGGTAAAACGAAAAGGCAGACCTACCATCTGGCCGAGCGCGGCCGGGCGGCGCTGCGGGAAAAACTGGAAAGGATGGGATTCGATTATGCGCAGTACTGATCAGCAGCTTCAGGAGATCATGCGGCGTGCACAGGTCGTCAACGAAAAGCGGATCATACGGAAATACTTTCGTGTCAGCGTACTGGCATCCTGCGTCTGTGCTGTCCTGCTGATCGCTTCCTGTATTAACCTTCCGAAACTTACGGTTATGACGGAAGATCCGGGCATGCAGCAGTACGGCAGCCTGCTTCTTTCTGCACCGTATATGGGCTATGTGATCGTAGGAGTCCTTGCGTTTGCCCTGGGTGTCTGTGCTGCCCTTTTATGTATCCATTGGAATAAGCTGAAGCAGAAGGAGACAGAAAGAAAATGAATGCAGAAGCCCTTTTGGATCTGCTGCAGATCATTGTGCTGATAGTCGTCTTTCATGAGAACTTTCGGCTGATCTACGCAAACAGAGGATCGGTCCATCTGGTATTCTTTGCTTTTGCTGCAGCATGCTATTTGCTCAGTGATCTATACTGGCTTGTGTATGATCTGCTGCGGCCGGAAACGAGAATGCCGTTTGCAGCGAATGAGATCGGAGAATGGGCTTTCTTCCTTTTGCTTGCTGCATCCCTGGGGTCCCCGAAAGCGGACAGTTTTCAAAATGCGAAAAAGGAAGTCCTGTTCACCGGTCTCTTTGTCGCAGCCAGTGCAGGATTGTGGATCGGCTGGTCCGGAGAGTGGATGCAGGATATTCTGACCGGGATATTTTACGGATATTTTCTGTGTACACTGGTCTTACGGGCAAAGAGCGAGCGTGCAATGTCTGACCGGGGCTGGAGGAGCCTGGGGATCGTCTGCGCGGTGCTGATCGCAGTGCAAACGACCATTTTCTTTGTGCCGGATGCAGCAAAAGACCCCCTTGATCAGTTTTGCTATATCATCCTGTTTGCAGTCTCGGCCGTTTTTCTTGTACGGGCGGTGCTGTCCCAAAGAAAGGACGAACCCGGAAAGAGTGTTTGCCATGCTCTTGCATTCCTTGCATGGATCGAGACTGCGTTGTATATGAGCAGCGGCGGATATTATATTATGGCAATGATACTGTCTCTGTTTAGTTTCCCTTTGATACTCCTTGCTTATAAGAAGGAGGTGTCAGCGAAATGATCTATGCCGAAAATATTCTTCTGTGCATTGCTATCCCGCTCGTCATTTCTCTGCTGTTTGTCCGGGGAGATGTCCGACGATATACAGCGGCTTTTCTGTTTGGCATGGGAGTCTGTCTGATCGCGGCGTATATCAGCGGCTTTTTAAATCTGGTTTCCGGTATGGGAGAAAATGATACTTCCGTTTTTTTATCTCCTATAGTGGAGGAACTTATGAAGCTGATGCCGCTGCTGTTCTTTATCGTCCTTTTTACGCCGGAGGAACACACACTCACCATGCTGGCTGTAGCCATCGGCGCAGGGTTTGCTACCTTTGAGAATTGCTGTTATATCCTGACCTCCGGGGCGGAAAGTTTTACTTTCATCATGATCCGGGGGCTGGCAGTGGGTGTCATGCACATTGTCAGTATTCTGGCTCTGGCTGTCTGGTTTATCATTGCAAAGCATCTGCAGGTGTTTTCCTTTTCGTCGATCATTGGCGGACTGAGTCTGTCCATGGTTTTTCATGCTTTGTATAATCTGCTGGTCTCCGAGCCGGGTGTATCAAGGAACATCGGTTATCTGCTGCCGCTGCTCGCAGCCGCAGGCCTGTATTATTTATATAGAAAATTACCGCATCGTTTATAGCGACTGCGGTTTTTTTCTGCACAAAATCGACCTTTATTATCTGTGTAAAATGCCGAATTCATTTAATTTTTATAAACAGATGGGTAAAATCCGGTGAAACTGCAACTAAATAATAAAAGAAACAGAATCAGAGCTGAAGATTTTGGAGGTGAAAGCTCATTGAAATATACGACAGAAGAAGCACTGGCAGAGATCATGCGTCGGAGAGAGGTGATCGAGTTCCGAAAAGAACGCCGGGAATGCCGGATCCTTTCCGCTGCAGCGGGAACTCTGCTTGCCCTGCTGGTACTGGTGACTGCGGTTCTGCCCGGAAAACCGGAATATATCAGCGCAGGCTCGGTATATGGGGCATTTCTGCTGGGTCAGGAGGCAGGGGGGTATGTACTCACTGCAGTGATCGCATTTGTATTAGGAGTTACAGTGACACTGTTGTGCATAAAATTTAAGAACTTAAGAAATGGAAAGGGGGAAACTGACTGCGATCAAAGGTGAGCTGCTTGTCGGAAAAATTTATCAATTAAAAAGATCAAGGGAGGAAACGAAAATGAGGGCAATTAGAAATCGGAAATCAGCGGTTATGATCTGCGTATTGTTTATGATCATTATGGTAATGGCAGCACCGGTCCATGCAGCATCTTCCGGCGGATGGAGCGTCAGCGGAGCAAACTATTCCTTCCTGACGTCCGGCCAGCAGAAGATCTTCAACAAAGCAGTGAAAGGACTGACCGGCGTTTCCTATAAGCCGGTTGCGCTGCTTGCAAAGCAGACCGTCCAGGGTACGAACTACGTCTTCCTGGCGCAGGGAACCACTGCAACGGCCAAACCGGTAAAGGCATGGTATGTGCTGACAGCGACAAAGACCCTGAAGAAAAAGATCAAACTGCTTTCCATCAAAAAAATCAAACTTTCCGGCATCAAGACCGGCACCAATCCAAGGACGGATACATTAGAAGGCGGACTTGAGATCAATGCCATCAAAAACAAGTCAGCAGCACTCAAAAAGAGCACGCGTACGATCTTTAAAAAGGGAATTGCAAAATATACCGGCTACGAGCTTCGTCCGATCACGCTTCTGGGGACACAGACCGTTGCAGGCAAAAACTACCGGTTCCTGTGCTGCGGCATCGGATATACCGGAAAGGATCTCTTCGTCGTAGATATTTATAAAAATCTCAAAGGAAAATGCTCCCTGACTTCCTGCAAACCTTTTAATCTCGAAAAATACGTCGGCTAGGTTCCGAATGGAATAAGGCAGCCGTGAGATAGGACAGGGGACGGTTCTCTGTCCCACATTCGCTGGGACAGAGAACCGTCCCCTGTCTCGTTATTCAAACCGTAACGGAGGCGCAAAGCTGTATGAAAAATATTAAAAACTATCTGTTTGCAGCGGCAGCAGTTATCGGGCTGACCATGCAGATGACAGGCCCGGTCCGGGCGGAAAGTGATACTGCCCCGGCAATGCGCCTTCTGCATTATGAAGGGGATGTGGAGATTCTGGATCCCGACGGCAAACCTCGTCTTTTCATGGAGAATGCCCGCTTTGACAGCGGGGAGACAATGCGGACCATGGAAATGGGCAGCGCATCGGTCGAAATGGATGAAGACAAGATCGTCACTCTTGATGAGAAGACCACGGTGGAGTTTGTCAAAAAGTCCAAAGCGATGCAGCTGAACCTCAAGGAAGGACGGCTGCTTCTGGATGTGCGGGAGAAACTGGATGAAAATGAAACTCTTGACATACAGACGGCGGCTATGATGGTCGAGATCCGGGGAACCATTGTATTTGCAAGCACGATCAGGGAAGCCGGCGTGGGAGGCACTGGCGCCTCGAGAATCGGGGAAAGCGCCGCGGCAGACAGTATTGCCGGGACGGCTGATGCTCCGGTCACGCAGCTGGGTGTGCTGGAGGGAACCGCGCAGATCACCTATCGAGAAGCAGACGGTATAAAAAGAAAGATATCCATCGAAGCCGGACAGAAGATAACCCTTCGGGATCCGGATGAGGACGGAACCGTGGAAGAAGCACCGGTCATTGAGTCGGTGAGTGATCCGGATCTGGAAGGCTTTCTGAATACGCAGCTGGCGGGCGATGCCACTCTGAAGAACCGTGTGGAAACGGCAAAAGGTGAATGGAAAGAAGCAAAGATCCCGGTTACGGAAGAATATCCAGCCAACGGCGACTGGACATGGCAGTCAGCTGTTACCCTTGTTGCCCAGAGCGCCAGCAAGCTTTATGACGGGCAGCCCCTTACGTGTCCTGCCGATGTTCTGGTATATGGTCTGCCCCCGCAGTTCAGCATCCAGGCAAAACCATCCGGGAGCCAGACCGATGCCGGGAAAGGAACCAGCCAGATATCTTCTTATACCATTTACAACATGTCGGGAGAGGATGTTACCGGCCATTTTGATAATATTCAGACAGTACAGGGAAATCTGATCGTGGACCCGGCCCCGCTTTGTGTGAGGACCGGAAGTGCGCAGAAAGTATATGATGGAACTGTGCTGACCTCGGAGGATATATCCATTCGCAGCGCTTCCGGTTATCA
>CACZZH010000135.1 GCA_902785635.1 uncultured Lachnospiraceae bacterium
TGTTTGTCGCTCAGGTGGTCCGGTATTTTACGGCGTATCAGGCATTAAAATGGCTGACTGAGGAAGGCCAGTACGGCGCTCTGCTGGATCTGCATGTTTACCGTCTTTCGGCGAGACCCGAATGGTCTGTCGGAGGATGGCTTTTGAAGGAAGAAAAAAGCGGCGGAATACCGTTTGATCTGCATTTACATGATCTGGATTTCCTTGTATCTCTTCTGGGAGCACCGCGGAAAGCTTCATGTGACAGGATCCGCAGCAGGTCAGACGGCGCGGAACAGCTTTACCGGTTTGCATATATCTTTGATGGGGCTACGGGTCCTGTACATGTCACCGCAGAGGCTGCCTGGTTTGCCGGAAAGTATCCCTGGCATGCAGGCTACCGGGCCTGCTTCGAGAAGGCCGTAGTAGAGAGTGAGGGAGGCGATGTGAGGGTCTATCCGCAGGAGGAAAAACCCTATGTTATAGCGCCCGCAGAGATCGAGGCTCCGGAGACGGGCATCAATGTTCCGCCTACGGACGGCTACCGGCTGGAGCTGGAGGATTTTCTTGACTGTATCCGGGAGGACCGGCCTTCTCCGGTGAAGGAGGAGGAAGTGCTTGCAGTACTGACAGCGATACAGACTGGCTTAAAGTGATGCCTCAGTTACGGTGATCGCCTGGGGCGGTTCCATGGACTACGCCAACGCAGGATCCGGCTATGAGCCGGATACCATTGCGTCGGTCGCAGCGGGCGTTATTACGATCACCATCATGAACAATCAGAACGTGAGTGATCTACAGGGCTTTCAGGTGATAAATGAAGGCAGTAAATTCGGGAATCTCCCGGGGAATCGGGATTCCGGCGTGCATCAGGGCCATACCGGTCGCTGTCAGAACGTTTCCGTCGCCCTCCAGCCGGTAATAACGGTTTGGCTCAAGTCCTTTGCATTTGATGTATTCCTGCGGACCATTGACCGTCAGCTGGACCGTGACAACGGTGACCAGCGCTTCGCTCTTATCCTTTGAGACAGTTTCCCAGGCGACGAGGTTGACCTGTTCAAAGGGGTTTGCAAGTCTGTAATAGTCGCCGAAAAAGTTCAGGTCATAATATTTGTGATAGAGAGCGCTCATCTTTTTGCAGATCGTGCGCTCCTTCTTTTTCAGCCTGGTGGCGTCAAGCTCATAGCCGAATGTGCCGCACATGGCGATGGCAGCCTTCGTTTCCAGGGGAACCATGGGACTGGCAACGGAAACATGTGCGCCCATGGTACTTACCGGATAGAGGAAAGAGGAACCATAGTGGAGCTTCAGATTATCAAGCGGCTTCGTGTTGTCGGAGCTCCAGTACTGTACAAACCAGGTGAGCATTGCAGGGTCAAAACGACCGCCGCCTCCGGCACAGCCTTCGAACATAATGTCCGGATGCGTCTTTATGATTCCGTCCATGACACGGTACAGTCCCAGCACATAGCGGTGGGAGACTTCTCCCTGCTTTTCAGCCGGGAGGGCGTTGGACCACAGATCTGTGATCGCCCGGTTGATGTCCCACTTTACGTAATAGATGTTTGCGCTGTCCAGAATCCGGTTGATGCTCTTGATAAGGTAATCCTGTACTTCTTTTCTTCCCACATCCAGCACAAGCTGATTACGGCTTCTGACGGCGTGCCTGCCGGGGATCTCCATGATCCAGTCAGGATGTGCACGGAAAAGATCGGAATCTTCGGATACCATCTCCGGTTCGAACCAGATGCCGAATTTCATGCCCAGGTCGTTGATCTGTCTGACCAGCTGTGTGAGACCGCATTTGATCTTTTCCTCATTCACATACCAGTCGCCCAGGCTGGAGTTGTCGTCGTTGCGTTTGCCGAACCATCCGTCGTCCATGACGATCATTTCGACGCCCATATCCTTTGCTGCTCTCGCGATCTCAATAAGCTTTTCGTCATCAAAATCAAAGAAGGCGGCTTCCCAGGTGTTGAGCAGGATGGGACGGCGGATATCTTTAACAAAGCGGCTCCGGTTCAGATTGCTTCTGAAGAAATTATGATAGGTGTGACTCATCCTGGCCAGACCTTTGTGGGTATAGGTCATAAGGACAGCGGGAGTGTCAAAATCCTCACCGGGTCCTACTTCATAGCTGAACAGCCGGTCATTGATTCCCATGACCAGGCGGGCCTGATCATACTGATCCAGTTCCGCTTCCGCGAGAAAGCTTCCGGAATACATCAGCGCGAAACCGTAGCAGGCACCGTAGTCTTCCGTTGTCGTTTTTTCAACAAGAGCGATAAACGGATTCTGCTGGTGGGATGAGATCCCCCGTCCGCTCCGGATCTTATGAACATGGTGAGTCAGCGGCTGACGCTCTACCTGTCGTTCCTGCCCGTATCTGCCGGGCAGAGAGATGAGATCCAGATCCCGGCCGTTCAGGTAATCCATATTGAAGGACATGATCCTCTTGAGGCTGATGGGTCCCTCTCCCCCGTTATGGACTCTGGCTGCGCGCATGATGATGTCTTTTTCCTCAAAGACGGAATACAGAAGGGTGACCTGGACCTTTGTCACAGCATCTTCGATGGTCAGCTCCACCGTGTCTACCGTGTCATCGTCCTGCGCAAAAGCAGTCGGCAGTCCGTTCAGGGTGAAGGGACCCGGATAGAATCTGTGGGAGAGATAGCGGCCGTTAAAGGAGAAGCTCCCATCCGCATTCTGAACCTCTATGGAATTGATGCGGAAATCTCCCTGCTGCTGTGTGGTGAATTCCTGCGGCTGCGCGTCCAGGGAAAAAGAACGCTCCTGCAGCGAATCATAAGGGTTCCCGGAAAATCCCCGGTCATACTGACGGATCAGGTACACCAGATCCTCGTCGTGAATCGTTGCACCGTAATACAGATGCTTCACGTAATTTAGATTTCCGATCTTGAACTGATAGGTGGTTCTTGCGGTATGAAGAGAGAATGTCTTCTTACTTTCATTGTACACGATCGCCATGGCATGATCCTTCCTGTTTTAATTTGAAACAGATCTTTTTTCATTGAGTTCCTGCTATCATTGTAATGCATAAAAAATAATTTGGCTATGTTTAAATGTCGACTGATGCAGGTGAGGCCGAGGACTTTCCCTTGTGGAAAAAAAGGCTGTTTGTTATAATTATAGCCAGCATTTGATCATTTAATAACAGGAGGAAATTTTATGAAACTGAGAAAAATGATAATGACCGGAATCCTGACGGCAGCGTTGTCTGCATCCGCTGTATATGCGGGTGAGACCACACAGGAAGCACCGGACGGGCTGGGCTCGATTCTTTCCGGAGTGCTGGATTCAGTACAGGAAAATTCTGATGAACTGAAGCAGGCTCTGTTCGGGGAGGATGGTCCGCTTAAGGATGTCCTGCCTGAGGGGACAGATATCGATTCTATGATCGATACAGCCAGACAGCAGCTGGAGCAGGCAGATGGTGAGATCTCCGAATTAGTGGACACAATTGCAGGCGCCATTGAGAGCGAAGTGGGAAATATCGATACGGACACCATAAAGCAGTATGCAGGTGAACTTGTGAGCCAGCTGATGGGCGGAGGGGATATTGACCTCTCTTCACTGGGGGATATTGATTTCTCTTCATTTGATGAGATGATTGCGGTTTTTGACAGCCTCAAAGCGTCGGAGAAGGCATATATGCTGGAACATAATGCAGAGGCGCTTGAGCCCGGTGATGTTCAGATCGTATCAGGCTACAACATCAGTCAGGATGAGTATGATGCAGATCCGATCCGGTCCTTTAACTATATGATCCAGTGCGATTATACAGTGGATGAGGAGAACCAGCTGAGATTTCTGTGCGGGGCAGAGGATGTTGTTCTGTTCAGTCACCGGAAGGATGAGAACGGTGATTATCCTGTGACCGATGCTTCCTTCTCGGAAGACGGTGAAAACTACACGGCTTCTGTTGAAGCAATGTGCAGCGAAATGGGGATAACTGCGGATACCTGCATGGAAGAGATCGAGGCTGCCAAAGTGATGTTTATCTATGATCTGAAAATGTACATGGATGAGCATCCGGATGTGGCAGGAATCGAATTCGAAGGAGAGATCCGCAGCGCAGAGGATCTGTATGCACTCTGGAGCGAAAGAATCAGCGAACTGTATCCTGTGACAGAAGAAATGACAACAGAAGCAGCGCTCGAGGGCTGATAACAGCGCCTGGAGCTTCGATTCCTTTGGCAGTGCAGAAGAATTGGAGGACAATTGCTGTATGCCGGAAAGAAAAGAAATACGAAAAAAAGCAAGGCAGTCATGCAGGAAGCATTACTGGTTCTTCGTTGCCGTATGTCTGCTGGCAGCGATTCTGGGGACAGAGTATACCAATACTCTGCAGGTGTTTCAGCTGCAAAGAAGGGCTGAAGAGAATGGACCCGGCAGGGCACCTGCCCTGGGTGTCGGCGGACGATCCGGAGAGATGTCAGTGATCAATGACCTGATCAACGGAGACCTTGACGGTGCGATCGCTTCTGTTCAGCACAGAATCGATGTATATACAGGAAAAGATACACATATCGGAGATCTTGAACTGGGGCATTCCGAAGGGATTCTCGCTTCGGTCGTCAATGAGGTCGCATCCGGTTCACTTCTGATGTCGATACTGACCACGATCGATACGATCCTTGCAACACGAAACATCAGGGGAATGCTTCTGACCATTCTCGGCTTCTCGATCATACTGCTTTTCTGGTTATTTATCGGCAATGTATATCGGGCAGCTTATGCAAGAGTGTTTCTGGAAGGAAGAATCTATGAAAAGGTTCCGTTTTCCCGGTTCCTTTACCTGTTCCGGTTGAAAAAGCATTTAAAAGCCTCCCTTTCCATGGCAGTTTATGTACTGCTGCAGTATCTGTGGATGCTGACCGTTGTCCTTTATCCGGTCAAACATTATGCTTATCTGCTGGTACCGTATCTTGTGGCGGAAAATCCGGATCTTTCTCCATTGGAAGCCATCCGGCTTTCGCAGCGCATGATGAAGGGTCATAAATGGGAGGCGTTTTGTCTGGAGCTTACGCTACTTCCGTGGAGGCTTGCCTCCATCGCGACCGGCGGTCTTGTGGGAATCCTGTTTTACAATCCCTATAAAGAGGCTGTAAGAGCTGAATATCATGCAAATATCCGGGCCTTATCTCTGAAAGAGAAAATGGATGGAACCGGCCGTCTCACAGACAGATATCTGTATGAGATCCCCGGCGCCGGTGTGATCGCCGGAGCATATCCGGATGCCATAAGGCTGATGAAGACCCCCGAGACTAAACCGGAGATGCGGAAAGGCTTCCGGGGATTTCTTGAAAACTGGCTGGGCATCGTTCTGACCTATGATGAGCGTGAGAAGCAGCACCGCTCCTGGCTTACGCTGGAGCTTAAGAAAGATGAATACAGGGATGCTGTTGAAGGAAAGACCTACCCGACCCGGCTGTATCCGCTTCCTGCAAAGGAAAGGCGGAAAAAGACGGACGATGCAGGTTTTATGAGGCACTATACCATTCTTTCGATCATTCTGTTATTCTTCGTGCTGTGCATATTCGGCTGGCTCTGGGAAGTGGTCCTTCATCTGATGCAGACCGGCAAATTCGTAAACAGGGGAACCCTTCACGGGCCATGGCTGCCGATCTACGGAGGAGGCTGCGCCGCCATCCTCACATTGCTGTATAAGCTGAGAAAGAAACCTCTTACAGAGTTTTTCATGATCGTTGTTGTGTGCGGTATCATTGAGTACTTTTCTTCCTGGATTCTGGAAGTGACGCACAATGGTCAGCGCTGGTGGGATTACAGCGGATATTATCTGAACCTGAACGGACGTATCTGTGCGGAGGGTCTGCTGGTGTTCGGGATCGGAGGAGCAGCGTTTATCTATGTCCTTGCCCCGTGGCTGGACAATCTGATTCTGCGGATCCGGACATCGTTCCTCTGGGGAATATGTATTGCTCTGCTTGCAGTATTCCTGGGAGATGTTGTATACTCTTCGTTCGTACCGAATACAGGGAAGGGAATCACAAGTTCCGTTGCAGCTGCGGATGAAGGAGAGCCGCAGGATGGCACGGAACAAAGTTCGTAAAGTATGAAGGAGACCGGAGTATGGAATATTGGATCAACATAATCCTGCTGTTTTTCATTTATTCTTTTGCAGGATGGTGTATGGAGGTCATTTTAAAATACAGGCAGTATCATCGGTTTATCAACCGGGGATTTTTTACTTTTTTTTTATGCCCGATCTATGGGTGCGGCGCCGTTCTGATCACTGTAGTCATTGGTAATCTGACAAGTGTGGAATCCGGGCTCGTCATGACATTTTCCCTTTCTTTTGTGATCTGCGGGGTGGTGGAATATCTTACAAGTCTGGTCCTGGAAAAGATCTTTCATGCGCGCTGGTGGGATTACAGTCAGAAGCCGATGAACCTGCACGGAAGAGTCTGGATCGGCAACCTGATTCTGTTCGGCCTGGGCGGCGTGGCGATCATGCATATTCTGAATCCGGCTATCTACAGGTTTTTAGATCTCTTCTCATTACGGACCAGGGAGGTGGCTGCTTCGATCCTTGTGGTGATCATTGCTGTGGACTTCGTCATTTCCTACTTTGTGCTGAAGCTGGTCAAGGTCGGGGTAGAAGGCAGTGAAGCGGACAATACCGAAGAGATCAGCAAAGAAGTGCGTCAGCTGCTGACGAACCGCTCCTACTTCCACAAGCGTTTCTCGGAAGCTTATCCGGAAGTGGTATATAGAACGGACCGCGTACAGAAACGAATCGCTGCCGTCAACGCGGAAGCGGCGCGGATCCGGAAAGAAGCGGAAAAACGTCTTGATGCGCAGGCAGAAAAAGTTGCAGCAAGCCTCGAACCGGTACATATGATTCGTGCCGAGCTGATCGGAAAGCAGGATGAGCTGATCGGACTGCTTTACAATGAGCAGTCCGCAAGTGATGAGATCAGGAAACTGAAAGCGGAGATCGACCGGCAGAAAGAACGTCTGGAAAATCATGCGCTGGTCAGATATCCTTACGGCAGGAGTAAAAAGGGAAGCCGGAAATGATTCTGAAAAATTTCAATCCGGGACAGGTGCTGGGACAGGGGACGGTTCTCTGTCCCAGCACCTGTCCCAGGCCCGCCGTCGAAAGGAGGTATTGGCATGAATGATGTTGTGAGTCTGGCAAAGCCGAGAAAAAAAGGGCTGCTTCATCTGATCTTCAGCAGGTTCTTTCTCATTGTGGGACTGCTGATCCTGCAGCTGCTGATCGTGATCACCTTCTACGCATGGCTGAGGGATCTGCTGCCGTTCTTTTCCGTGATCGTTACGCTGGTTACGATCGGTGGTGTGATCTATCTGTTTGGCAGCGGCATGGATTCTTCCGCAAAGCTGACCTGGATGTTCATCATTGCGATCGCTCCGATCACCGGAGCGGCCATGCTGGCTTTTACGCAGATGAATTTCGGACACCGGCAGATCATGAAAAGAACATCAGAGCTGATCGACAGTACAAAGAATGCAGCTCCGCAGCCGGAGGAAGCGATCCGGAAACTGAAGGATGATCCGTCCGGTACGGATGACCTGGTCGCATATATGAACCGAAGCGGTTGTTTTCCGGTCTATAACAGAACGAAAGCTACTTACTTTCCTCTGGGTGAAGCCAAGTTTGAGGCCATGCTCGAGGAACTGAAAAAAGCGGAAAAATTCATCTTCATGGAGTACTTCATCATTTCGGAAGGATATATGTGGGGAAGTATTCTGAAGATTCTGATCGATAAAGCGAAGGAAGGCGTGGAAGTGCGGGTGATGTACGATGGCATGCTGGAAGTGTCCACCCTCCCTGCAAATTACTGCAAACTGCTGCAGGAGCATGGTATTGCGGCAAAAGCGTTCTCCCCGATCCGTCCTGTCATTTCATCGCATTATAATTACCGTGATCACCGTAAGATCCTGGTGATCGACGGGAAGGTGGCATTTACCGGCGGCGTCAATCTGGGAGATGAATATATCAACCGCGAGGAACGTTTCGGGCATTGGAAGGATACCGCTGTAATGCTGAAGGGAGATGCGGCTGCCAGTTTCACGCTGATGTTCCTGCAGATGTGGAATATCACGGAGGAAGAGCCCCGTTTTGAGCCTTACATGAGCATGTGTCAGGATGCGGGGCGCGTCTCCGGCGGATTTTCGGTAACGCGCGGCAGTTCCGACGGTTTTGTGATTCCTTACTGTGACTGCCCTCTGGATGAAGATAAGGTCGGGGAACTTGTATATATGGACATTCTGAACCGTGCTTCAGACTATGTGCATATTATGACGCCGT
>CACZZH010000136.1 GCA_902785635.1 uncultured Lachnospiraceae bacterium
TGTCTTCTTCCGTCATGAACTGCGATCGTGTGTCCCACCATCTGCGGGAAGATCGTAGAACGACGCGACCAGGTCTTGATCACCTGCTTGTCGCCGGAAGCGTTCATAGCATCGATCTTTTTCAGTAAGCTTTCATCAGCAAACGGTCCCTTTTTCAGTGAACGTGCCATTGATTCTCCTCCTTAAGAAATATCTTAGGCTATCAGTTGATAGCTCTGCCATCGCGTCTTCTTACGATCATCTTGTTGGACGCTTTGTGTTTCTTTCTGGTCTTCAGACCAAGTGCAGGCTTGCCCCACGGAGTGGACGGACCCGGACGGCCGATACCGGTCTTGCCTTCGCCGCCGCCGTGCGGATGGTCGTTCGGGTTCATTACAGAACCGCGGACTGTAGGACGAATGCCCATGTGGCGCTTTCTTCCTGCCTTACCGATGTTGATCAGGTTGTGATCGCCGTTGCCTACGATACCGATCGTTGCGCGGCACTCCATCGGAACCATTCTCATTTCGCCTGACGGGAGTCTCAATGTCACATACTTATCTTCTTTTGCCATCACCTGAGCACCTGCTCCTGCGCTGCGGACCAGCTGGCCGCCGTGCTTGAGATAGAGCTCAATGTTATGCACCATAGTACCGACCGGGATCCTGGAAAGAGGCAGGCAGTTGCCGACTCTTACTTCCGCTTCCTCACCGTTCATAACGGTAGCGCCGACCTGAAGGCCTTCCGGAGCCAGGATGTAGGATTTCTGTCCGTCTGCATAGCAGATCAGAGCGATGTTGGCAGAACGGTTCGGATCATATTCGATGCCGAGCACCTTTGCCGGGATACCATCCTTCTGTCTCTTGAAATCCACCAGTCTGTATTTTCTTCTGTTGCCGCCGCCCTGATGACGGACTGTGATCTTACCCTGATTGTTACGTCCGGCATTCTTCTTCAGAGAGGTAAGCAAAGACTTTTCGGGAGTGGTCTTTGTGATCTCGGAGAAATCAGAACCGGTCATATGTCTTCTCGAGGGAGTATAGGCATTATATGTTTTAATTCCCATGACTTCAAGTTCTCCTTTAACTAATTATTATCGCGTATAGTTGCGGACCCGCTTTAACCCGCGGTTCCTTACGCATATATGACATCCGCCGGTCATGCGGCCGGATGCCGGTGCCGGATCATTCTCTTCCCGCCCTTATTACAGGCCCTGGAAGATCTCGATCTCCTTGCTGCCTTCAGCCAGCGTAACGACCGCTTTCTTGGTCTTTGCGGTCTTGCCGAAGGTCATTCCGCGGCGTTTGGTCTTGCCGGCGATGTTGAGGGTGTTCACGCTCTTCACCTTTGTGCCGTCAAACATTTTTTCGACCGCTTCTTTGATCTGGGTCTTGGTTGCATCCGGATGGACCAGGAAAGTATACTTGCCATCCGCCATGATATTCATGCTCTTTTCGGTCACAACCGGTTTAAGGATAACGTCATAGTATTTCAGATCAGCCATTATGCGTACACCTCCTCGATTGCAGCAGCTGCAGCCTTGGTAAGGATCAGGGTGTTGTATTTCAGAATATCAAACACATTGATCGTACCGGTCTGAGCCATCTTCACATCCGCGATATTTCTTGCAGAAAGAACTACGTTCTGATCATTGTCAGCGATCACGACCAGAGCCTTGTCCACTTTCAGGTTGTCAAGAACCTTCTGCATGTTCTTTGTCTTGATCTCTGCGAATTTCAGATCATCAAGAACGATCAGCTTATTCTCCTGAACTCTGGTGGTCAGAGCGCTCTTCAGAGCAATTCTCTTTTCCTTTTTGTTCATTTTGAAGCTGTAATCCCTGGGAACCGGTGCAAATACAATGCCGCCGCCGGTCCACTGCGGAGCTCTTGTTGAGCCCTGACGTGCATGACCGGTACCCTTCTGTCTCCAGGGTTTCCTTCCGCCGCCGGATACTTCCGCACGGGTCTTGGCTTTCTGTGTTCCCTGACGCTTGTTGGCAAGATACTGCACAACCGCCAGATGAACAAGATGCTCATTTACTTCAACACCGAATACAGCATCATTCAGCTCGATCGTGCCGACTTCGTTGCCTTCCATATTGAAAACAGATACGTTAGCCATCTGTATGTTCCTCCTTTCTTGTGCTCAGTTCATTACTTGCCGGACTTGGTCGTCTCTTTCAGAGTGACAAGCGCCTTCTTCGGTCCGGGAACTGCGCCCTTTACGAGGATCAGGTTGTTTTCAGCATCAACTCTGACGATCTCAAGGTTCTGAACCGTCACCTGTACATGGCCCATATGACCTGCCATCTTCTTGCCCGGGAATACGCGGCTCGGATCTGATGCAGCGCCGTTGGAACCCGCATGACGATGGTACTTGGAACCATGAGCCATCGGTCCTCTGGACTGGCCATGTCTCTTGATGGCACCCTGATAGCCTTTACCTTTGGAGATCGCAGTAGCATCGACCTTGTCGCCTGCTGCAAAGACATCAGCCTTGATCTCCTGCTTCACTTCGTAGTTTTCAGCATCCTCGAAGCGGAACTCTCTGACATAGCGCTTGTAAGCAACGCCTGCCTTGTCGAAAGCACCCTTCTGCGGCTTTGCAACGAGCTTGTCTCTCTTGTCCACAAAACCGACCTGCACTGCGCTGTAACCATCGTTCTCTTCAGTCTTGACCTGTGTAACCACGCAGGGACCTGCCTGAAGAACTGTAACTGCTGTCAGCTGACCTTCTTCATCAAAGATCTGTGTCATGCCGACCTTGGTCGCCAAAATCGCTTTCTTCATGTTTTACCTCCTGTTGTTCTACAGCGGATCGCCGCTCCGGCGATCATCCTAGTCACAGGGAAGATATTTCTATCAACCTGTCAGGATATTTTCCTGCTGCTTATTTGGTTTTCATCTTGATATCAATAAAAACACCTGCCGGCATCTCCAAACGGGACAGAGCGTCTACCGTCTTCTGGGACGGGGAGATGATATCAATCAGTCTTTTGTGGGTTCTCTGCTCGAACTGCTCACGGGAATCTTTATATTTGTGAACAGCACGCAGGATCGTAACGATCTCTTTCTTCGTGGGAAGGGGTACCGGTCCGCTGACCTGGGAACCTGTCTTCTTCACGGTGTCAATGATCTTTCTGGCAGAAGAATCAACCAGTTCATGATCATAAGCCTTCAGTGTGATACGCATTACCTGATTTGCCATAAAAAAAGCCGCCTCCTCATTCGCACTTTTTGAAGTACGACAAGTGGTGACTGTACACGCACCCGTGTGTTCCCTGCCCTTCCCATCCGGAAAAGTTCCCAGTCCGTCCGGCATGCTGCCGGGACTGATGATCACACGGTGTTTCCACTCCAGTGGACATGCAACCCTTTGTACAGTGACTTGTCGCCAGTTTTTATAACTTGACATTCGCTCCACGGAAAACCTGCGGAAGCCCGCAGCAACCTCACGCTTCTACGCTATCAAGGTCACAACACTCGGAGTATACTTGAATTCCCTGTAAAATGCAACAGGCTTTTTTAAAAACGCCAAAACAGAATTGTACTTTATAAATACAATTCTATCGGCTCCATCTGCCGCTTGCACCACAGGGAAGAGTAAGCCCGCTGCCGGTCACCGGAAGACCGATCTCATCAGAGACCACCGTCCCTCCGCGGCCTTTAAGCGCAAGCGAGAGCATATAAGTCAGAACAGAAGGTGCAAGCCCTGTGGTATAAGAATTGATCAGGAAAAAGAGCGCATCCTCTGAAAGCAGCTGCGCGGCAAGCTGAATAAAAGGAAATACGCTGGTCTCGATCTTCCAGATCTCTCCTTTCGGCCCTCTTCCATATGAAGGCGGATCCATGATGATCCCGTCATAACGGCTGCCTCTGCGGATCTCACGCTCCACAAACTTCGTACAGTCATCTACCAGCCATCGCACAGGACGGTCTCCGAGGCCGGAGGATACGGCATTCTCTTTTGCCCATCCGACCATACCCTTTGATGCATCTACATGCGTTACACTGGCGCCGGCCGCCAGAGCTGCAAGGGTCGCTCCTCCTGTATATGCAAAAAGATTCAGGACCTTCACCGGCTTTCCCGGTTCTTTTTCCAACCGCTCACGGATCCGTTCTCCGAACCAGTCCCAATTGACTGCCTGTTCGGGAAAAAGACCGGTATGTTTAAAGCTGAAAGGCTTCAGATTAAAAGTGAGTTCTCTGTACCGGATGCTCCATTGTTTCGGCAGGCTGAAGAATTCCCACTCCCCTCCGCCTCTTGTGCTGCGGTGATAGTGCCCGTTTTTCTTTTTCCAGCCCGGATGAGCGTGAGGCGTATCCCAGATCACCTGCGGATCGGGGCGCACCAGCAGATAATCTCCCCATCTTTCCAGTTTTTCCCCGGATGACGTATCCAGGACTTCATAATCCTTCCATTGATCAGCGATCCACATTTCTATTTCTTCCTTATTATATGATGTTGGGGTCAAAAGATTATTCGTTTACAGGCTCATTCCCTCATCAATTCCACGGGAGGCAGATAGTCTTCCTTCGCGACCCCTGCTGTCACTGCAAGGATGGAAGACTTCCCGCGATATGCAAGTATTTCTCCGTGCATATCTGTGATGGTCCCGCCTGCTTCCTCCAGAATGCAGGCGCCTGCCGCATAGTCCCACAGACAAAGGAGCGGCTCGTAGAACAATCCGGTGCGCCCGGAAGCGATCAGGCAGAGATCCCAGGCGGCACTGCCGCTGCGGCGTATGTCGATGCTTCTCTTCAGATACCAGTTTCCGATTTCAAAGGCGCTGTGTGTGATCTCATCCGCATAATAAGGTGCCGTACCCATGCTGACGAGGCTGTGGGAAAGCGGATCCGGACTTGTAAAGATCTGCCTGCCGTTTTCAAATGCGCCGCACCCTTTTTCCGCATAGAAGATCCGGTCTGCATATGGATTATAGATCACACCGATATAAGGTCTTCCGTCCTTCAGAAGAGCAATGGATGTGACACTCAGTTCATAATCGCGCATGAAATTAGAGGTGCCGTCGATCGGATCCACCACAAAGGTAAACCCTTTTCCGTATTCAGGAAGAAAGATCTCCTGCCCTTCCTCTTCTCCGACAAAATGAGCCTCCGGCAGGATCCGGGAGAGTTCCTTAAGAAGGAATTCCTGTACTTTCTCATCGAAGACGGTCACATAATTTGCACGCCCTCCCTTTGCCATCACATCTTCATCGTGAGGCGAGGCATTCACCATGATCTCTCCAGCGCCATAGGCTGCGGATATGATTTTTCTGAGGAGTTCACTGCATTTCTCCGTATATTTTTCACCGGTCATTCCGGCATTTGCCCTTTTTTCCACTTTTGCCATCCCTTTTTATGTCCCTGCTTTCCTGCGAACGGGCACCTCGCGTACCCGGATTCCTCATAATGCTTTGCTTCGGAAATAATACGTATAATAGTCTGAAAAACCCAGCGAAAGATACAGATTCTTCGCTGCCGTATTCCCTTTTACGACCTGAAGATAAGCCTTGCGCGCCCCCTGATCTTTCGCTTCCCGCAGAAGTGTGGAACAGATCGCCCTGGCATAATGCCGCCGCCTGGAACCGGGGGAAACATAGATCGCATAGATTCCTGCGTATTCCCGGTCACAGATGGCAAGCCCGGAGGCAACCATACGTCCGTCGATCTCCACGCTTGCAACGATCGTCTTCTTCGGGATCGCCTTAAACATCGAAGGCACGATCCGCCGCAGCACCGGTTCACAGGTTCCGTTCAGGTGAAAGACGCCGCGAATCCATTCATCCGTGATCACATGCTGCAGCATCACAGTGACATCTCCCTGCTGCGGATCATCATATCCGCCGGAACATTCCGGGGTGCGTCCCGGCTCCGTCTGCGTATAATGGACCGCGGAAGGCAGGCCCAGGCGGTTTTCAAAATCATATTCGCACAGCGTCGGCTCCAGAAGATTCATGCGTTTCAGATCCGCAGTCATCACTTCCGTCACATGCCGGATCTGGTAATCCCTTTCCGAGAGCAGTGCGTCAAAACCGGACTTTGTGAGCGGATTGATCTTAAAATTACAGGGTGTTCCGTAATCGCGGTAGATCTCTTCACAGTACCGGATCTTCTCCTCTACAGGTATGGTAGATACCCCCACCTGCTCCACGCTGTTCGTCCGATATGTATAATTGTGCGAGAACCGGATCAGCCAGCCGTCATACAGTTCGATCTTATGGGATGGCCAGGCGTTCAGCGAAAGCTCTTCTATGTATTTCACAGAAGTCTCATTCTTCTGTTTTGCGTATTCCAGTATCTCCTGATCTTCCAGGCTCATGTTGCTCCTCTTTCTTCATCCGCACACAGTTTGGAAAAGCTTCTCATTCTCTTTGCATAAACCGGCCAGTTCCCGGATCGAATGTACTTCCGGTACCGGCGCGCTTACCTGTCCGAACCCGTAGGAAGCAAATACAAACGGAATGCCTGCCTGAAGGGCGCTTTCATAATCTCCTTCTGTGTCTCCCACATAGATGGCAGAATCCAGCCCGTTTCGCTGCATCAGAAGCCGGATATTATCAGCCTTCATCTTCCCTGTGGTCCCGTAATCCTCTGTATCCTCGATCACATCCTCCAGGCCGCTCCAGGATGTAAACGCCTGGATATATCCTTCCTGGCAGTTGCTCACGATATAGAGATGATAGTCCTTTGCCAGCTCTCTTAAAGCTTCCTGAACACCCGGGTACACATTAGCACCGTGAACCTTCAGATAACCCACTTCATAGGTGCAGCAGGGCTCATACAGCCGTTTCTGTTCACTCTCCGGAAGCTGATGAAGCAGCATCGCAGTAAAGATATCCATGGTCTTTCCGCAGGCTGCCCGCACGGTCTCTTCCTTCACCCGCACTCCTTTTTCATACCATGCGCTCTCATAAAGACGTACATACTCATCCCATGCAGCTGCAATGCCGGCACAGGCATCCCAGAGCGTTCCGTCAAGATCAAAAATGATTCCTCTTTTTTCCATATATAATACTCTTTTCACAGTTTCCTTTGTAATAACTTCTCAGGACTCGCTGTTCATTTTCTGTAACTGTCAGAGCACGAATCAGCATCAGTACCATACCACAAACCGTTTCATCCTGCAACCATGGCAGGATCAGATCGTTTCCGTTTCCAGCGCATCCAGCAGCTCCTGCTTTTCCAGAATCTTCCAGTGGCCTCCCAGGCAATGCCTGAAGTCTGTTTCCTCAAGTGTCCGGATCAGGCCGCGGGTCTTTTCGGGATCTCTTTCCCAGGTCGGAAACACACCGCTGATGCAGTCGCCCAGGAACAGAAATTTCTCCTCCGGCACGTACACCAGAGTCGTGTCATCTGTATGCGGTGAAATGCTTCGCAGCAGCACTGCCTTTATGTTGCCGGGATCAAGCTCCAGACGTTTTTCAAATACCACATCCGGAGCAGTGATCACTACAGGTCTGTTATTTGCATATTCTTTCCGGATGCTCGGATCCAGGGACAGAAATTCCCTGCCGCCGTCCGCGCGCACTCTGGCGGAAAAATCCTCCAGATGCCTGGCCGTCGCCTCATTCGCAATGCTGATACCGTGAATTGCATGCATTCCGAACGAGTGATCCCAATGCCAGTGCGTCAGGACCGTCACAGAGGGAAGCGGAAGCCCCGCCTGCTCCAGCGCTTCGTAAAATTCCTCCACATGTGCATCCGAATGCCCGGCATCCACAGCCAGGCTCCACCGGTCCCCGAGAACATAGCCCAGACAGGGCCGGTCCCTCTCCTCTTCATACATCGAATACCAGATCCGTTCACAAGCTCTGTTCAGTTTCATCTTACTGTTCCCTCCATATTCGGACATGGGCATCCGGCATCATAATAACATATTAAGCGCCTGCTCACAACCAGCGGTAAAAAGTCAAAATACCGTAAAAATGTGTCAATATCCGTGCTGACATTTCCCAGCCCGGCAGGTATAATGTATCTTATCGGAAGTTCCGAAGGAACTGTCCGCATATGCGGCCGATAAGATAACGAGCAAAAACGTTGGAAAAGTTTTCGCGAGTCTTCCTTCTGGAAGCGACAGCTTCGCAAAATGCAGTTTATCGGAAGCAGCGAAGCTGCTGGTTCCCAAAGGGAACCGATAAGATAACGAACAAAATCGTATATGTTTTTCCGCATTTGCGATTTCACTCAAACGGACGGTATGCACGCCATCGGGGGCAGGGATCATTACCGCGAAACCCGGACCCACTCCGCCGAGCTCTCACCCAACTCCGTCTAAGGCTCCGACGCATTCGCGCATAGACG
>CACZZH010000137.1 GCA_902785635.1 uncultured Lachnospiraceae bacterium
ATGTACTGGTTGCCAATGGCGGCGCGATCAGTCATATTTCTTTGAACGCACCGCATGTATACTCTGCGGCGGCAGGCTTTCCGGAAAATAATTCCGGGTTGCGGCTCACAGGGAAATGTGCTATTATGCTCATGAACTGAATAAAGAAGATGACTGGTACGGGCTGTCCGTGTGTCGGCAGCCCGTTGAAAAGGGAAACAGGTGAAATTCCTGTACGATCTCGTCACTGTGATAGCGGGGAACTGTCCCGTCAGCAAGGATGAAAGCTTTGCTTTCTTATATTCCATGGAATTTGCTGACCGGGTGGTTTCCGCCGGATAGCCCGGGAATCCGTCTGTACGAATACACAGCGGTTTATCGGAAAGCCACTGGCATTGAAATGCCGGGAAGGTGCCTGCCGGAGTGCTTCAGCCAGGAGACCTGCCGTCATCAATAGTACGAAGGCAGACTTCTGTTCTGCCTGTAAGGATCACGAGGAATTGGTCGTACTGGTTTTGTCTGTTCCTGCTGCAGATAAGGTATATGCTGTTACGCCCTTTTACGACTGTAAAAGGGTTTTTATTTGCCTTAAAATAACGGCCGGACAGATGCACTGGCTCTTTTCCTTATGCTCCGTCGTACGTTTTGCCTGTGACTTGAAAGGAGAAGAGAAATGGCAAAGAAGTATCTTAAAAGACTTGGAACGATGGCATGTGTTATGATGGCTGCTGCAGCTCTGTGCGCCGGCTCTGTTTATGCAGAGGAGACTGAGCTCGTAGAAGAGACTGAGATCGCCGAGGAAGAGGACGAAGAGAATTACGAGACCGGCGATGCTTCTCTGGATGATCCCCGCAATGCAGATGAGATCGGTGAGAACGAACTCCTTGTTGTGAGCTTCGGTACAAGCTTCAATGACAGCCGCCGTCTGACCATCGGTGCTATTGAGCAGGCAATGGAAGAAGCATTCCCGGATTACAGCGTACGCAGAGGCTTCACCAGCCAGATCATCATTGATCATGTACTGGATCGTGACGGCGAAGTGATCGACAATATCACCGAGGCTCTGGACCGCGCAGTGGATAACGGCGTTAAGAACCTTGTTGTGGCTCCCACCCATCTGATGAGCGGTTTTGAGTACACTGATGTTCTTGATGAAGTTGCCGAGTATGCTGATGCATTTGAAAAGATCGTGATCAGTGATCCGCTTCTGACCAGCGACGAGGACTTTGAAGCTGTAGCGAAAGCAATCACCGCTGCTACCGCTGAGTATGATGACGGCGAGACCGCGATCGTCTTCATGGGCCATGGTACCGAGGCGGACTCCAACCCCGTATATGCAAAGATGCAGGAAGTTCTGACCGGGCTTGGTTATGAGAATTACTTCATCGGCACCGTTGAAGCTACCCCGAGCCTGGATGATGTCCTGGCAGCAGTGCAGGAAGGTGAATACACCAAGGTCGTTCTCGAGCCGCTGATGGTCGTTGCAGGTGATCATGCCAACAACGATATGGCCGGTGATGAAGAGGATTCCTGGAAGAGCACATTCGCAGCTGCAGGCTATCAGGTGACCTGTGTCCTTCGCGGACTTGGTGAGTTTGAAGATATCCGCTCGATCTATGTGGATCATGTACAGGCCGCCATTGACGATGCACAGTAATTCTTTACTGAAATAAGAAACTGCAGCATGCGGTAACGTGGGCTGTCACAATAGGCTGCAATCGGCTTATTGCGGCAGCCTTTCCTGTATTATTGCGTAAACGATCACAGCGTAAACGCAGAGAGCAGGGCGTTCTGGAATGCTGCTTTGTTTGTAAACGGAGGTATGAAGTAATGAAAAGAAGATCCATTATTCTTGCGGCAGTTTGTTTTTCCACCCTGCTTTCCGGCACACAGGTAATGGCTGAGAGCAAAGTGGCAGACAGCAGTGAATATGCGTCAGTGGAAGATGTTGTTGAAGAGTGGATGTCTGCGGTATCCCCGGACCAGCTGAATGAGGGGACCTATGAGATCGCGGTGGACTCGAGTTCCTCCATGTTCCCGATCGAACAGTGTGAACTGACGGTAAAGGACGGAGGGATGGAAGCAGTACTGACTATGGGCGGTACGGGATATCTCTTTGTGTATCCGGGGTCGGCCGAGGAAGCTGCCGCTGCGGATGAAGCAGACTACATCCCCTATGTTGAAAATGAAGAGGGCGCCCAGACCTACACGCTCCCTGTAGAAGCGCTCGATCAGGGCGTTCCCTGCGCTGCTTTCAGCAAAAAGAAAGAAAAATGGTATGACCGCACACTGGTATTCCGCGCAGACAGCCTGCCGGATGATGCTTTTGCGGAAGGATATTTCATGGATGCGAAGGCTCTTGGTCTGGAAGACGGCTCATACAGTGCTGAAGTAACACTGGAAGGCGGTTCCGGAAAAGCGTCAGTGGGTTCCCCCGCAAAGATCGTGATCGAAGACGGCAAGACCAGTGCGACGATCCAGTGGAGCAGCAGCAATTATGATTATATGATCGTAGATGGTGAAAAGCTCCTGCCTCTGAATGAGGAGCTTGGCATTGACGGCGGAAGCGTGTTCCGTATCCCGGTCAAAAGTTTTGACCGCCCGCTGACGGTCCTGGCAGATACCACAGCGATGAGCGTACCCCACGAGATCACCTACACGCTGACCTTTGATTCTTCTACGATCGCGGCAGAATAAGTAAAGATCCCGGCAGCTGCCCGGCATGCTGAAACATCAGCGAAGGGGCCGGTATGCAGGCCGGGAAAAGAAAAGAAGAAAGGTTCATGACCATGCAGTCAAGAAACAGACGATATGTCATTGGATTTGTACTGTTAAGCATCGCTCTGGTGCTCCTGCTCCTGCTTAATCTGATGACGGGAAGTGTGATGATTCCTGCCGGGGAGATCGTACAGATTCTTCGCAGCGGAGATAACACAAGCAAAGCAGGAGTGATCGTTTCGCAGATTCGTATGCCGCGAATGCTGGCGGCAATGCTGCTGGGCGGCGCGCTTGCCGTGTCCGGCTTTCTGCTTCAGACCTATTTTCAGAATCCTATCGCAGGACCTTTCGTACTGGGTATTTCTTCCGGAGCGAAGCTGGTCGTAGCCTGTGTAATGATCGGCTGCCTCACGGCAGGAATACAGGTCTCCTCAGGGATGATGGTGATCGCGGCTTTCGCAGGGTCTCTTGCCGCGATGGGTGTGGTCCTGCTTGCGGGCATCCGGGTCAAAAGCATGTCGGTGCTGGTCATCTGCGGCGTGATGATCGGCTATATCTGCTCCGCGGTGACAGAATTTCTCGTCACCTTTGCGGAAGATTCCAACATAGTGAATCTTCACAACTGGTCGATGGGAAGCTTTTCCGGTATTGAATGGCATGAAGTGGCGATCATAGCGATTCTGGTGGTAGCCGGCATGATCTGCGTCATGATGCTGGCCAAGCCGATGAGCGCTTTTCAGATGGGTGAGATGTATGCTGCCAACAGCGGCGTAAATATCCGGCGTTTCCGGATCTGTCTGATTCTGTTCTCAAGCATGCTTTCTGCCTGTGTTACTGCTTTTGCCGGACCGGTCAGCTTTGTCGGCATTGCCGTACCGCAGCTGATAAAACGGCTGTTCTCCACATCCCGCCCGCTGATCGTCATCCCGGGCTGCTTCCTGGGGGGCTGCGTATTCTGTCTCCTGTGTGATCTGATCGCCAGGACCATGTTCGCGCCTACCGAGCTGAGTATCAGCTCCGTTACGGCAGTGTTCGGAGCGCCTGTGGTCATCTGGATGCTTCTGAAGAGGAGGGGACGCGCATGAGTACAGACAGAATTCCAAACGAAGGCAGGGTCCCGCAGCAGGAAGCCTCCGGAAGAGCGTTCGCAGGCAGCTTCAATGCGGTGGATGTGTGCGCCGGTTATGCAAAGAAGAAGGTTATCGAAAACGTAAACCTTGAAGTGCGGCGGGGCGAGATCGTGACGCTGATCGGACCGAACGGCTCCGGAAAATCAACACTCCTGAAAACGATGACCGGCTGGCTGGACACCCAGGGGGGAAGCATCCTGATCGAAGGGAAAGAGATGAAGGATCTGAAAGGCGCCGATATCGGAAAGAAGATGGCACTGCTGCTTACGGAAAAGATCCGGCCGGAGCTGATGACCTGTTTTGATGTTGTATGCACAGGACGCTACCCATATACGGGAAGATTTGGTATACTGTCGGAGCAGGACAGACAGATCGCTGCGGATGCGATGCGGATGGTCCGGATCTTTGAACTTGCAGACCGGGACTTTGAGCAGACCAGCGACGGGCAGAAGCAGCGGGTGATGCTGGCAAGAGCGATCTGCCAGGATGCGCCGTATCTTCTGCTGGATGAGCCGACTACTTTTCTGGATATCAATTATAAGCTGGAACTGATGGAGATCCTTCGAAAACTTGCGAAGAAGGGCACCGGCATCCTGATGTCCCTGCATGAACTGGATCTGGCGGGTATGGTCTCGGATAAGCTGGTGTGCGTTCGCAGCCGGCACAGTGCGGAAGAAGAAGCCGCAGGAGTGCAGAGCTGGATCGACCGGATCGGCTCTCCCGAAGAGATCTTCAGCGGCAATTACCTGGATGAGCTCTATGGAATGGCTCCCGGAACATACCGGAGATTTGCTGCAGAATCCCGTATTTTCAAAGACTGATAAACAGCCTGACGAAAAGAGAAGCCCGGCTGAAAGGCAGGTCTTCGCGGCCCCGGCTGAAAAACGGTCTTCGCCGTCCTGGCCGGGATCGGAAAGCCGGCCGTAAAAAAGCAGGAAACAGAAGGAGCATGGAAATGGCAAAAGTGATCATGGTGCAGGGAACGATGTCGAATGTCGGAAAAAGTCTTCTGACGGCAGGACTCTGCAGAGTATTTACCCAGGACGGCTATCGGGTCGCTCCGTTCAAGTCACAGAATATGGCGCTGAATTCCTTCATCACGAAGGACGGACTGGAAATGGGGAGAGCGCAGGTACTGCAGGCGCAGGCGGCGGGGGTCGAGCCCTCTGTGTGGATGAATCCCATTCTGCTCAAGCCCACCGATTCCACCGGTTCCCAGGTGATCGTCAACGGGGAGGTATATGGAAACCTTTCTGCCCGGGATTATTTTGCGAAGAAGACCTGCTTCTGGCCCCAGATCTTTGAGGCACTCCGGAAACTGGCGGAAACCGCGGATATTATCGTGATCGAGGGAGCAGGATCTCCTGCAGAGATCAATCTGCGCTCCAACGATATTGTAAATATGGGCCTGGCGCAGGCAGTGGATGCCCCTGTGATCCTGGTGGGAGATATTGACCGGGGCGGTGTATTTGCCCAGCTTCTCGGGACCCTGGACCTGCTCGAGCCGGAAGAGCGGGCGCGGGTCGGCGGCCTTGTGATCAACAAATTCCGCGGGGATAAGACGATTCTGGACCCCGGAGTAGCGATCCTGGAGGAACGCGGTAAAATCCCGGTAGTGGGTGTAGTCCCCTATACGCCCCTCCAGCTGGAGGATGAGGACAGTCTTTCTGAACGTTTTGAGCGGAAAGAAGCAGGCGTGATCGATCTGGCAGTCATTCGCTTTCCGAGGATCTCTAACTATACGGATTTCGATGTGTTTGAGCAGTTTCCGGGCGTGAGCGTGCGTTATGTGGACCGCACCGATCATCTGGGAGAACCGGATCTGATCCTTCTGCCGGGAAGCAAAAACACGATCGATGACCTGAAATGGATGCGTGAAAGCGGACTGGAGGCGCTGGTGCTGCAAAAGAGCCGGAATACGCCTGTGTTTGGCATCTGCGGCGGATATCAGATGATGGGAGAGAGAATCGACGATCCGGAAGGAGTGGAGTGCGGGGGAAGCATCCGCGGGATGGGACTTCTGCCCTGTGCCACTGTGCTGGAGACCGGAAAGGTCCGCACCCAGTTTGCCGGCGAGATGGAAAGCACGGAAGGAATCTTTTCCGGACTTTCCGGTCTGGAGATCCAGGGGTATGAGATCCATATGGGACGCACGGTCCCCACTGGGCAGGTCAGGGCTTTCTCTCCGCAGGGCACCGGATACCAGAAGGGAAATGTCTACGGCACATATATTCATGGGATCTTTGATAAAGGAGCAGTGGCATCCACGGTTATTAAAGCCCTTGGAGAGCGCAAAGGTATCTCCATGGAGACCATGGGGGCAATGGATTACGATACCATCCGGGAAAGAGAATTTGACCGTCTTTCTTCCATGCTTCGGGAACATATGGATATGGGGAAGATCTATGGGATGCTCCGCGAGATCCGTCTGGAAGGATAAAATAATCAAAATTTTCCATGTGTCCGCGGTTCCACGGTTCCTGCGAGATAAGAGGTAATTATGCTGCGTTATCATATCATCGGGTTCTTTCTGGGATTTGTACTGGATCAGCTGATCGGAGATCCTTATCCGATTCCGCATCCCGTGGTCTGGATCGGCCGCTGGATCGCATTTCTGGAAGTAAAACTGTTCGGAAAAAAAGAGGAAAAACGCGAGCAGAGCATGCCGCCGCAAAGGCAGCAGCTTGCCGGAGCACTGCTGGTGATTTTGGTGGTGCTTCCTTCCGCGTTGATTCCTGCAGGACTTCTGCTTCTGCTTTACCAGATCCATCCGGCAGCGGGCATCGCGCTGGAGACATGGATGACCTGTCAGCTGCTTGCCGCAAAAAGCCTCCGGGTGGAGAGCATGAAGGTATACGATGCACTTGCAGGAGGTGATCTTGCCGGAGGACGGAAGGCAGTTTCCATGATCGTCGGCAGGGACACGCAGAGTCTGGATGAAGCCGGTGTGGCGCGGGCGGCGATCGAAACCGTGGCAGAGAACGCGTCAGACGGCGTGATCGCACCGATGCTGGCCGCCTGTATCGGCGGACCGGTGCTGGGCTGGGCATATAAAGCCGTAAATACAATGGATTCCATGGTAGGTTACCACAACGACCGGTATGAACATTTCGGAACGGCTGCTGCCCGTTTTGATGATATTTGCAATTTTATTCCCGCAAGGCTGAGTGCCCTTCTGATGATCCTGGCAGCGGGAGTGCTCGGGCCGGATTTCAATGCCGCCAATGCGTACCGCATTTTCCGCAGAGACCGTTATAACCACAAAAGTCCCAATTCCGCACAGACAGAGAGTGTATGCGCCGGAGCACTGGGCATCCGCCTGGCAGGGGACGCAAGCTATTTCGGGAAGGTCGTGCGCAAACCCTACATCGGAGATGCGGACCGTGACGTGGAATATGAAGATATCCGCAGGGCGAACACACTGATGAATACCGCGGCCTGGCTGGGAGCGGTGATCATGACGGTGGCGCTCACGATCATCATGATCCTGTAGACAGCAGTCCTGCCGATGCTTTCAGGCCTGCTGCGGGAGCAGAGCAGAAAAAAATACAGCAGATACAGATACAGAGTGAAAGCAGGGAGCTTCTGAGAGGCTTCCTGCTTTTTCTGTCTGTAATCCGCTGCATTAAAGTACTTAATATGTAGAATGTATATGTTTTTCCGCAGACGCGCATCACTGCAGATCATGAGTTTCCTGAGGCGGCCTCGGGGGCCGCTTCTGTCACTTAGCACCTTATCTTTTCAACAGGTCATTTGCATTATTTCATTAATATTTATTCAGCTTTGTCCTTTGTTGAAACTGCTGTATCAGGCAGTATGAAAGTGTGACAAAATGAGTGAACCAAGGAACCTGTCCCCATGGCGCGTTCCTGAGCCGTGACTCATGCCCTCCTGGTGGAAGGGACAGCCACAAACACCATATCAAGCGGATTTCTCTGTTCGAATTGCCCATCGGAGCCCGGAAGGGACAGCCACAAACACCATATCAAGCGGATTTCTCTGTTCGAATTGCCCATCGGAGCCCGAAAGGGACAGCCACAAACACCATATCAAGCGGATTTCTCTGTTCGAATTGCCCATCGGAGCCCGAAAGGGACAGCCACAAACACCA
>CACZZH010000138.1 GCA_902785635.1 uncultured Lachnospiraceae bacterium
TACAAATCAGATTGCCGATTCCTGCAAAGCTTAGAAGCTGTGCTCTGTCAGCCATGCAACGGCTTTCTCCACTGTCTCCGTGATGTCTGTTCCATCCGAGGCAATGACGTTCTGCTTCTCCAGCCCATTGTGAACGTCAACACGCTCGGCTTCGGCAATGGCATTCTTCAGATAGTTGTTATCGTCGGAGAAGCCGGGGTCCGGCTCAATCTGGCAGATGCTCCATGCCTGCAGGATCGCACTGGCAGGAACGCCATGATACAGAAGTCCCTTGAATTTCTCAAGTTCACTCTGCTTGATAGGCGCGCTCTCGCGGTAGATCCGCATAGCTTCTGCAAGGGCAGTCTTTTCCTCGTCGGTCAGAGGCTGTGCCTCATTGCTGGTCTTCGTATTATCAAGCACCTGCTCCAGCGTGCTCATGCCGGAAAGGACCGCGATTACGTCTTCCTTCTCCAGGCAGTACCGTACAGACCAGGACGCGATGCTCCAATCCGGGTGAACCGCCTTCAAAACCGCTTCCGCTTTCTCCGGCAGCTTCGCAAGTCCACCGCCTTTTACGGCTTCCATAATGATGACCTTCCGGCCATGCTTGCGAATCACATCATAGCAGGGACCGGCCTGCACCAGCTCACTGTCCCAGTCAATGGGGTTCAGCGCAATCTGGACGAATTCGATCTCCGGGTGCTCTGTCAGGACGCGGTCAAGCAGCTTTGCAGAGGAATGGAACGAGATGCCCAGGTGACGAATCTTCCCGTCATCCTTCCACTTTTTCGCGTGTTCAAAAAGATGGGTCGTCTTGACGATGCCGCCGTTGCCGTCATAACCGTCATAGTAGACGGTCTGGATATTGTGGAGCAGATAATAATCAACGTAGTCCACGCCAAGATTGTCCAGCTGACTCCGGAAGGTCTCCTCGATCTTCTCCTCAGGGATCAGCATAAATGTAGGAAACTTTGTCGCAACTGTAAAGCTGTCTCTCGTGTGTCTCTCTACAAGCGCCTTTCGGGTTGCTTCTTCGCTTTTCCCGTTATGATAGACAAAACTGGTGTCGAAGTAGGTATACCCCGCCTCCAGAAATGCGTCAACCATCCGGTTCAGCTGCTCATAGTCAAAATCTGTCGGTCCGGAAAGCACCGGAAGCCTCATCATACCAAAGCCAAGATTTTTCATAGTCTTATGTTTCCTCCTTTCGTGCAAGTATCGAGTAGTACCTCTCTGCTGCAGGCGAGCTGCCTGTCCCGGTACTGTTAATCTCATATGTTGTCTCAGTCGAACCGGTTTCCATTTACAGTTCAGCCACTATATCAGCAATCGCCACCAGAGCAGCCCGTCCGCTGATATAGATCCTGCCATCCTCCCGCAGTTCACAGTGCAGATATCCGCCGCGTTTTGAAGCCTGATAAGCAAGGATCTGCTTTTTGTTCAGTTCGCCGGACCAGTAGTCCGCGATCTGGCAGTGTGCAGAACCGCACACAGGATCCTCTGCAATGGATAATTTGGGGCAGAAGCTTCTGGATACACAGTCAGCCTCCGTTCCTTTTGCAGTCGCATTCTGAATACGGCCCTCAAGGTTTTTCAGCCGGGTCTGGTCAGGCTGCATCGACCGTACCTGCTCTTCATTTTCAAAAACACAGATAAGATCCAGCCCCAGAACGGCCTTCACCGGCCGGACCCCGAACGCCTGCTCCATCTCATCTGTCACAGGAATCTCTCTCAGCGGGCAGGTCGGGAAATCCATTTCGTAGAGATCTCCCTTTTTCCGTACCGTCAGAACACCGCTCAGGGTATGAAAGAGGACTTCGCTGCTTTCCGGTTCGCAGAATGTGAGGATCACATACGAGGACGCCAATGTGGCATGTCCGCAGAGTTCCACCTCTGTCCCGGGCGTAAACCAGCGAAGATGATATCCTGCTTCCTCCTTCACAATGAAGGCTGTCTCTGAAAGGTTATTCTCCATCGCCAGCTTCATCATAGCTTCTTCCGACGGCCAGCTGTCCATGACGCAGACAGCCGCCGGATTGCCTGAAAACGGTCTGTCTGTAAATGCATCTACTATGTATTGTTTCATGTAAACTATGTCCTTTAGGATTGTATGCTTATTCTCTCTGATGGTTTTATTATCGCACTTTCTGATTTTGATATCCAATTTAACATGATCATTTTTGATTAAATTTTTGAACAGCGAGGTCTGCCAGGCAGCGTTTACCCAATCCGGCAGTTCTTCTTTAAGATAGTGATCCTTGTCTATGTGGTCATTACGATGATCATCGTTTCCAGGGTGTTCCGCAATAAGCTCGCCCCCGTGGAGACGCGGAGCGGCATGATCATGGAACTGCCGCCCTATCATAAGGCGCACTGGAAGCACATCATCAAGGAGGCATTCTTCAAGGCGTGGGATATTTTCAAGCGGGCACTCGGCACGGTCACACTGGTGTCAGTTCTTTTCTATGTGTTCTCATTCAGCAGGGACGGCAATGTTGACCACAGCCTGCTCTACCGTGTAGGAACGTTCATCGAACCTGTCACTCGCTTCTTCGGCATGGGCTGGCAGACGTTCATGGCATTCGTCAGCGGTGCATTTGCCAAGGAGGCCGTCCTCGGCACACTGAACGCGGTCTTTACGGGGAACAATTCGCTCATGGAAGCTGCGTTCTTTGCAAAAACCGCAAAGGCGGATACCGCTCTGCTCGGCGCTGCAATGACGGCGGTCATCCCACCGGCTGAAGCGCTGGCATTCATGTTCGCAACGACCTTCAACATTCCCTGCCTGATGGCACTCTCTACGACCTACAAGGAATCACACTCGCTGAAATGGACAGCAAAGGTCGCGGTGTTCTATATCTGCAATGCGCTGATTCTGTCCTGCGTGGTATATCATGTCGCGAGGTTATTCATGTGACAGGCAGTAAGCGAAAATTTTGATAGCGCATAGGCGTTCCTGCCGCTGAATAAGACAGAACAGGTTCGATAAGAATACAAAACAAACACCGGCAGGCCAAAAGGCTTGCCGGCATTTTCATAAAGTGCTGTGGTTTTTCCTTTATAAAACCGTCGAAGCGGATGCGCTTGCGAAGGATTGCTTTGAAGGTGACTGACGGGATTCGAACCCGCATAAGGCGGATCCACAATCCGCTGCATTACCATATCTGCCACAGTCACAGTATCCCCGGCACGAATCGAACGTGCATCAGATGGTCCGTAGCCATCCGGTCTGTCCTTTAGCCTACGGGGACATATGGTTCATCCGGGATTTGAACCCGGATCTTACGAATTAAAAGTCCGCTGTTCTGCCGTTATACTAATGACCCGAAGGAACCCTCACAGGATTTGAATACGTATTCCAATTCCGCCACTCCTGCATGAGTACCTCTGGTGAGAGTCGAACTCACAATGGATCTTAGTCCGGCACGGGTCCTTAACCCGCCGCATATACCAGTTCTGCTACAGAGGTATATAAGTACTCCCGGAGAGATTCGAACTCTCACTGAACCGGGTTTAAACCGGTGCCCTCTTCCAGTTGGGATACGGGAGCAGACAGTGGGCCGGGAAGGACTCGAACCTTCGGTGTTTCTCGTGTAACGGATTTACAGTCCGCCCTCCTCGCCGCTGGAGTTACCGACCCATAATAAAAGCCGCCTGCGTGGAATCCTCCAAACAGACGGCCTGAGATCTAAATATCTTCAGATGATGCTCATGAATGCCTTTGTTTTATCGGAGCATTTCCACACGACAATAAGACCTTGCTGCTATGCAGAAGGGACAGATAAAGATTGAATGAGCTCGATAAAACATTCATGATTCGCATGTCTTTTAACCTTTCCTTTCGTAGATTTCTAATATAGAGAATACCGCATTTTACTGTATCTGTCATTCGACCTGTGGTATAAAATGCAGCATCGCTTTGTACGGAGGGGTCAAGAATCAGCCTGCTGAAAACCTGTGTTATTCGTCGGGTTTGACTGCCGGTCCAGCTTCGCCCTTCGTCCGGCATCAATCCGGATCCAATCATCCAGTGTCAGCGGAATGATAGGCTATCATAAATGCATTGGGAATAATCCTGCCGTTATCCCTCACCTTGAAATATTTTCGCAGATACCCGAGCCGGTGTTCTTAACACTCCTGTTCCTGCTGCCGTTTCCGGTCAGCTTCATTTTCCTTACGCTCCGTCTCATAAAGGGAAGCGATAATATCCCGTACAATGAAATATTCCTTCACATCATCCCTAGCCTCCCGGTATTCAGCAAAGGTCTGTTTTTTCTCCGCTATAAGCCTGACGTATTCCGCAGTCAAAACCTTCTCCCTCGGGGTCCGCTTGACACCCAGTTTACCAAATGCTTTCTTTTCCGCTTAATGAATCGTGATCTCTTCGCGGTGAACTTCAAAGAATTTCTTTCTTCTGTTCCTCGTTTGAAGGCACATGCAAACCGAGGGACTGCAGCACCTGCTTTCCGAAAATGCCAGAGCATCCAGACCTTTATTTCCGGGAAGCCAGTAGCTGCATTCCTCATCTCCGTCCAGCAGGGCCTTGAATCGGAACAATTTCCCATTAGCCTAGCTGCGCGAGGTGCGCAGCACCTTCCCAATTGTACAGCTGAAGTCCGCCGGAAGCTTTAATCTTTATAATCCGGACACCTGCTGATATCAATGATCCGGAAATCGCAGCACGACGCTCCTTTTCCGATCGTTCCCGTACGTGCCCATTTCAAGTTTTTATGAAGGTTCCCGTACTTTACATCATCGCTGTCACAGAAGGCAGGATTCAGTTCAATGCAATGATACCATTTCACGGTCCGATTCATTCTGATCCTCCAAAAGGGAACAGAGCAAGTCCTGCGTGGATTTCCTCCAGACAGGCGGCTCATGATTTATGCAGGAGAATTCCTTCTTTGCGAGGCCACTCGGCAAGTTCTGAGGGCTTTTCTGCAAAGCTGTTCATTACTTCCATATCTGCCATCGCCATTTTATCCCTAACCTTTGCTTAAAACGGCCCCGAAGTTTTTGGCTTCAGGACCGTTCTGTGTAATGGCTTTATTCAGCTGGCATTTTGGAAGATGCATCTGTCGGAATGCCTGTCTGAAGTGCATCATCTCAGTTTCCTCGCCTTACTCTTTTTTGCTGTCCAAGCGCCTGGTCATAAACGTTAAAGGTGTTCCGGTCAAAGAGTACCCACTCAATCAGATCAAGTTCTCCCGGATGCTCTTCGATAAACTCATTCACAGTAGTAACCGCAATTTCAGCAGCTTCTTTAAGAGGATAACTGTAAACACCTGTTGAAATGGATGGGAACGCCACACTCCGGATACCATTATCGATAGCAGCCTGCAGAGAATTCCTGTAACAATCTGCAAGGAGCTGTGCCTCTTTCCTGTTTCCTCCGTTCCATACCGGACCAACAGTGTGAATCACATATTTGCAGGGAAGATCATATGCCTTTGTTATTTTCGCCTCCCCGGTATTGCAGCCATGAAGTGTACGGCACTCTTCCAGCAGCTTCGGACCAGCTGCCCGGTGGATTGCGCCATCAACGCCGCCACCGCCAAGCAGGCTTTTGTTAGCGGCATTTACGATGGCTTCCACATCAGATACCTTCGTGATATCGCCTTTCACCATCCGAAGCTCTGTTTCTTTATTGGCCTCACCGGAAAATTCTGTACGCAGTTCCATCAAGGCAAGTCCCAGAAGTCCCTGTCCCGGCCATTCTGACATATCTGTTGACGCTGCTGTCTGCGCATCCAGGCCGATCCCCCAGACCTTATCCTTCGGGCTGGCTTCTGCAAGGACTGCATTTCCTGTCGCCAAAAGCAATTTCTTAAGATCCGGATTCTGTTCATATTTAGCCCGGTTGCCATCCTTCACAACATCGTATTTGACAGCATTCCAGGTCTCTGCATCAAATGGTGTAACCTGTCTTCCCAGATCCTTGCACTCCCATGGATTTGTTGCCCGCAGAATCGCGGTGTATCGCGCGGAATCATGGAACAGTTTCGCTTTTTGCGCCATCATGTACTGCTCAACATGAAGATATTCAAAATCATCGATAACAAACTTGCGTCTGTACCAATTGGAAAGATATCCGTTTTCTTCGTTGTCCTTCCAGAAGAAAACGAACGGAAGCTGCCTGGCCGGAGGGCGCATAGAATTATCCTTCTTTTTTTCCGACGCCCGATCGATCTCAGCCTGATCCTCATCACGATAGAAGTTGGAAAAGTTCCGGGAAAACTCCTTGAAATTATACTGATCAGCGGAATGATCCATGACCGCAAAGTCGATCCTGCGGAACATGTCCTTTTCCTTCATACCGTCGTAATCAAATTCCTTTAACGCCTTGTAGAAGAGATCGGAAACAACACGGGCATCATTATGAAAAGCGCCGCAGCCAAATGCCCCCAGGACCAGGTGCCGATATCCTAAATAAGCTGCAGTCTTCAGCATACCGGTAATACGCTGATACATCAGGGATTCATATTCTGATTGTGATATTCCCTCCATGCCGTTTCGAAACCTCGGCGCCGCACAGGTCATGACCGCTACAACGGCTGTATCCGGAAGCAGATTTCCATTCTCATCTTTGATGATCTCTACCTGCGGATTGATGATAATCGCATCCGATCCCATATCAGTATGGAGCGACTTATTATATTCGTAATATGGACGAGCATTCCTGCTTTCAAGAGACAGCAAAAGAGAGCTCTTCCTGCACAGATCCTCTTCCTGGGCCTTTGCACCGCGACGGACGCCGCCACCCGGGCTCACCGCATTTGCAAGATTCAGAACAAGGATCGGCTTTGCATCCTTCCTGCCTGAGTCGCAGGAGAACTGCTCCATTCTTTTTCCGGCAAGGCTGAAAGAATCCGCGTTTTCACATCCGTATCCGCATCTTCCGATAACGTGGACATGCTGAAAGTCCTTATTCCCGGACATGATCTGAATATCTCCCGGAAGATATACATCCGCAGCTTCCATCTGTGTACGTGAGAGCTTTAACTCGATTCTCTGATTCCCTATTGTATAATAGCCCTGTTCAAGAATACGCATCGTATCCTGAAACATTTCGATATTGTCCTGACGCATATAATTACCTCACCCTCATTGAACATGTCAACTGAAAAAATCACCCGGTACGTGCCTTCGCGCAGTCCACTCAAAGCAATGTCTCTCTCTTCGGAAAACTCACCCTGTGCATTGCTGTATACAGCAGCAGCCGGACATCCCCGCAAATTGAACTGCCGAGCCATCTCTTCTGCATGCTTTCGGGAGCTGCAAAACCCAAGTGCCCGCCTGCTGGGATATTTTTCATAATACTTCCATATCAGATCAAAGCGAGCCTGATTGGTTAGATAGAGCTTGTCCAGATCCGTTTCCTGATAATGACCCCGGACTATCCGAAGACCGGAATAATCCGTCGCATCATAAATCCCATAATAATGAAATGGTGCCAGCATTCCCTTATTTATGGCGTCCGCCAGATCTATCTCATAAGGGACGTTATAATCACAAATCTCATAGATGTTTCTGGCATCCATGCGTTCCGGCGTAGCTGTCAGTCCGAGAAGGAATAACGGTTTAAAATAGGACAATATCCTCCTATACTGATTATTGACAGCGTGATGGAATTCATCCACAACGATATACTGGAAATAATCCTTCGGGAAATAGCCTTCGTTTAAGTACTCTTCCTTTCCAAGAGTAGCGACCGATGCGAAAACGACCGCCTTTTCGGTATCCCGGTGACCGCCTCTGAAAAAACCGTAATCATCGGAATGTCTCACGTTCCGGAAAGCTTGAGCTGCCTGGTTTAAAATCTCTTCTCTGTGTGCGATAAAAAGAACGCGCTCGTAATTTTGGGAATCAAAGGCTGCAAGATACGTTTTACCGATCCCTTTTGGGAATCAAAGGCTGCAAGATACGTTTTACCGATCCCCGCACGTGTCAAGAGGTTGACGAGTAATCTATTGTATTAAAACATCTCATACCCATAGGGCATGAGATGCCAAAAATGCCACATCCTGTATTCATAGTCATCATCTTTTCCATCTGTGGATGTCGATCATGCTACTCTGCTTTAATACTCATTTCCCGAATATCATTTTGTGGACTGTAGGTTTTCCATATCGCACAACATCTGAGTCAACACTTTATAATCCAGATACTGCACTCCTTCTTTTCCATAGTAAATATCCTGGGAAAGCCTGCTCCTGTAATAAACATCCATGGCATCCTCTAACGACAGCCCGGCTTTTTGAGCAAGGCAGGAGATTATTTTCTCTTCCAGTCGTTCCCGGTAGAATTGTTCCAGAACGGTTTCTTTCATCATACCGTCACCTCATATGCAGATTCATACACCAGAAGCCGGTCAATAGCTGTCTGTGATATGAATGCTGTCTGGTCATATTGCGGATATATCTTCATTTCCCGAATCGCGCGTTCCTTATCCCAGATTCCTGCATGGTACATGTCGACAACCAGCATGACTCTGTCATCTGCAACCCGTCCCGTAATAACGTCATACTGCTTATAAATATCCTTTTCATCACGGCAGTCACAGACAAAATCTATCCATTCGAGCATGTCTTCAGGAAATGTTTTAATCCTCAGATCAGCCGTATCATCGGACAATCGGTAACAGTTAACATACGGCTTACCGCCTTCTACATATTGCGCTTTTCGCCTTGCCCATTTTTCAGCCTGTTCCCGATTGCTGGTCACATAAAACCCTTTTCCAAAATCCAATGGTCGAAAAGAGTATTCTATATCCGGTTCCCTGACGACCATGGTTGATCCATGATATACGATCATATGATTACCCCCCTCTGCTCCAAATATCCCCTGATATCTTCTGCCATATAAGCTGACCCCAGTGTATGCAGAATATCATAAAATGGAACGAGATAATGCTCTATACAATCGGTTTCCTTCAGCTTCATATAGACTGAGGATGGAGCCATATTCCATTTATCGGCACAAACATTGATCAAATACACTACAAAAGATAATGTATTGTTGTCCATAACTGCCCCTCTCTTTTCATTATGCATATGGAGTCACGAATGACGTATAAACGACCATAGTCATAGTAAGCGGTACGATTTTATCTGATACAAAGCAGAACTATTCTATAAAGAATTATAAAATATCCAGATAAGGCAGACAATAAGAAAAGGATTCAATGCGCAGACCATCAATACCCGCAATGGCCTTCGGCACATAGGAGGGGATCCTCCCATCGGGCACCAGCCGCAGGTCTCCACGCCGTATTTTCCTGCAATATCCAGTGCGGCCCTGTCGACTCCGCTCTGGCCGCCGCTTCTGATTCGTTTAATTCACGAAACCGCACACATTATTGATAAAACCTCTCTCCCGTCCGCGTGAGGCGGAACCTGGGCCTTCGTTCAAAAAGACAGGTGCCCAATTCTTTTTCCATCGAGGCAATGTGGGAGCTCAGGGTCTGCTGCGTGATAAAAAGTGACTGCGCCGCCCGGGAAATACTTTGATGCTCCACGACAGCGATAAAATAATTCATGTGTAACAGATTCATTCGGCCGCCTCCGGTTCACAGATATTTATCTGTATTATACATCGACTAAATACAGTTTCCAATCTGTTAATGTCCGTGCTATCGTTTTGATCATAGACACTATCATAGGCATCCTAATAAATCCCTTCAGGGGAAATAAATATGAAAGGGGTGATTCCCCTTCTGAACAGCAGGGTAAAATGCGGCTTGGAGATTATATCAATGGAAAGACTTGGCTATTATAATGGAACTTACGGACCCCTGGAAGAAATGAAAATCCCTATGAACGCACACTTTCCCTGTATTGTCCCTAGAGGAAAGCGAGCATCTGCACGGTTTTGCCAAGGCCCATTTCATCTGCCAGGATCCCGCCAAGGCCCGCCTGCGAAAGTGTGGAAAGCCATCTGAATCCATGGATCTGATAGGGCCGAAGAGTCTCCTCCAGTTCCTCCGGAACATCAAAATCGGCATCTTGGATCGTCCGGAAAGAACGGATCAGACCTTTGAAGTGCCTGTCCCGCATGGAAGCGATCTCCTCATGCTCCCTGAGGAGCCTGTCAAGATACAGTGCCCTGTACTCAGGCATTTGAACCTTGCCCCGAATCAGGTTCTCCATAGAGGCATCCAGCTCCTGTGCCAGACCATCCAATTCCCGCAGGGCTTC
>CACZZH010000139.1 GCA_902785635.1 uncultured Lachnospiraceae bacterium
ATTGGTATCTGTTTCCTACCGCATAGACGGTTTCAGAAAGGCTCCAACCACAGCCTCTTTGCTACAGTGTTAATCAGTTAGATACCGCATGACGGTTTATGTAGAACGAGGTTACATTCGGCAGAGAGTTCTGTGGACTCTTCAACAGCATCAATACACTGTAAGGAGGATCGTTCCATGATCTACGTTGGCATTGATGTTGCCAAAGACAAGCACGACTGCTGTATCCTCGGCTCTGACGGAGAAATCCTGTTCTCTCCATTCACCATTCAGAACAACCTGACTGGTTTCGATGAGTTGTATGAGAGAATCTGGTCCTTAACCTCAAGCCCTGCAGAAATAAAAGTAGGCCTTGAGGCTACCGGACACTATCATCTCAACCTTCTGCGCTCGCTCCTTGATAACGGCCTGCCCAGCTTTGTTATCAACCCGTTACACACAAATCTTTTCAGAAAAGGTCAAAGCCTTAGAAAGACCAAAACGGATAAAGTCGACGCTGCTTCGGTTGCTATGATGCTGCTCACCGATAGGACACTCAAGCCCTACTCGGACACATCATACCACATGGAAGAACTGAAGTCTCTAACAAGATATCGTTTTGATAAAGTTCAGGAGCGTGCCAGGCTGAAAACCTCTGTGTCAAGGCTGGTCAATATTCTTTTCCCAGAATTGGAAAAACTTGTCCCTACTCTCCATATGGCTTCTGTCTATGCCCTTCTTTCCGAATATCCCGGTGCCGCTTTTGTTGCGCCGGTTCATCTTACCCGTCTGAAGCATCTTCTTCATGTTGCTTCTAAAGGACGCTACGGTCGGGAAGAAGCCATTTCCATCAGGGAAGCCGCCAGATCCTCTGTTGGTACTGCCACTCCTGCTAAAGCCTTGGAGTTGAAACACACGATCCGTCTCATTGATGTCCTCACTGAGGATATTGATGATATCGAAACTGCTATCAATATACTCATGGATAAGCTGGCTTCACCAATCACGACCATCCCGGGCATTAAAAACCGTATGGGGGCAATGATCCTCGCCGAGATCGGCGACTTTTCCAGATTTGATAATCCGGATCAGATCCTGGCTTACGCAGGACTCTCTCCCACCACATACCAATCGGGTCAGCTCACTTCTTCTTATGCTCACATGGAGAAACGAGGTTCCAGATATTTACGTTATGCATTGTTTAACGCTGCTCAGTATGTATGTATCTGGGATCCTACTTTTAAAGCCTATCTTGCCAAAAAGAGAGCTGAAGGAAAACATTATTACGTTGCTGTCTCTCATGCCTGCAAGAAACTTGTCCGTGTCATCTATAAGATGCAATTGACAGGTGAAGCTTACAGAAAAGCCTGATTATTAACTTTACCTTTTCTGTCAGAGCACCCTCCGGATGCTCTGTTTGTCATGCGGTTTTCAATGTGCTGATTTATCTGAACGAATTCCTTCGATTCAGGCTTGACTTTTAATAGTTAGTCTTTCTGAACTTCGTATGGTTTCCATTGTATTCCAACAGCGGTCTGTTTTCAATCCGTTTTCCGCTTCAATCTTTTCTTGTACGATGAAGGAATAAAGGGTATAATCACAGCAAAGGTGTTTTGGAACTGTTCATGGCAAAACAGAAAGGGTGGGTTATATGAAAAGGATCGGTTTGCTTACCAGCGGCGGTGACTGCCAGGCGTTGAATGCCACGATGAGGGGCGTGGTAAAGGCACTTTCCAGCAATCTGGATGAGTTGGAAGTATATGGTTTTATGAATGGCTATAAAGGCCTGATCTATGGAGATTACAGGCTGCTGACTTCAAGGGATTTTTCCGGTATTCTTACGAAGGGCGGCACGATCCTGGGATCTTCACGTCAGCCGTTTAAGCTGATGCGCGTGCCGGATGAAAAAGGTCTGGACAAGGTAGAAGCGATGAAGCAGAATTACTACAAACTTCGTCTCGACTGCCTGGTGATCCTGGGCGGAAACGGTACCCAGAAAACAGCCAATCTGCTCAGCGAGGAAGGCCTGAACATCATTCATCTGCCGAAGACGATCGACAATGATATTTTCGGTACAGATATGACCTTCGGCTTCTACAGCGCAGTGAATATTGCGACGGATGCCATCGACTGTATCCATACAACGGCAGCATCCCACAACCGTGTATTCATTGTTGAGATCATGGGACATAAGGTCGGCTGGCTGACTCTGTATGCAGGCATCGCGGGCGGCGCGGACATTATCCTGCTTCCGGAGATACCATATCATATCAATAAGGTCATCGAAGCGATCGATAAACGTACAAGAGAAGGGAAGGGCTTTACGGTAATTGCAGTCGCGGAAGGTGCTGTGTCCGCTAAAGATCTGAAACTTTCCAAGAAAGACCTTAAGAAGAAGATGGAAGAAAAACAGTATCCTTCCGTAGCATATGAGCTGGCGGAAGAGATCCTGAAGAAATCCGGTACGGAAGTCCGCATTACGGTTCCGGGACATACACAGCGCGGCGGAAGCCCCTGTCCGTATGACCGTGTTCTTTCCACACGCCTGGGCGTTGCGGCAGCGAAGCTGATCCTGGAAGAACAGTACGGCTATATGGTTGCGATCGTCAATAACAAGACGAAAAAAGTTCCGCTGAAAGATGTAGCCGGAAAACTGAAAGTGGTATCACCGAACGATCAGGTGGTTCAGGAAGCAAAACTTTTGGGAATCAGCTTTGGTGACTGATATCCGGTGAAAGGAAGATCATAAGGTATGGGCTATACAGCATTATACCGAAAATACAGGCCGGTCACTTTTTCCGAGGTGCGGGGGCAGGAGCATATCGTTACAACGCTTCGTAATCAGGTGCGGGCTGACCGCACCGGACATGCGTATCTGCTTTGCGGCACCCGGGGGACCGGAAAGACAACGGTGGCCAAGATTCTGGCAAGGGCGGTAAATTGCCTGAATCCGGCAGACGGAGAGCCCTGCGGCGAGTGTGCAAGCTGCAGGGCGATCCTTGAAGGCAAGTCCATGAATGTGATCGAGATCGATGCGGCTTCCAACAATGGTGTGGACAATATCCGTACGATCCGTGAGGAGGTTGCCTATCCGCCCGCAGAGGGGAAAAAGAAGGTCTACATAATCGACGAGGTTCATATGCTTTCTACGGGGGCTTTTAATGCGCTGCTGAAAACGCTTGAGGAGCCTCCGTCTTATGTACTCTTTATTCTGGCAACGACCGAAGCCCACAAGATACCGGTCACGATTCTTTCCCGATGTCAGAGATATGATTTTCGAAGGATCACGGTGGCAGATATCTCGGCCAGACTTGACCAGCTTCTGCAGGAAGAAGGGGTAGAAGCGGAGCCTGAGGCGGTGCAGTATATCGCCAGAAAAGCCGATGGCGGCATGCGGGACGCTTTAAGCCTTGCTGACCGCTGTATTTCTTTTTATCTGGGAGAACGGCTCACCTATGAAAAGGTGCTGGATGTACTGGGCGCTGTGGATACGGAAGTGTACAGCCGGATGCTGCGGAATCTTCTGAAGGAGGATGCCGGAGCTCTTTTGCTGCAGTTTTCTGATCAGATCGAAGCTGGAAAAGATCTGACCGCGCTGGTCAGCGACCTTACCGGATATCTGCGGGATATCCTGCTGCTGAAAGCTTCCGAGCAGACGGCACCGCTGCTGGATGTTTCACAGGAGCAGATGCCAATGCTTCTTGAGGATGCTGCTTCTGTCCGCGATGAGACTCTGATGAGGTATATTCAGGTGCTTTCGGATCTTTCCGCCCAGATGAGGTATGCATATAACCGGAGAGTGCTGGCGGAAGTCGCACTGATCCGTTTGTGCCGTCCGCAGATGCAGAAGGATGAACTGTCTTTTGGCGAGCGTCTGAGGCGTCTGGAGAAGATAGCAGCCTCAGGTGTCATGGTTCGGGCAGCCGGTGAAGGCGCACCGCCCGGAGCGAGTGTGCACGGTGCGGCATCCGGACGGGCTTTTGATCCTGCTCCGGCAGGATTCAGGGAAGGAGCGGCAGTTCCTGATAAGGAAGAAGATGCGGACAGTATGCTGTATTCCCAGAAGGCAGCGCCGGAAGATCTTCAGCAGATCGAGGCGATGTGGAGCGGAATCATCGCAGGAGCATCACCGCAGCGCTTTCGCGAAGTGCTCGGGAAAACGGTCCGTATGTTTGATCCGGCGGATGAACAGCAGGATCTGCTCATCGTTGCCTTTACCAATTTTCTGGGACAAAGCTACGTCGGCAATCAGGAGAAGACAGCGCAGCTGGAGCAGCTGATCTCGGAGAAGATTGGAAAAGCGATCCGGGTGCGGATGATTCTGAGGGAGGATGCTCCTCTTCAGAAGGAAAAGCTTGCAATGGTCAAAGTTACGGAGGACCGGCTCCGCTCACATATTGCAATGGATATCGAAACGGATCCCGAAGAAATATAAGGGACAGAAAGAAAATTACGGAGGAAAGAATGGCAAGAAGAGGCGGTTTTTCGGGAGGAATGCCCGGAAATATGAATAATCTGATGAAACAGGCACAGAAAATGCAGAAGCAGATGGAGGAGAACCAGAAAGCACTGGAGGAGAAAAGCTTCTCTGTCACAGTCGGAGGCGGTGCGGTAGAGATCACGATGTCCGGTAAAAAAGAGATCACCGGAGTGAAGATCGATCCGGAGGCAGTGGATCCGGATGATGTGGAAATGCTGGAAGATCTGATCATGAGCGCTGTAAATGAAGTGTACCGCAAGGTGGATGAGGAAACACAGGCAGCTATGTCAAAACTGACCGGTGGCTTCGGCGGTCTCGGCGGTTTCGGTTTTTAACTTATGGATTACTATGGCAAGGAGATGAACGGCCTGATCGAGCAGCTTGCCTCTCTTCCGGGTATAGGCGGAAAGACTGCGCAGCGGCTTGCATTTCATATAGTGAACATGCCGGTGGATCAGGTGGAAAAGCTGTCAGAGACGATCATCCGCGCCAGAAAACGGGTGTGCTACTGCAAAGTGTGCTGTACATTGACAGATCAGGAAGTCTGTCCGATCTGCAGTGATGAATCCCGCGATCATTCGATGATCATGGTGGTGGAAACGACGAGAGACCTGGCTGCTTATGAGAAGACCGGACGCTATGAAGGAGTGTATCATGTACTTCAGGGGGCGATCTCACCCATGCTTGGCATCGGGCCTTCGGATATTCGGCTGAAGGAACTGATGGTGAGGCTGGAAGGAGATGTCCGGGAAGTGATCATTGCTACCAATTCAAGTCTGGAAGGGGAGACGACGGCCATGTACATCAGCCGTCTGGTGAAGGGTACAGGCATAAAGGTCAGCAGGATCGCCAGCGGTGTTCCTGTCGGAGGCGATCTGGAGTATATTGATGAAGTGACTTTGCTCCGGGCGTTGGATGGACGTATTGAACTGTAACTAGTGATTATTGAGGAGAATGGCATGGCGCAGCAGACAAAAGACAGCGATCTTCGGGTTGATTCTGTCAGAATCGGTTCTTCCGGGAAGCGGACAAGGCAGACCGATGAAAGGAAGACATTCGCAGCGCAACTGCGCAGCCGCATACATCTGCCGCAGGATTCTGTCACCAGAGGACTGCTTGGTATGATCGTTCTGACGATTCTGGCGGCCATGGCAGGGATCTGGTTTTACAACAGGGTGCATCTGTTTGAAAGCTATCGGATCGTTCAGAGCACGGAAGAGCATGATGTTGAAGGCACGCGGTATGCGATGCTGGAAGACAGCATAATTAAATACGGACATGACGGCGTGTTCTGCGTTGATACGAACAATCATTCTCTGTGGAGTATTGCATACAGTATGCAGACGCCGATCTGCGATACCTGCGGAGGAACGATGGTGATCGCCGAACTCCAGGGAAAGCAGGTCTACGTCCTGAACCGCAGCGGACTGCTGGGAAGCTTTGAAACAGCTATGAACATCCGGAAAGCAAAAGTGGGATCGAATGGAGTGACTGCCCTTCTGCTGGACGATGGGGACACCTCGTGGATCTGTCTGTATGACCGCAATGGAAGCCAGATCGCTTCCGTGAGAGCGACAATGGAGGACAGCGGATACCCGATCGATCTGGCAATTACTCCAAATGCGAAGAAAATGATGGTTTCCGTGGTGCGGGCTGAGGAAGGAATTCTGACAGGGTCTGTTTTCTTTTATGATTTTTCGTCTTCTGCGTCGGACCGGCATCTGATGCAGACTCTGGATTACCCGAATGAGATATTTCCGGAGGTGTTTTACGCATCGGGGCAGACCCCTGTTGCGGTGGGCAGCGGAGGTTTTGTTGTCTTTACCGGCAGCAAAAGGCCCTCTCAGAAAACGGCTGTTCCGCTGGAGCGTGAGATCGTAAGCTGTTTCCATGATACATCCAATATCGGTTTTGTATTCCACAGTGATGACACGCAGATCCGGTATGAAATGGAGGTTTACAGCATTTCCGGGAAAAAAGCGATGCAGGCCAGCTGCACATTTGATTACACGGGAGTGGAAATGACAGACGGAGAGATCCTTCTATATGATGCCTCGCATCTTTATGTTTACCGCTCCAGCGGCAGACAGAAACTCGGAGCAGCCTATGACAAAGAAGTCCGCTATTTTGCGCCGCTGGAAGGTCTGCGCAAATATCTGGTGATCACACAGGACAGTATGGACCGGATACGGATCGAGTAAGTATGATGGCTGCGGCAGAGAGACCGTTTGCGGAGGAATGACTATGAATATCATGACGATCATAATACTGGCACTTCTTATCCTGAGTGCCGTCTGGGGATACTACAGAGGGCTCGTGGGAAAACTGTCCGGTCTGATCGCATTGTGCATTTCTGCAATTGTCGTTTCGGCAATTCTTCCTGCCGTGACCGGAACCCTGAAAGATAAGACGCCGGTATATGAGTGGATCACGCAGCAGTGCCGTACTACGGTCAGTTCCATGGCGGCTAAAGCCGTATCATCACAGACTGTGGAAGATGCAGCAAAAGCAGCCGGCAATACCTTCGGACGGGAGGAGATCCGGGATCTGATGAATCAGTATGGCCTGGATGGATCCCGCCTTGATGGAATGAGCGACGAGATGGTGGAAGAGTTCGTGAACGGAGACCTGAAAGAATATCTGGAGCAGATCGGAGTAGGAGGCCTGCTGGGAACCGGGAGCGCAGCTGTATCTGACAGTATTAAAGCATTGAGTTCGCTTACTAAAAATGAACAGACCCGCCTGATTCAGAATCTTCCGGTTCCGGATTTTCTGAAGAATCTGATCCTCTCCTATAACAACACACAGGGCTACCAAAAGCTTCAGGCTGCGGATTTCGGAGAATATCTTACCCGTTTTATTGCAGATATAATCCTGAATATCCTGGCTTTTATCGTGACACTGCTGGTGGCACAGCTGATCGTTACGGGAGTTCTGGCGGCACTGAATATTTTTGCAAGGCTTCCTTTTGTTAATTCGGTAAATCATATCGGCGGTCTTGCGATCGGTATCCTGCAGGGGATCATCCTTGTTTGGCTGATATTCCTTGTGATCTCCATGCTGTCCGGTACACAGATCGGGATCAGGCTGATGGATATGATCGATGAAAGTGTCTTGTTAAGACCTTTGTATCAGAGCAATATTTTCCTGAAGATCGTCACCGGAGCAGTGGAACGTATCATTGCCGGATCATAGGATCATAACTGACGGGAAACTTTTTTAAAAATTTTAAAAAAGAGCCTTGACAAGTATGGAAACCCATGGTATTATGGCAAAGTTCCGTCCGAGAGCGGAACAAAGCACATTGATAACTGAACAGTGAAACAACCTTGAAAGTTCTAAGATTATTCATTATTTTGGGAACTGACCATATTCAGTAAAACGAGGGTAATAA
>CACZZH010000140.1 GCA_902785635.1 uncultured Lachnospiraceae bacterium
TCTCTCCTCCGGGCATGAAAAAGGAGCCGGTATCCCCCGGCTCCCTGAAAGCACCCAAACGGTTATCTTTTCTCACTTCTTCATCAATTCTGCCCCGGCATTCCACGCCTTGCCGACCTGTTCACCGGAAATATAATAGCCATGCTGGAACTGGTCAAAGATCAGCGCCTGCAGCTTAGCCGGATCGACCTTTCCGTTTTCCGAAAGGACTCTCTCTTCAGCTGCCGTGTTGACGATCTTCCCTACGATACAATAAAAGCTCTCAGTCTCGGCCACTTCAGCCAGCTCGCACTCCATAACGACCGGGAACTCATCTATGATCGGTGCATTGACGAATTCGCTTTTAATCGCCGTATAACCGGTCCTCTCAAATTTATCAGGCATCTTGTTTCCTGTTGCGATCCCGAAGAAATCAGCAACATCCATATGTTCCTTATCCGCCAGGCTGACCGTAAAAGCCTTTGTCTTCAGCAGATTCTGTGTGGTCTTATGTTCTTCGTCTATGAACAGGGCGATCCTGTCCTCATTGCAGATCATCCCCCACGCCGCATTCATTACATTTACCTTGCCGTTCTCATCATATGCCGCGACCATCAGCACCGGCATCGGGTAAACAGCCTGTACAACTCCAAGATTCTTCTTCATTCCAGTCTCCGCCTTTCATCTCACTTTATCAATTTTCCGAGGGCATCCGTCTCTTTCAGTTCTGTCCTTCGGTATTCCCCGGCTGTGTCACTTTTTCCTTTGTACAAGGACTTATCCGTTCAGGATAATCCTGTTTTTTGCTGTAAACAGCCCCCATGGCTCATATTGACTTTTCAGCCGTGCTAAAGTACATTATACAGGTACCATTCATTCTTACAAGTACCTACTTTCATGTCAGGTACTTACCCGGAGGTAAGCTATGTCGAAGCAAAAAATCGAAGAAGCTGATTTCGATTCCACCGGATACAGTTATACCTTGTCTCTGATCTCGGGAAAATATAAACCGATCATCCTCTACTGCCTGATGGAATACGAACCGGTCCGGTTCAACGAGATGCAGCGTTATCTGAAAAAAATTGCCGATAAAACTTTGAGCCAGAATCTGAAAGAGCTCGAGGCAGATGACCTTATAATACGAACTGTATATCCTCAGATCCCTCCTAAAGTCGAGTATTCCCTGACGGAGCGCGGTCACTCACTTGTAAAAGTTCTGGATCTGCTGTGTGACTGGGGAAATGAAAACCGCATCAGGTGATAACAGCCTTTTTGCAAATTACAGCCGTGCAGTGAGATTGATGCTTTGCACTTTGCACGGCGCAGCGGGAACGCCGGGACGTTCCTGAAATATCCGGAGAAAAATCATGTGGAAACGTTTGGAGACCATCTTCAGGCCCGAGTCGAAGTACCGGGCCTTTTTCCTCTCTGTGATCACGGTGGGGTTGTCTTACGGCCTCTACAAGGGAGTCATCGACAACTATCTGGCGGAGATCGTAGGGATGTCCGGCTTTGACAAGGGAGTCTCGGAATTCTTCCGGGAGCTGCCCGGTCTTTTGCTGGTGTTCATTCTGGCAGCCCTGTACATGTACTCGGCGGAACAGATTTACAGGATCGGCGCGGTCTTCATGCTTGCCGGTCTGGCTTCGCAGGCCGTCGTGCCGCCAAGCCGTGTGCTCGTGATCCTGTGCATCTTCATCTATTCCATGGGCGATCATATGCAGCTTGGCATGCGGAGCACGCTGTCGCTCCAGTATTCAAGGGAAGGCAGCGGAGGCGAAGCGCTGGGCATGCAGAACGCGGCCCAGCAGATCGGCACCCTCGCGGGCTACCTGTTCATCATCGTCGCATTTTTCTTCATCAGAGACAGCGCATGGCTTTATCGGGCCGTCTTTGTGCTGAGCGCCTGCATCATCGGACTGGGCTTCGTCTCCAGTCTCCGCATGACGGATGAAAGCCGGCCCGACGTGAACAAGCGCCGGTTCTACTTCAGGAAGAAATACTCCAAATACTATATGCTGGAAGTATTCTACGGCGCACGCAAGCAGGTGTTCCTGACCTTCGGTCCCTATGTGCTGGTTCTGTTTTACGGCGCGAACGCCATGGTCATCAGCATCCTCTTCGCCGTGTCGGCCATCTGTACCTTCCTCGCTTCGCCGCTGGTGGGCAAGCTCATTGACCGTCTTGGCTACAAAACAGTCATGGTCGCAGACACATTGATCCTCGTCATCGTCTGCTTTTTCTACGGTTTTGCGCACCACATTTTCCCGCAGCATATTGCTTTCATCGTCTGCTGTGTGAACTATATTCTGGATTCGGTGATCTCCCTGGCTTCCATGGCCTCCAACGTCTACGTGCAGGATCTTTCCGACAGCCCCGAAGAAGTCCGCGCGACGATCTCCACAGGCGTCTCCGTGAACCATCTTATCACGATCCTCATAGCGCTCTTCGGCGGATGGATCTGGAAAGTGCTGGGAATCGAAACACTGTTCGTCCTCTCCGCGGTGCTCGGCCTTTGCAACAGTGCCTATGCGGCGACGATCAGGACCAATAAACCGCACAGGGCGTGACCTTCCGTTCACGCTCCTGAAGCCAATGAAAGAACGGCGTGCCTGATCAGGACCAGGCGCGCCGTTCTTTTTCGACCGAAGTATTCCTCGCTGAACTGCCTGCACAGAGCACGGTCCAGCATTTACTGCCCAATATAGCAGTGAAATAAGTTGACTGAATTTCGATGTCTTTCTCAGAATGTAATGACTTCCGGCTCCGCTGTAAAGGAACTGAATGTCGCTGTCGCATCCTTCAGATAGAACATCTGCATGTTGTTGTCATCCGCACTGTACATTCCCTTCAGGGCCGGCATCTTCTCCAGCATGGCGACTTTTACATCATGACTGTCGTCCTCCACCAGTTCGGCGGAGACGCGGAGCCACGCCCCATTCATGAACGCGCAGATCTCAACGAACGGATTCTCGCTGATCTGTCTGGAAACTTCTTTTACCTTTCCCGTCTGAATATACAGTTTTCCATCCTGAAGCAGGATCGTCCCGAACGGTCTGACCCTGGGCTTTGTTCCGTCAACGGTCGCCAGATAGTAAGTCTGGGCATCGTTCAGGAAATGGTAAACTTTTTCGATTCCTTCCTTCACGGCTTCCTGCATGTTGTTTTTTGAAACTTCCACGATAATACCTCCTTATTTTTCTGACCGCTTCCGATATTATTATACTTTATGTAGATTGAACTGCAAGTCTTAATGGCGGGACTTGGGGTCAGCTGACAAAGTGAGCATCGGCCGCCTGATTGTAGAGATACAGAGCCTTGCCGAGGTTCTGCCGGTCACTGTCGCCGTTCTTTACGGATGTATATGCGTAGCTCAGTGCGCTGGCTGTCACGGTATAGGTATTGGTCCCGTCCGTCACGGTGAACGTGTGCGGCGTGTCCAGGTTCGGCGCTGCGATGTTCTTCACCTGCAGATACCCGTTCTTCCCGCTCTTCCTCGGCACGGTCTCCGTGCCATCCAGCAGGAAGGTGTAGCCGCTGAGCGCCCTGCTTCAGCAATGTTAACGGGGTGTTTTTTCACAATTCTGTATTGCTTATTTGCGGACCTTCTTACAATTCTCCTGCCAAAATGGCGTCAATCACGATCTTTCCTACGTCGAACAGGTTCTCCATGCCGGGTCCGAAGATATCCACCGTCTCACTGTTTTCTTCCGTCACCTTACTGCCGTAATCCGTTTCGCTGAGCCAGAGCTTTTCCGGACTTTCCCCTTTCAGGAAGGTATCCATATTCACGATCACACGTAAGGAAATGACCCGATCCTTCAGGCCAAAGCACTCAGCAGCGTTCATGATTGCGATCTCTTCCATTTCGGTAACGGCATACTCATCAGGGCACCCATAGTATTCTGCAATAAAACCGGCATTCCTATGACCGTCGCTGCCTTTCCAGTAGCTGTCCCCTGTTACAGCGGTCCCTTTCGCCACGTGAGGATCCCTGGCAGCCCACTCTTCATCAGGATAGTTATTGGCAAGAACACGTTTTGTCGTTTCCGTTGTGCGCAGCGGACAGTCCCTGATCATCGGGTAGACCTTGTCATAAAGCTCTGCATTCAATTGTTCGACGGAATAATCACTGAGAGAATCAAGCGGAAACCAGGTGTGCTCTGACTCTGCATCTTCAAGCTCACCCCGGCCTGTATTATGTCCAAGCTCAAAATCGCATGCTGCGGTAACTAACACGACGTCACCAAAGATAAAAGATCCGGTGCTTGCGCCCCCGCAGCCGACCGAAACGATCGTGGTATCGGAAAAATCATATGCATCCCAGGAAAGCAGAGACATCAGTGACAGACCGGCAGCCGATTTTCCGGAGTCGGTCACCAGTAATCCCACACCATTCTCACTGTTAAAATAGAATTGAGAGGTGGGCGTTGAATTCGGGATTTTAATCTCCTTACAGCCTGCACAGTAATGTTCATAGAAGAGCTGTGCTTCGCCGGAAGCATCTCCGCTCATCTCGCCGATTTCGAACTTCGGTATGATCAATACCCTGACTTTAGTCTTTTCTGCGTTCTTGCCGCAGGCAGACAGCAGAAGAAAAGAAGCAAGAAATACTATGCAATATGTGAGCTTGCCCACACAAGCGTATTTATGCAATCATCCTTCTGTCTCAGGCAGTCGCAGTAAAAAATTCATTCAGCAAATAAGAGCGGAGACGCTCATACAGGACCGGATCTTTGCCTCCCGCGTCCCGCCCGTCGATTCGGTCTGCATGCCGACACAAGTGGCTGGAGCTTGTAATGATCACCTCATCCGCAGCAAAAAGCTCATCCAAAGTAAAAGCCTCTTCCCTGAAGTCAATTCCCAGTGCAGTGCACGCCCGCAGCAGATGTGCCCTGGCAATGCCCGGCAGGATCAGATGGTCTGTCGGCGCGGTGTGCAGCACTCCGTCCTTCAAAATATGCACATTGCTGTGTGAACCTTCGGTCACACGGCCGCCCGGGCGGTAGAACACAGCTTCCATGCAGCCCGCCTCCTCTGCCTTCTGCGACGCCATCACGGTCGGAATGAGGTTGAGGGTCTTGATATCACAGTGGAAGAACCGGGTATCTTCTGTAGTTATGAGCTGAATCGGCTCAAGTCCGTCTGAGATTCCTGCGGGATTCAGCGTGATCCAGAGATTTCCGGGGCCATCCGTGAAAGCATGTTTCCGAATCCCCGTTCCCCGGGTGACCTGATAATAAACGAAAAGGTTTCCCTGATCCATTTTCCGTACAAGGGAGTACAGCGTTTCTTTCAGTTCTTCCTTACTTACCGGCATCTCAATTTTTAAGGCGGCAGCGCTCCGGAAGAAGCGGTCCACGTGTTCATCAAGCGCAAAAATATGATAGTTACGGCACGGACCGGCATCGTATACGCCGTCACCGAACCAGCACACACGATCATTCATAGGAACTGTCATCTCTTCCAGCGGGCCGAACTTTCCATTGTAATAGCCAAGTCTTTTCATCGATTAATTTTCCTCCTGTATATCGACCCGGAGACACCTTGCGGGGCAATACGATCCGGATCATCTGTTTGCATTTCTTTTACAGCGCAGCATCGATCAGCGTAATCACGATCGATCAAATCTCAATCAGGACAATCAATGTCAACGCAACTGCGATCAGCACATTCATTGTCAGCGTAACAGCAATCAGTGCAGTCACGATCAGCGTGCAAGAAGGACCGCCGACGCCCTTGCCGAGAGCTTATAGGATTCAAACGTATTCAGGGCCTGCTCCTCCCCGGGAGCAGCAGACATCCCCGAAGAATCACATGCCAGATACCAGTGCATGCCGGCCGGTATCACGGGAAGACTGAAAACGCGCTCCTCCCAGTGCGCATTTACCATCACATAGATAAAGGATGTCTTCTCCATGTGATACTTTTCCTTTTCTTCTGTGTAGAGGTATGCAAAGGTCAGGTTTGGTTCATTTTCATTCAGGCACCATGGCGCTGTTCCATGGAAGGACAGCTCGGGATACCCTGTTTTGTTGTAGCTGAAGTCATAGGAGACGCTGCGCAGAACAGGATGCGCTTTCCTGAACGCGATCAGGTTCTTGACGAACAAGTGCAGATCTTTATGCGTTTTCAGTCTGTCCCAGTCAAGGTAAGAGATCTCATTGTCCTGGCAGTAGGCATTGTTGTTGCCGTTCTGCGTGTTTGCGAATTCATCTCCGGCAAGGATCATGGGGACACCGCGGCTGGTGAGGAGGATCGTGAATGCATTGCGCATCTGTTTTTCCCGGAGAGCCAGGATCTCAGGATCCGTTGTCTCTCCTTCCACCCCGCAGTTCCAGCTGTCGTTCCGATTGGCACCGTCCCTGTTGTTCTCGCCGTTGTCCAGATTATGTTTTTCATTGTAGGACACAAGATCATTCAGGGTAAATCCGTCATGGCAGGTAATAAAATTGATCGACGCGGCGGCATCTTCGTCCCCATACAGGTCGTTCGACCCCCGGATCCGCATATATAATTCCGGTGCCGCTTCCGCACCGCCCTTCAGGAAAACACGAAGGCAGTCCCTGTATCTGCCATTCCACTCCGACCAGCGGTGCCAGGAAGGAAAGCTTCCCACCTGATAAAGTCCGCCTGCGTCCCATGCTTCGGCGATCAGTTTACTCTTTCCCAGAATGGGATCCTGAGCAATCGTTTCAAGCAGCGGCGGTGAGATCATGGGAACGCCATTCTGGTCTCTCGTCAGGATGGACGCGAGATCGAATCTGAATCCGTCTACATGGTAGGCCGACACCCAATAGCGTAGGCAGTCGAGGATCATATCTCTTACCACTACGTTATTGCAGTTCATGGTATTGCCGCAGCCGCTGAAATTATAGTACTCTCCCTTATCTGTCAGAAGGTAATAAGTCCGGTTGTCGATCCCGCGGTAGGAAATATACGGTCCTTTTTCATTTCCTTCCGCCGTATGATTAAAGACCACATCCAGAATCACTTCGATTCCGTTCAAATGAAGCTGACGCACCATATTTTTCAGCTCGTCCGCTTCCATCCCATACGGCGCAGATGCCGCATAACCGGCTTTCGGAGCGAAAAAGCCTACCGTCGAATATCCCCAGTAGTTGAGCCGCAGGACCCCGTCGCTCTCACGGGCGTTCTCAAATTCATCGAATTCAAAGATCGGCATCAGTTCAATACAGTTGATTCCGAGCTCTTTCAGATATGGGATTTTTTCGATAAATCCGGCATAGGTGCCGGGGAATCTGACGTCTGCGCTCTTATGCATCGTCAGGGAGCGGACATGCGCTTCATAGATCACAAGATCATTCAGCGGGATTTCCAGCGGCTTGTCGCCTCCCCAGTCGTAATCTTCTCTGATGATCTGCCCCCTGTGGGGAAACGGATCCTCAAAATCCGGCTTTTTTCCCCATACACTTCTTCCGCTGATAGACTTTGCATAGGGATCCAGGAGGATCTTTTTCCTGTCATACAGAAGTCCTTCTTCCGGGGCATAGGGTCCATCAAAACGATAGCCGTATTCCGTAGTCTCTATATTGATGTGGAAAAGCATGATGGAAAAGACATTTCCGATTCTGAATCTCTCCGGGATCGGAATTTCCACAAACGGTTCCTTCGCTCCGTGATGAAAAAGCAGCAGCGTACAGCCGGTCGCTTCTTTTGAAAAAATACTGAAATTAACACCGCCGTCTTCAACAAGGGTGGCTCCGAAAGGGAACACTCGGCCGATCCGGTATTCAATGTCTCCGATCCTGTCTGTTGGAAAACTGTCTATTAATCTCATACTGATTCTCCCTGCGGGTCCTGCAATCTGCCTGTTTACGATTCCTT
>CACZZH010000141.1 GCA_902785635.1 uncultured Lachnospiraceae bacterium
GCCGTTTTCCTTGATGTGAGAGAGCTTCCATCTTCATTTGGTACGCTTTTGCACGCTCTGTTGGTGGAATGTCATCCCGCTGCTGAAGATTGGAGTCAACCATCAGGATCGTGGCTTCATCGTTATCCAGGTCACGCACAAGAACCGGGATTGTTTTGATGCCTGCAAGCTCACATGCTCGTTTTCGCCGGTGGCCGGAGACAATCTCGTAACCGCCGCCGTCCAGAGGGCGAGCAATGATCGGAATCATCACACCAAACGCTTTCACGCTTTCAACCATGTCCATCATTTTCTTATCGTCCGTTACGCTGAACGGGTGATCCTTGAATGGAAAGAGTTCAGAAAGCGGGATCTCGCGGATCTGTTCGTTGGGACCGTTGTTCCGGGTCTCCTCCGTAGAGAAGATATCATCGTATGGGGTCAGACTTATGTTTGCTCCGTTCGGCTTCAAGCTGCATCACCTCCTTTGTCAGAGCGCGATAAGCTTCAGCAACTTTGCCCCCGGGATCGTGCAGGAAAATGCTTTTTCCTTCAGCACTGATCTCAGCAGCTCGCACAGAGTGCGGTATCTCCGCATTGAATACCCTGATCTTGTCGCCGTATGTGTCGCGGATCAGGTTGGAAATCATCCTGGCATTGTTCGTTCTGCTGTCCACCATGGTCAGCAGGATGCCGTCAATCTGCAGCCTTGGATTGATTTGCCGGCGCACTTTTGCAATCGTCTGAAGCAGCTGTTCAAGCCCTTTTGCGGATAGGTAATTTGCCTGAACCGGAATGATTACCCGGTTGGATGCCGCCAAAGCGTTGATCGTCAGCATTCCCAGGGAAGGCATACAGTCGATCAGAATATGATCGTAATCCTTCCTGTAATCATTCAGAACAAGCTTGAGCATGGATTCCCGGCTCATAGCATTGACCAGGGAAACTTCTGTACCGGCCAGTGCAATACTGGATGGAAGCAGATCCATGCCTTCCGCATGGTGAATGATGCCTTCTCCGGATAACGGCGGCTGATCATTCATGGCTTTGGCCATCAGATCCGCCAGCGTGACCGGCAGATTGTCCGGCTGGGGATTTCCCAGGGCGATTGTCATGGAAGCCTGCGGATCAGTATCAACTAGCAGAACTCTTTTTCCTTCCTGAGCCAGTGCTGCGCCAAGATTGATGCAGCTGGTACTCTTGGCAACGCCGCCTTTCTGATTAACCAGCGCCGTCACTGAAGGGGCCATCCGCACACCTCCGTTTCCATCTCCGGCTCCATGTACGCATCTACGTAGATGAAGATGATCAGTCCGTCAGCGATAATCAGGATCACCATATGCTGTCCTCCTTCAAAATTGGTATAAGAAAAGCACCGGCTCTTGTGAACCGATGCCTTCCGCCATTTCTGACAGCATAACATTATCAGACTTTCCATTGACTTTCAATAGCCGCGACTGTTCCATTTTGTTCCACTTTGTTCCTTCTCGTCCCGAAATTCAAAATTTCTGTGTAAATGTCTTGATCGCACATTAAGAAAAAGGCGGCACCTGCTTTTTTCTTGCAGATACCGCCTTTGGAAAACCGGGTTATGCGGGCAAATCATCTGTTTTCAAATCTGCCAGGATCTTGTTCAGCTTCTCCAGTGCTATGTCATGTCTCCTGTATACCCAGGTTCTGCCGCGATGCAGTAGTATAGCTACAGTTGAAAGTGAAATATGATGCAGATAGTGATATGTCAGCAACGATTCCTCTTCAGGGTCATCCAGTCTGGTCATCTTCTCTGTGATCATGTCGACCATAGAAGTATAGGCATCCGTCAGATTCCTGAGATCATCCTTCGCCTCAGACAACCTGATGATAGCGTCCTCATTCGAGTGAACGTTCGGAGAGTGAGAAACTACTTCTCCTTCCAGTGACATTGTGATCTTCTCAGCCATGCTCTTGAAAAGCTCAACCTTGCGCGCAGCCGCGTGCACGCTGCGCTCCACCTCATCAATTCTCCTGAAGAATTCAATTGCTGTCATTTGAATCACCCCTTGTCAGACTGCATGCCTTTTGATTGCTGTAATTTCAGGCGCATCCCATACATGGACATACTGATAATTGACATGTTCCTTACGCTTGGCTGGCTGTTTCCTCTGGCATTTCATCTTTGCCGGTGTCCGCTTGTGCGGAACAGGCTTCGACGCATGAGAATTTTTGCCTCTTCTGCGCTTATCGGATGCTATAAGATGGGCTAATGCCATGCCGGCAGTAGGGTCGGCATAGTGTTCACTGTTTCTATACATGATCGGCTTCCTCCGTTTTCTTTTTTGCTTTGCCCTCGATGTAATTACACAGGGCAATAAGGATCTCAATGGCCAGCGGATGATTGTTCCAGGCTGCACAGACCTGTCCCATCTCCTGAACTGTCTCCAGCCACCAGTCACAAGCACACTCGTCATGATTGGCAGGAGGATTACAGTGCGTAGACAGGAAAACATAAGCGTTCCGCATAATCTCTCGCTCTTCAGGAGTTATGATTTGTTCCATGTTCGGCATCCTCCTTAAAGGGGAACCCAGGGATTGTAGATGGATCAACCTGGATAAACTTTTCGTGCCAACTGTATCCGGGTATTCCGCCCTTAATGTCCGTCATCGTCTTGCAGGTCTTGTCGTAATAAAGCAGGATCATTTCATCCACCACACCAAGATCACGGTTTTTCATGATTTCAATGGCGTTCCCGGCATCCGGGGGAATGGTAAGCTTGGGATAAACTTCCTTCACTCTCAGCATGAAATCGGTGTTAATCCGATGAACCATGAAGACGTTATCTGCTGTATTGCTCAGATCGCTTGTTCCGCTGATATCGTTCTTCCGAAGAAACGATTCTGTCTTACGCGGGTGGCAGATAAAGTGAATATGAACATTCAATTGCTTGGCTGTTCTGGAAAGAGCCTGAACGATTTGTGTTTGAATGTCATATTTATCAGAAGCCGAGGATGTGATATTCAGCGCCATCAGGTTATCGATGATAACCACATCAGCTCCTTTTTCCTTTACCCATTCAAAGATCACAGTTGCGACTGTCTCCCAGTTGTTGCCGTAATCGTTGTTGTAGATCGCAAGTGATCCTCTCAATACCTCGTTCAGGTGCTCCTTTACTCCTTCTTTCAGCCGGTAGTGCCTGGGAGAAAGCTGATCCGGTTCAACCTGATCCCTTCCTGCAGCCTGCAGATACAGCCAGTACTTCACTACCTTCGGCGGCATTTCGCCTGAGAACATGGCTACCTTGTAACCCTGATGTACTGCTTCCAACCCAAGCTGACTGACCAATGTTGACTTGCCGGATGAATTGGCACCTGACCAGATGCTGAGTTCGCCTTTGTTGAAGCCGCCAATCAGAGTGTCCAGTTTTGTCAAACGGGACCGAATTGTCGTGATCTTACTCCGGTCGTAGTCTTCCACATCCGATATATCCAGCATGACAGGAAGCCGAGTTGCGGGAGCAGTTGCTGGTTTCGTGTCATCCGGGAAAGCGATGTCCTGATAAGCATCTTCTGTCACTTTCGATTCCGGATTGTTGGAAATGCTATGGATCTCTGGCATTTGGTTTGTTCTGAATACACTGGTGGAATATGCCAGCGGATCTATCTTTGCCCTGAAATCATGCCAACCGTAATCGGAACAGCTGTTATGAAAACACTTGAACCCCAAGGCACCGTTTTGTCTGACAAAGACTGCGGCATCAGGAGCCTTATGTTCACAATTGAAGGGGCATTCCGCCAGGATGTATCTTGTTTGATCACTCAGAATGACTTTCCTGGCGACTTCAATATGGTGCAAAGCCAGGAATGCATCCATATCAAAAGCTGTAGCAGAGTGCTTTCCAGATGAAGGCTGTTCCGGTTGAACCAGTTTGGCAATATTGCCCGCAATCTTCCGAACAAGCGACATTGGCGTTGGTTTAAGGACTTCAGGAGTATGGAGAATTTTGCTGGTTCTGTGGGGCCTTTCCGGCGTATTTGCTCCTTTTTGCGCGATGGTTCCATAAAGCTTTGTGATTCTTGAAGGGTTGGAAACCGAAGTATCAATTAACACCTCATCTGAGGAAAACCACATATCCAGCACTTTCAGAAAATCAGCAATGGCTTCTTTGCTGCTTACATCCCCCTGGATTCGGTAGAGCAGATGATAACCATTCCCGCTATCAGCAACTACGGGATCCGAAAAGCCGTTATTCCGAAGGTGCCTGTAAACTTCGATCGCTGTCCGGCGAGCTTTCTCTTTCTCGTCATTCGTTGCACTTACTCCCGAAGGGCGGACTGGATCAGCATCAATCAGAATCCACTGATAGCCGATAATGTCATTGTCCGACGTGGTTTCTTTCGGATAAGTTCGGAGCACTTCGTGCTGGGAGCGCGAAAAGCAAGCTTTGTTGATCACGTTGAGGGTCTGATAGAACGTACGCTCCGGGAAGCGCGCCAACTCTTTGTAGATATTCTGACTGCTCGCTTTGAAATAGCCGCTGATGGCTGGTTTAGGATCAATGCTGCGAATCTCAACGATATCTTCCGGATCATGCAGCAAGGTGATGGCTTTTTCGATCAGTACTCTGTCCATGAGTTTTCCGCCTCACTCTCACTCTGCGTAATGAAATCTTCCCAGTAACCATCCAGCCATTTGACTGCGGTAGGAATAAATCTGCCGCCCTCTCTGAGCCAATCCCTGGATACCTTGGCGTTCTGCAGGGCTGCCATCAGGGTTTCTGCCGGCACATTCAGTTGAAACCAGGCATTCCGCGCTTCTTCCTTGCGTCCATGCCGCGGATACTCTGCCCACCATTTTTCAAACTCAGCCTCGCGCGCGTCTGACGTTCTTGGTTCTTTTTTGGTTATATCTTGGTAGGGGTCACAATATGACCCTCTGGGGGTCACGATCTGACCAGCATGTGTCATAATCTGACCCTCGAAGGTCATAATCTGACCATCTTCCGAAGCAGAAATCTGTTCCCAGTCGACTACCGTAAATATCGTTCCATGTGTAGTGTCGGCCTTTGCTACGTAGTTCATGACAATCAGACGATGAAGATGCTGTCGAACACAATTGCGACTCCAGCCCAGAGTTTTCATCATCCCCGTGATTGATGCATAAAACTGTCCAGGAAGCAGGCTGCCGAAGCGATTGTGGGACGCATTTAGCAGGCAGTAAAAGAAAAGTGCTGCGTCATACCCGTCAAGCCAGATGTTTGAATCTAACAGTTTTCGTGAAATCTTGACGTATCCGTTATTTGATTCCATGTTCTTCTCCTTTTTTGCAGATCCCGGGACTGGGACATGCCCCAGTCCCGGGAAAGCACCTCATCAGAAGGGAATATCGTCGTCCTCTGTATTCGGTTCCGGCGATCCCTCGCTGGAAGATCCAGACATGTTCTGCTGAACAGCCTGCACTCCCTGACCCTGCGGGAGAGAGTAGCCACCGGCACGCGGGACCATGACTGTCGGATCAGGCGCGGGAGTCTGCTGACTGCCGGCAAAAAGAGATGTGTATCCGTGCATAATGTTGCTGTTTCCGTCTTCCCGGGAAATCCGGCGTCTCATCGGACGGAATGTTCCGTTCCTGATGAAGGCAACCGGGATCAGCTTTCCGATCTCTGTGTAGATCGATCCCTGGTATTCGTTCTCCCGTACGGAGATACCAACCGTGAGTCCGATCAGGGAAGATGCATCCCAGTTCCACACATAGCCGGGGTTGCTGTCAGCAATGGCTCCCAGGGTAGTGTTGAACTTGTCCAGCCGCCATGCATCCTCAGGCTGCATGTTGTCGGTCGGGCAGATGATCCGGTAGATACCGCGGTAGCGGGGTGTGAAAGCACGGTTCTGCGCATCGTAGTCTTTCCGGAAGAATCCGGCATAGGGGCCTTCTGTGATTTCAACCATGATGTCCAGTTCCTGGAATCCATCCACTCTGTTCTCAGCCTTGGCTTTGATGATCTTGCAGATGTACCCGCCGACAGGGAGCATGTCCCGCGGCTTTTCCAATGTGGGATTGAAACCGTCGAAGTGTCTGATTGTGTTTGCTGTCTGACTCATTTTTCTTTTCCTCCTTCTGAGGGCTCTTTCTCCCTCTCATTTCCGCAGGGAGTTGGAAACCTGGTTTGAGTCACTTTTTTGAAAAATGTTCAAAAGTTTTTTCGGACGGCTTTCACTCGTACTTGTCCCAGTTCATCTGAAGATCAAGCAGGATCTTCTGTAGCCTGCGATAAACAGTCTTTTGAGGAATGCCTGTTTCGGCTGAGATCTCATGAGTGGAGTATTTCCTGTAATGCAGTTGAAAAATGATGCTTCCGCACTCGCATAAACGATCTGCCTGCCTGAGGATTCTGCTGAAACGGTCTTCATCCGCAATGATTTCAGAAGGGTCCGGGATTTCTTCAACAGGCTTGAGGCTTCTCGCAGTGCAGCCGTTAACAAACAAGTCGTGATATCTTTCATCGTCATAGGAAATGACTTTTCCCTGTGTGTTCCATTTGCATGTGCCACAATCACCGGTACAGATGCGGAAGGAAGGGCACCTGCAAGCACCGATCTTCCGGGCTTCATACCAGGTTTTATCCTTGGGTTTGTTCCATGCGTCCCGGATCTCTTTGGAAACGGTAATGTCCTGATCGTCGATTCTGATGTAGTACCCTTTGTTTTCCTGTGTGTTCATGGTTTTGTGTCCTCCATTCGGTTTTGCGGAATGGAGAACCCAGGAAAAGAAGGGTGCATTTAATAGCGCTGCCAACCATTGCGAATTCTCCATTCGTTCGGTCTGCAGCAACCCTTGCCCGGGCTGTGCGGGTTATGTCAGCTGACTTTCAGCAGGCAAGCCTCGCGGATCTGTGCACGTCGCGAGGGCTTTCAGTCAGCGTCTTAGGATTTATTATTCTTTTTTCGGAGGCATGGCCTTTATCGCCTAAACCTCATGTCCGAAAAAGGATAATAACTAAATTGATGCCACTTTCAGGTGCTCGAAAACGAGCAACCGAAATTCAACTGGCAGGTAAAATCGTAGTTGAATAATCGACTTTTTTCAGCTCAACGAAAAACATCAGATTTTGTGCTATTATTGCCTCTGGAGTGTTTTCCTGAGCCATAAAGTCGAATTTTGGGAGGTGAAAAAGTTGGACTCCATGAGCAAATATGAAAAAGAGCAGTTCAAAGCAAATAAAAAGGTGGTATTTGCCAGGAAGTTTAATACCTTGATAGAAAAACATGATGGAGAAGAAAACTATGAATCTTTCGCTGAACTTCTCGGTGTGGATCGCTCCACTTTTTACAACTGGAAGTTTGGCAAAGTACTCCCTGGAAAAGAGAGGAGAAAGAAAATTGCATTGATTCTCGGAGCTCCGGAGGATTATTTTGAAAGAACAGATCTCCAGGATGACGAACTGATAAGTCAACGGCACCATATCAAGATGAACATGGAGTATGCTCTCTACGGCGATCAAATCGGAATTAACGAACACTTTGTTCAGTTCATCCGGGATAACCGGGAGTTCTCTGATAAGATTTCCAATATGCAAGTCATTGACGTTGTCCTGAATTCCATGGACCCTCGAGTTCCGCAAACAGCGAATACCTACCAGTTCACAGATAAAGCTGGAGAGAAGTTTTATCTGGACGAATACATGATTGCTGTTCTTCGTGTCATGCAGATGGATGTTGAAGAATATATCGGTATGTTGCTCCAGCGATATGACAAGATTATCAATGCCGAGTACAACGCCATGCAGGCAAAAGGAATTCCCTGGCTGTTCGGCTCGGGGAAAGGTTATTTCAACTGGAGATTGAAG
>CACZZH010000142.1 GCA_902785635.1 uncultured Lachnospiraceae bacterium
GCCTGACTGCAGCCTGAAACAGCAGTCCTGCGATGCAGGCAATGATCATTGCAAATAATGTTCCGATCAGTCCGAGATACAGTCCGGTCACTGCGAGTAACTTGATGTCGCCGCCGCCCAGGGTATCTCTCCCTGTCATTCTGTCCATCAGGAGCGAAAGCAGCAGCACACCTCCGCCGTAAACGAGCGCTGCCGCGATTCCTTCGGCAGCATATGTCCATCCCGCTCCGGTAAACGGCATCGCCGCCGCCCAGGCCGCTGCTGCCGCGATATGGCAGCCATCCGGTATGATCATATCTTCCAGATCTGTGAGTGTCAGCAGGAACAGACAGCACAGAAACAGGAAATTCCGAAGGCAGAGAACGGTCAGGTCAAAGCGGAGCAAGCACAGAACCGTGATCAGTGAGAAGGCGAGCTCTGTCAGCGGATAACGGACCGAGATCTTTTCTTTGCACCATTTGCACCTTCCCTTTTGGAATAGCCAGCTGCATACAGGGATCAGTTCTGCTGCTCCAAGCGTGTGTCCACAGGACGGGCAGCGGCTCCTGCCCATTGTGAAAGACTCTCCCCGTACGATCCGCCACGCCGCGCAGTTCAGGAATGATCCCGCGATCCCACCTATTGCAGCAGCCAGCACGATGAAGAAGATCATTGCCGGCCGGTATTCATAGATGGACATGCGTATCCTCCCCCGGCCATCTGCCGGTATCTTTGTCTGTACAGTCCCGGATCTCCCGGAACCAGGTGCTGCCCGGAGATTCCCGCCTGCTTAAGGCGGCAGCCGAAACGTCGCGTTTTGTGTTAATTATAAAACAATCTTTGTTACTTTTCAATTTTTCTTTAGTAAAAATGCCTATTTTTTCCGGGCATTTCTCTTTCTGTTGTCTGCATGCATTCATGCATCGTATGCGCTTCCGCTCCACTCTTCGCCTGCGCGCCAGATGGCGCAGTAGTCCTCGTCTGCATACACAAAATAGCAGATCTCTCCGGTTTTTACCTCGTCTGTGGAGAAGGACCCCTCTCCGTTGATTCCGTAAAAGGCGACAATTCCTTCATATCCGTTTGTGGTACGGGTCCCGCGGCGCAGCTTCTCTTCCTCCTGCACACGGAAACATTCGAGTTCCTTTCCGTTCACCCTGATCTCAATGGATTCAGGTTCATCCTCTACCTCCCGCAGGAGTGCCCGCCGTCTTTCCCGCAGCTGCTCCAGCGCATAGGAAGCATTCAGGCGAGTGCAATGCTTCTTATCGGGATCATGCAGTCCGCATATCGGTTCAAAGATCCCGTCTTTTCTCTTAACCAGATAGATCGTTCCCCCGGCAGGACAGAGATTTGCCCGCTCCGGCATCACTTCATCCAGCACACGCATCGCTTCTTCCACGGAGCCCTCTTCAAAGCGGGAAAGATACTCAATGATCAGTCCGTCTCGGGCAGACTTCATTGCCTGCTCGCAGGCGATCCGCTCTGCGCGGAACTGATATGCTTTCCACACGGGGATCGCGATCACGACCAGCATGACGCCGATCAGCACCAACAGTATGGCCGCCGCGCGGGTCACTCCTCCCCGCCTGCCAAGTCGGAAGCGGTTCTTTTCCTTATTGTCCGTCCGGGCGAAATCTATTTTATTATTATCAGGGTCTGTCTGTCTGTTCATCTCTGTTTTCTCTGTTTCCGCAGCTGCCGCAGGTCAGGGTCCGATCACATCGCACTGTACATGCCGAACATGGCAAGATAGATCGCAATAACGATGAATCCGGCGAAGGCTGCCAGAAATACCAGGATTCCCGGCTCCAGTTTTGCCAGTGCGTCGGCTGTCGCCTGTTCCAGCTCGCCGTCATAGTATTCCGCTGTCATCTGCAGTGTCTGTCCCAGTTCGCCGCTTTCTTCTCCCACTGCTGTCATATCCACGAGAATATCCGGCAGACATCCCGTTTCACGCAGACTTTTGCCGAGCGTATGGCCTTCCTCCAGCCGGGCGGTGACCTTTCCCACCTCGAGACTGACGTGATAATTGTCCAGTACGCGGGCGGTGATCGCCACTGCCCTTGTCAGTGGCAGGCCGGCTTCCAGCATCATGGCCATGGTATTCGCAAACTGGCTCGCGGAATTCAGGACTGAGATGTTTCCCAGGACCGGCAGACGCCTCTGCAGCTTCGCCAGCCGGATCCTTCCGGTCTCCGTATTTCCGTACAGCTTGAAGAGCAGGATCACTGCCGCTGCGACTCCTACGATCACCAGGATATATTTCCGGAAAAAGTTCGAAGTACCGATCAGGATCTGTGTCGGGAGCGGAAGCTCCTGGCCGTAGCTGTCGAAAATAGCAGTAAAGGTGGGGACGACCTTGACCATCAGTACGATGACGACCACAATGGCGACCACGAATACGAAAGCAGGATAGATCATTGCGCCACGGACTTTTCCCTTCATTTTGGACTGCTTGGCATAGTGCTTGCTGATGGAATCAAAGGCTGTATCCAGGCTTCCGGCTTCCTCACCTGCGTAGACCGTTTCCAGGAATGTGACCGGGAATAGCTTCTTTCCGCGTTCCGCAAAACTGACCGACAGCGACCGGCCTGCTTCCACGTCCTTTGCCACCTGCTCCAGGATGTTCTTCAGAGGCTTGTTCGTCATCTTGTCCGCGATCAGCTCCACAGTCCGGGTGATCGGAATGCCTGCCTTCAGAATGACCGCGAACTGACTGCACATCAGCGTAAACGCTTTTTCGTCAAGCCTGTTCCCGCCGATATCAAGACTTAAGAACTGGGCGGCTTTCCCTTTTTCCTTTACCTCTGCGAGCTGCAGGACGATCGAATAATTCTCCTTGATCTTTGCGGCGGCGTCAAGCTCATTGAAGCCGTCGATCACTCCGGAAACTTTTTTCCCGTCTTTTGAAACAGCAGTATATCTGTAGGTACTCATCCATCAACACTCCTCTTTGTCACGCGTTTCGTCCGGACCGGTATTCCTTCATCTCCGGATCATGCATTCTTTTTGACATAATCCTTCTCATGCGCGTAATACAGGGCTGTATCCTTTGTGATCTGGCCGCCCCGTACCAGCCGCACAAGGGCCTGGTCCATCGTCTGCCCGCCGATCGCCGCGCTTGTGGCGACCGCATTCGAGATCTGCGGCGTATTTCCGTTGCGGATCAGATTGCGGATGGCATCCGTGACCACCATCATCTCGCAGGCAAGGACTCTTCCTCCGCCTTTTTTCGGTACCAGCTGCTGTGTCAGCACGGCCTGCAGGCACATGGACAGCTGCAGACGGATCTGCGTATGCATCCCTTCCGGAAATACCTGTACGATACGGTCTACCGCATCGGAAGCGCTGCCGGTATGAAGCGTTCCGAAAACCAGATGTCCGGTCTCCGCGGCCGTGATCGCAGTCTCAATGGTCTCCCGGTCACGCATCTCACCGATTAGGATCACGTTCGGATCCTCACGGAGGCTGGCGCGCAGGCCGGAAGCAAAGCTCATGGTATCCTTGCCTACCTCTCTCTGGTTGATCGCGCATTTATCCGGGGTATAAATATATTCCACAGGATCCTCAAGGGTCACGATATGATTCTTTTTTGTATGATTAATATGATCCAGCAGTGCTGCCAGCGTTGTGGATTTACCGGATCCGGTCTCGCCTGTCACCAGGACGATTCCTTTGTGCAGATCCGGAAGGTTCAGCGCGGCAGGCGGCAGGCCGAGCGTATTCAGCTTCGGTATCACATCCGAAAGCAGCCGGAGCGCGACCGACGGCAGGCCCTGCTGCCGGAATATATGTATCCTGCAGCGGTTTCCCGCGATCGTAGCCGCGGCGTCCAGTTCACCTGTCCGCTCATACACGCCGTAATCCGTACCGGCCAGCTCTTTTGCGTAAGCGATGCAGTCCTCCGCATACAGGGGCATGTCCGCCATGTTTTCCAGCTGTCCGTCCTTCCGGTATTTGGGCGGAAGGCCGAAGATCAGATGAATATCAGACGCACGGTCGCTGCGGGCTTTTTTTACCAGTTCTTCTATCGTCATACTGTGTTTCTCCTTATCCTCTCCTCATGACTGCTCATAGTACACTTTTAGATCTTTGAGCGCTTTATGCGCTTAAAGCCGCGTGCTGCGCAGCACTGCGATCCTCAGAGCTCCTCATAGATCACGCGAAGCACTTCATCTGCTGTCGTCTTCCCCTCTTCCACCAGACGGATGGCATTCTCCCGCAGGGATGTGAAACCGCTGGCCGGATCCTTCAGCACTTCCTCGATGGCTTCTCTTCCGACGCGCGCGGCGACCATACGGCGGACCTGCAAAGTGAGCGGGAATATCTCAAATACCGCTGTCCGTCCGCGGTATCCGGTATCGAAGCACTCCGGGCAGCCGCTGCCGCGATAGAAGATACGTCCTTCCCGCGGCTTCAGCCCAAGCTCCGCCTGCTCCTCAGCCGACGGCTCATACGCTTTCCTGCAGTTCGGACAGATGCGCCTCACCAGTCTCTGTGAGAACACTCCCTTCAGCGCGCTGGCCACCAGATACGGCTCCACGCCCATATCCGTCAGTCTTTCGATCGTCCCCAGCGCATCGCTGGTATGAATGGTGGACAGTACCACATGTCCGGTGATGGCGGAGCGCATGGCGATCTCCGCGGTCTCGGCGTCACGGATCTCACCGACAGCTATGATGTCGGGGTCCTGACGCAGAATGGCGCGCAGGCCGCTGGCAAAGGTCATGCCGATCTTTTCCTGAATCTGTACCTGATTGACCCCGTCGATATTGTATTCCACCGGGTCCTCCAGCGTTACCAGATTGACATCCCTGGTATTCAGATCCTGCACCATCGTATACATCGTGGTGGATTTTCCGCTTCCGGTAGGTCCTACGATCAGGATCACCCCGTTCTTCACTTTGATCAGTTTTTTATATTTTTCAAGATCATCACCCGTAAGGCCGATCGAATCCCTGCTCAGCTTCATACTGGATTTATCCAGGAGTCTGGCGACGATCTTCTCTCCGTATATGGTGGGCAGTGTCGACACACGCAGATCAATATCCCTGTCCCGCACCTTTACATTAAATCTTCCGTCCTGAGGCACGCGCCGCTCCGTAATGTCCATCCCGCTCATGACCTTGATGCGGGAAATGACAGCGCCCTGCAGTTCCCGGGGCACGGTAAGGATATCCCGCAGCAGACCGTCGATACGCATGCGAATGGAAAGCTCCGATTCCCGCGGCTCCATATGGATATCACTGGTCCGTTCCGTGATTGCCCGCTCGATTATGGCGTTGACCAGCCGGATCGCAGGCGCCTGATTGGCCGAATCCTCGCCGACCTGAGTTGCCGCAAAGGAGGTATCCAGTGTGACGTTTCCCTCTGCGGAACCCGCAGCCTCACGCTTCATCTCCTCGATCGCCTTCGCCGCGCCTTCATTGCCGTAAAGCACCTGGATCGCTCTCTCCACCGCGGAGGAGATCGCCACCATCGGTACGATCTTCCTGCGGGAAGCCTTCCGGACTTCCTCGATCGCATAGAAGTTCAGCGGATCGCTCATGGCAAGATACAGTACGTCACGAACGAGTTTCACCGGTACGACCTGATACTGCTTCGCGATGTTTTTCGGAATCAGCTGCACAAGCTCTGTCGGTATATTCACCTTGCTCAAGTCAATAAACTCGATCCCCAGCTGCATCTGCAGCGCTTCGATCAGTTCGGTCTCCGTGATATAGCCCTGCTCCTGGAGCACCGTCCCCAGACGCTTGTTGCTTCCCTTCTGCAGGCGCAGTCCCTCTGCCAGCTGTTCCGGGGTGATCAGCCCGGCGGAAACCAGCAGGTCACCCAGTCGAAGATACCCCTTTCCGCCTCCTTGTTTTTTTTCATTATTTCCTATGATAGCCAATCTCTTTCCCCCTCTGCGTCTGCCGGACATGAATGTGTTTGGTTCCGGCTTCATTTTTTCTCTCTGCTGTCGTTTGCTGCAATTCCGGCAGGTCTATTGGTTTATAACGAAGGTCTCCGGTGCCGGCCAGTCGCCGTAGTGTTTTGAAACATAATCTGTATCTGTCACGGAAAATGATTCGTCTGTATTCAGTTGTGCTACCGTCCGCAGGTTATATTTACCCTTATACCATTCGGTCAGCTGTGAATCATAAGCAACAGCGTCCTTCCATTTGTCCTGGCTTCCCGTAAATTCATTGTATGCAGCAGGCGTCGCATCCAGCGCTGTAACACCTTCCGCCTCCGGGTTATTTCCCAGCGCCGGCAGATATGACCAGGTGCCTTCCTTCTCATCCGCACGCTCATTGATGATCTCAAAGTACAGGCAGTCAGATAAAGAGCCTGTGTACTCACCTGCAAACGCCCCTTCTGCTGTACCTCCTTCAGTCAGTCCCACAAGTCCCACAGCATAGCATCCCGTGATCTTGCCGCTGCCGCTGCCGATCAGGCCGCCGGCCGTAGTGCCGGCCGCGGAACAGGTAGAATAACTTCCGCTGATGTCTGTCCCGACAGCGCTGCCGATCAGGCCGCCGGCATTGCCGTCGGAAGCCGTCACATTATATGTTTCAGCCGAATACGCACCTTTACCTTTCTCCGTATGTCCGCCGCTGTAGCAGCCGGAGACCGTACCGCCGGTCGTTTTGCCGGCCAGCCCGCCTGCATTTGCGCTCCCGCTCTCTACGATAAGCGCGGCGGCGCTTTTTTCAACGCTGCAATTGTTCATGGTACCGATCAGGCCGCCGGCATTACCGCTCTCAGCGGTAATATTGACAGAAGATTCTTTTTCCCAGTCCGGGCTGTTGTACGCCAGTACATTCGTCACGGAGGAATCTTCGGGCAGCTTCCCCGCCAGGGCACCCGCGTTGGCGGAACCTGTACCGGTGATTGAAAAATCGACCAGCACCAGGCCATTTACGGAAAGCGGCTCTTTCGGCTCTCCGAAAAGACCTGCCGCATTGCTGTCATTGACAAGAACTTCCGAAATGCTGTGTTTCTTCCCTTCATATGTCAGCACGTAAGACGGACTGACCGGACAGTAACAGTCGTCCTCCGTTCCGGTGTTGTCGTTCAGTTTATATACATGTATCTTCTTTTCTTTGCCCTTCCGGATCGCATTCAAAAAACCGGGCCAGCTCAGATCTTCTATCTCCTCTTCTTCATCCCCTGTCTCCGATCCGCCTTCGCCGGAACCGTCGGTTTCCAGGCCGCCCCCGTCCTGGGTGCTGCTCAGGTCTGCGATCTGCTCCGCCCGGTTGATGACCAGCGTCCCCGTCTCCTGACCGTCTCCGGAAGATCCCTCCGTCACGTTTACGCCGGAGATCGAATCGTCCAGATTCTCCAGATGCCGGAAATTGCGGATGAGTGCAGTCGGTCCCTCCGCGTCTGCCGAAGCGCCGGATGCATCTTCCTCCCCGCTTCCTTCTTCCCGCAGATCCGCGAACAGGCTGTTGGTGGTCTTCTCGCTGCTGTACGCAATATTGGTAAGCGCCGTATTGCTGTACGCGACCGCCTTCATGGTAATGTTTTCACCGGGAAGAAAGCTTCCCTTCCGGTCGATTCCCATACTCACCATATCGGTGTTCAGATCGGCAAAGTGCATACCTGCCGTCGTGAT
>CACZZH010000143.1 GCA_902785635.1 uncultured Lachnospiraceae bacterium
TTGCCATCGCACAGCCGCTGGCATCGATCAGTTGTACTTTCCCGCGCCTGTGCTCAGGTTTTGCTTTTGTCACGAGCCAAATATATGTGGATATTGAAGTATTGTAAAAAGCCCCGGTCGTACCCTGAAGAAGCATATTCTTAAAGCTGGCCTTGGACTGGGCTTCTGAGGGTACTACGATAATGTCCGCCCCGAGCCGGTTTTCCATGCTGGAAAGTCCCTGCTGCAGGGACATGACGATCACAGATCCGCCAAATACGGACAGCCCGAGAAACGCAGTCAGCAAAACCAGGGCTATGGTCCGCCCCGGTCTTCGCCGCAGGTTTATCAGCGGAAGCTTCTTTATACTGATCATAACTGTACCTGCCTTTTTGTAATTACTGTCTTCCGGCAGTTCTTTCACCCGAAAGATATATCCCGGCTGCGGAGGCTATTCCCATAACAGCGAAAAGGATCGTCATGGCCGGACGCATCAGCGCACGGCAGCGCATCGTTGCCATCCCGCACAGGCCGATCAGCGTTCCCGGAACCAGGATAGCCGTCAGTACCATTGCGATATAGAGTCCTTTCCTGATGCTTTCGTTCTTCCACGCCGCAGCGATCACGGCTTCCGCCCCCATTAAAAGCGCCAGACCAAACAAAGCCTGCCCCGCCCAGTGACACGCTCCGAAGGAGCCATCCTCATGCACACAAGGTCTGAGAAAGCTCTGGCTTCCGGCTGCGGCGGTCAGGGCGGACAATGCTATGATCACTGCCGGTATCGTACTGTGTTTTTTCATCATTTTTTCCTTCTTTTTCTGAAGAGCAGATCTTCAGCTGAACAAACGTTACTTCCCGAAATTCTCATTGATCACTTCCCGGGCAACGCGTCCGTGCTCCAGTACGATCGTGCGCTGGGCTGCCTCGGCCACTTCCGGATCATGCGTGACGACGATCAGCGTCGTTCCTTCATTGTGCAGCTGCCGGAACAGATCCAGTACGATATTTTCATTGGCTTCATCCAGATTGCCGGTCGGCTCGTCTGCCAGGATCAGCTCCGGATGGTTGATCAGGGCACGGGCGACGCACACACGCTGCTGCTCGCCTCCGGAAAGCTGGCTGGGAAGATGCTTTGCCCTCTCGCGAAGACCTACCCTTCCGAGAGCTTCCAGCGCCTCTTCCTCATCCGGCATGGAATGATAATACTGGCTGACCATTACATTCTCCACAGCAGTCAGGTATGTGACCATGTGGAACTGCTGGAAGATCAGCCCTATCTTGTCCCTGCGGATATCGGTCAGCTTTTTCTGGGATTCCTTTGAAATATCCACACCGTCCAGAAGCACTTCCCCCATGGAAGGCTTGTCCATACAGCCGATGATATTCATCATGGTACTCTTTCCGGATCCGGACGGGCCCATGATGGCGACCCATTCTCCCTTTTCCACTTTGATGCTTACATTATCCAGGGCTTTGAGTTCCCCGTAGATCTTTGAGATGTTTTTTAATTCCAGAAGGGCCATTTTATTCTCCTTTCAGCACGATTGCAGGATCGATCGCCACAGCCCTCTTGATGGGCAGCTGGCAGGAAACGGCCGCGATCGCCATAGACACGATGACAGTAACAGGGAGAAGCAGAGGCTGAAAATTGATGGATGAGCCAAATACATTGATGCTCACCACCTGGGCAAACACAAAGCCCAGGACCGCGCCAAGCAGACCTCCAAGTCCTCCCAGGAACATTCCTTCCCCGAGGAATTCCTTTCGAATGGACCCATCGGAGGCTCCGAGCGCCTTTCGAAGACCGATCTCACGGCGCCGTTCTGATACTACCGCCATCATCGTAGTGGAAACACAGATCATGGTCAGCAGCAGCACGACCACAGTCACCAGAAAGACCAGGGCCTGCAGCTTTCCGAGCACGGAAGCCTCCGATTTTGTCACACGCTTTACCAGCCGGGAACTGATCCCCAGTCCTGCACCGGTAATGGAATTGCTGTATTCCTCCAGTTCCTCTGCGCCGGCGGATACGGAAAGTTCTGCAACGTCCAGTATCTCTTCACCGGTCAGCTTCTGAAGATCCTCAAGCGCCATGTAAATATAGGATTCCTCTTCACCGCCCGTGGAAAGGATCCCGGTCACTTCAAAGCGTTCTGTATTCTCTCTTGCCACTGCATTTTCCGTTGATCTGGCAGTATTGACCGCATCTACTACAGCCTGGGATGAGATGGTCGCTCCGGCAAGGGCGTCGATATCCTCCCCGTCAAGAGGCAGGGTCTTTCCGATGAACTGCTTCAGATATACCGGATCCGTTCCCACAAGTGCTCCGATATTTTCAGTCTGGGAGGATGCGTCGATCTCGATGCTCTCAATGGCTGCATTTTCATCAAGGGTCACATTTACGGTCAGTACCGCCTCGTTGAAGCCTTCTGCGCTGCCGGTCAGAGACGCACCAGGCACCCAGTCCCCGGACGCCTCCTGCGAAGAGACTGCCGTATTCTTATAGGACAGCTCCATGCTGCTGCCGACCTTCACACCGATCGTGTCTGCGATCTCTTTTCCGACAAGGACCTGACGGGTCTTTTCCGGATACTCACCGTCCACACTGAAATAGGGGCTGGTCTTCTGTACCTGGGAAAAGTCCGTTCCGGCACTGGTAAAGGATTGCTGCCGGGAAGGCATATCCAGCCGGACATACCTGTATGGTGTGGCACCGACCACATTTTCCTCCGGTATCGTTTTCAATGCCGTATCAAGGGTATCCATCGTAAGCGTCGAATTTCCCTCCGGCAGAAGTATCATATTGGCACCATAGGAACGGAACTGGGCTCCCATCTGCCTGGGCACATCGTAATAGATCGTTACCAGGCCGGACAGGATCGTGGCACCGACTGCTATGGAAAGCAATGCGATCAGCATACGCGAACGCCTGCGCAGCAAGGATGCGGTAATCATCCGCAGGAACATTTTTCTTTTTGTCATGTTATATGTCACTTTCCTTCATGGATATTTATGTTTCTCTGGTGCGTTCTGGTTACTGTCCGCCGTGAAGCACCTCAGCCGGACGCAGTCTCAGTACCATACGGATAGCCGGCAGTGACCCCGCCAGTGTTACAAGGCCGATCAGGACCGCCACGATTGGGATGACTTTCGCTTTCATCTCGATCGCAGATCCGAACACGCTGCGTCCGATCAGCTGCGCGAAGCCAAAGCCCATGAAATAACCCACGATTCCTCCAAGCAGTGCCGTCACCAGAATCTCGATCATGATAACGCCGGTAATGGAATGATCTCTTGCGCCGATCGCCTTGAGAAGGCCGATCTCCTTTGCCCTTTCCATAACGCTGGCCGTCACCAGATTGGAGATGCCCAGAGCCGCGCCGATCAGGCTGAGTGCCGTGATCAGGATCATGAGAAGCTGCGTCTTATCCAGAATCGCACCTTCGCTGTCCGCTACCTGACGGACCGCGGATGCCACTGCATTCGGAATCGCTTCCTGAATCTGATAACAGATCGCGCTCACATAAGCAGTACAGTACCAGGTCTCATAGTCACGGCTGCTCAGTGCGCCGGGATTTCGGGCAGCCCGCTTCGCCAGTTCATTGTCCGGCGTCGTCAATGCGGACACCTCGATCGAGGCGACCTTGCCTTCCCGGTCCGTGAGTGCCTGCACCAGGTCCAGCGGAGCAAAGATCTGCATATCTTCATCGCCGCCTGCGTCATAAATACCGGTGACCGTCACTTCCTGCTCCGCATCCGTACCGGTAAGCATCACTTTATCGCCTGTCTTCCATCCCTTTTCCGCCGCCAGAGCCGTTCCGACCATGATGCCGGCTGCAGCGTCCGCGCTCGTCTCATCCAGCCATGCTCCTTCCGTGATGTCCCACCAGGACCGCATGCCTGCAACTCCCGCATCCAGTTCTTCACCCGTGGGAAGAGAAAGATGATGGTTGAACCAGGTTCCCGTCATCTGCGCGCTGCTTCCGTCCGGCAGAGTCACAGAGGTCTCAAGGAACGGTGTGAAATCCACAATATTGAATGCCCAGAAGATCGTTTTCAGCTTTGGCAGATCCTCTTCATTCAGGTAAGAAGCATTCAGCTGCTCTCCGTCTCCCACGTCATAGATATCTGAAAGCAGCGAAGAATCCTTCGGTTTTACAACAATATTGGCACCGTAGGTCTTTAATTCCTGATTTACCTTATCGCCCACATCCCACATAACATTCAGCATGCCGGTGGCAAGAGATGCCCCCAGCGCAATGGTAAAAGCAATCAGCAGCATCTTGGATCTCTGGTGGAAAAGAACGCCGCGAATCATTTTGAAAAGCATTTTGCCCCGCCTCCTTATGTTTCCTGTCTGATCATTTTCTCTCCTACTTGAATTCCTTCTCACCGGCTTTCAGATCTTCGATCCTGAAGACCAGATTGCCGTCTTCTACTTCATAGGAAAGCGGGATCGGGTTGCACCCGCCCTTAAAGCCGATCGTATTAATATTCATAACAACGTCGCATCTCTTGCAGATGACTCTTCCGTTGTTCTCATAGTATCCGGCATTGCCGCATACCTCACACGCATCAAGGCCTACGCCGAAGGAAGCGCTTCCGGGTTTTTTCACGACGATCCAGCGTACATTCACATCATTATCTGTCTTGTACTCAAAGCGGTGAAGATGTCCGTCACTGACGTTTTCCATCGGCACCAGGATCCGGTCTTCTTCCACCGTAAATGTTTCGGGCTCGGAAAGCGCGATCTCACGGTTATCATATGCCTTGATCACAGACATGCTGACCGATACCGCTGCCAGGCAGATCAGCAGTCCCACAGCCTGTCTTCTGTGCCTGCGGTTACGGGCACGAAGTTTTCGCAGCTGAGCCGGGTTGTCATAGGGATCGGTGATGCGGGTATTCTCCATAAAGAAAGCCACGATCAGTAAAAAAACGAGAATTACCGTGAGCCAGATGAACCACATGGCGTACCGGGATCCAAAACGGACAAGGCCGGCAGCCCATGCATGTTTCTCCCTGTCAAATGCAGCCGGCCAGTTCAGCCACTTTGCCCGGTTGACCCATGGCACGAAAAATCTGCACAGGCAGTAAAATGCGTTTGTCATCGTCCCTGTAAGGAGTACTGCAAGAGGCATCAGCTCCTTCTTTATGTGAAACGCACATTCATATAACAGTCTTGCGTAAATGATCAAAAGAATAAAGGCCAGCAGCCAGCCGGTCAGTCTCTGGAAAAAGTACCAGGACCAGTAGCCGTTGCCCATGGTATTGAATGTAAACGGATAAGCGATCGCGCCGGGCAGCGCATAAAAGATCCAGATTGCGGAAAGTCCCGCTCCGGAAAAGCATGTCAGAAATTTTCCCGCGCCTCCCGCCTTCTCCCGTTTCCTTCCGAAGAGCAGCGAAAAGACCAGGAATGCCAGCGTAAAACCGATGATTACGATATAGATCTTATGATTCCAGCGGCTGGATACGATCTTATTCGTTGTATTCTTCACGATTGCCAGCGCGATGGAGGAGATCACGCCGACAGCAATACCCACTCTGTGCAGGCGCAGGCTTTCCCGCCCGAACCATTTCACGATCACTGCATGAATCAGTGTCACAAAGGTGACCGTCAGGAAAAGATCCTGGATCACCATCCAGATGTACTTTAACAAGTCACAACCTCCCGTATGTTCATTTCGGGGTCATAATCAGATCATCCCAAAACACAGTTTTAGCTGGCATGCAATACCCCGCGTATTCCATGCCAGCAGCTCATGCTTCTGTCAGATTCAGATAAGATCCTTATCCTTACCACTCTTTTACAAAGTTCCAACCGGTCCAGGTCGCCTCGAGCGGCTCCTCCCAGAAGCTGTCAGCCTCCACACCGGTCTCAGAGTCCACATGAAGCAGATATCCGTTCTCTGCAGGGCTCTTGATGAACAGCTTCACATCGTACTCACCCTCGGGCAGAGCGATGTTGTTGCCGTAATGCGGACCATCGGAAGCAGCCATTGGCATCATGGAGCCGGTCACGACTTCTTCATCTGTGCCTGCCTTGTAGATCGTATAGTCGATACTCAGATAAGGGACCCATCCGTCAACCGGGAAGCCGTATGCATTCTCATTTGCGGTAAGATCTACTTCGATATGAAGATCGGATCCCTCCTTCGGGGTCGCCTGATCCGCCGGAGCCATGTCAACCGGCTGGAAATATACCATGCTCATCGTCATGAAATCTACTTCCTGCTCACCTTCCACACCCAGTTCATACTCATCGAAACCAGCCTCTTCATCTGCAAATGCAAATGTGGGAATGCTCAGAACCATAGCGCCGGTAAGCAGCATTGCAAGTACTTTTTTCATTGTCCAATCCTCCATTGAATAAATACATTTTCCTTCATGGCCCGCTCTGTGCGAAACCGGAAAGCGATGTGTGAAAGCATCACTTTCATTTTTATGTCCAGGGACGTTTCGCGGGGAAGCATCCCGGGATACCAATAACAGTGTCCGGAAAGCGTTTTTTACGTTTCCTGCTCTTATCTGCCGGTCTGCTCTGTAAGTTCCCTGCGCAGAGCGTCCATCTTTCCGCGATAATGTGCGACCAGGAATGTGATCAGCAGGATCACCGCCAGAATCAGCTGCGGAAGAAGCGTCTCAAGATACGGATAGATCCCGAAGATCTGAATCACATCGTTTTCCGGGATTCCGGGTACCCGCATTACCAGGTCAAATACATTGCCTTCCGCCAGTTCCTTGATGCCGCTGCCAAGGAAGCTTACACACATGACAGCCATAAGGATACTGGTCGCCGTAAAGAAGATCTTGATCGGAAGCTTAATGGACAGCTTCGTGATCACAAGATAAACAAATACCAGTACTACGCAGCCCACTGCAAAGCCGGCCCACACCATACCCGCATTTCCTTCCATGAGCATGGGCTGATAGAACAGCACCACCTCGGCGCCTTCACGGAACACGCTCAGAAATGCGGTAAATGCAAGGGCAAACCCGCTGCCCATGGCTACGGAGGACTGTACCTTCCCGTCAATGTAACGGGTCCAAGAAGCCGCTTCCGCCTTGGAGATCATCCAGTTGCTCACATAGAACAGCACACAGACGGCGATCAGAGCGGTGATACCTTCGATCACTTCCTGACTCTGTCCTGCTCCTACCCATACTTTCTTCAGATAGTAGAGCACTCCTGCTGCAGCAAAGCTGGCCGCTATGCCTAGCGCTGCGCCGATGTACACGTTTTTCAGCGTCTTTCCGTTGCCGCTCTTTACCAGATATGCGATGATCGCGGCGATGACCAGGATCGCTTCCAGACCTTCGCGAATGATGATGCCGAATGCCGCAAGGAATGTAAGCCATCTCGGATCCGCCGGCTTTGCGGGAGCTGCCTCGGCAGCCGCCTCTGTTTCCGGTTCCATTTCGGACTCTCTCTGGGCCTCTTCCAGCTCATCGATCTTTTTCGCGGCCTTCAGGATGTCATTCTTTGCCTTGTCAGTGCTGGTACGGTATTTGTTCTTCTGGTACTTTTCTTCTCCCTGGGCAATCAGGCTGCGCAGCTTCGTGAAATGCGCATCCATTTTCTGACGTTCCTCAAGAGAGAGATCTGTATAGATCCTGTGTGACAGCCCTGACTCTTCATAAATGGAATAGAAAGCTGTGTTCACATTGTCCAGTGCCGCATCAAAATCTTTGTCCAGATAACCCATATATGCGGTATCCAGTGTTTCCTTCACCAGTGTTGCGGGCTCATACCAGTTATCATATTTGACAGCCGCATCCGGATCCGCTGCCAGATCTGCATACGGATCTTCATTAACCATCTCCCCATGCAGATAATATTTCATCTCCGTCCGGGGTTCTCCGGACATGTCTGCCAGTTTATTCGCATCCTCACGAATCATGCTTTTCTGTTTCGTAAGGGAAGAACGCACCTTGATCTTAGTATCCAGATCCAGTTCTTCCTTCTTAACATTCGCTTTGCAGGTGGAATACTGCATTTCCACTGCATTCTTCCGGTTTC
>CACZZH010000144.1 GCA_902785635.1 uncultured Lachnospiraceae bacterium
TGGCGCGCCTGCTGTATCCGGACAAGGTTGCTTTTCCGCCCGCGGAGCAGAGAAAGACTCCCGCGGCGGACCAGCAAGCTCGGAGATTCAATCTCCGAGAAGCTGACTATAGTCTTTCCTTATATAGAACTGATGGTACCTGCCAGATATCTGTCCTGCTGCAGGTCTTTCGCATACGAGCCGACAATGGCCGAGAACTCACCGTCATAGCTGTTTAGAACAGTTATCTGAATCTGGTTCATGGTAGGGAGCTTTCTCTCTCGCCTCTCCATGTTCATATACTTGACAGCTTTCCACAGCGCCGGGAGATCTTTTGCGTGGAATACGCGCTTCAACCGGCTTGTTTCTTTTTCTGACCACTCTAACTCAAAATACATTTTTCCTCCTGATATAAGACAACATTTAGATGATGTGGAACAAACTTAAGCTCAGAACAAGGTTCTCCTGTCGCTTTTGAATGCAAATCTTATCGAGGGGCTAACTATAGGGAATGGTTCAATACTATATTCCTGCTATGATAAATCTGCTCCTTTCAGCAATTTGCCCGCTTCAACGGCATATCCATAAGCAATCGGATCCACAATGCGCAGGTACGAAAAGCTCTTGGGTTTCGGTAGATCAATCCTCTGATTGGAATAAGCAGACGCGTCATTTATTCTCGTCGCAGAATCACGACCAACGTACATGGATGAAGTCAAATACAATACTCTGCTTGCATATGCTCCGGCTATATCTCCACTGAATTTGCCACCAAGGATATGATTCCGTATCCTTGATATCCCATCTTTGTAATAAGTGTAGTCCTCTTTGTTTACCTGTCCACGGCTGGCGATACACAGGCTTCCCTTTATGGTATCTTTTAAGACTTCTTCCGGTGAAAGTGACAATCCTCTGTAGCTCATTTCCGATCTTACAATCCGATCGTAGGATGCGCACACTTCTGCGTAATTATCCATGACATCAAAGAGTGACCCGCAATCAAACAGCTGTTTGATAATCTCCAACTCCTTGGTCACACCAAACGGAATGCCTGTTGTATGAGGTGCAAAAGCAGTCAGCTTGTCTCCTAGTATTCCATTAACATCCGGAACGATTACAGACAGATTCTCCCCTTCCGTTAGCAATAGATCATTTTTGATCGGACGCTCAACCGTAGTGCCATACTGTATTTTCTCGAAAAGAACATCTAACAGAATCGTTACATCTCTATCACTTCGCGGGGAATGATATTTGAATCGGAAATGTCTTTTTTCGATGTTGTTCTTCCCGACACGGATGTGTTCTTCTACGTCAATAAACGGAAATATCTCTCCCGATTTACGGATGTACTCGTCTATGTCGATACCCGGTTCAACAATTATGTCAATATCCGTACTGAGTCGCCTCGGGTGATCCAAAAGTAACATAAGCGATGTTCCGCCTTTAAAACAGAACGGAAGTTCCACTTTCTTAATTGCTTCCAACAGACCGAATGCATATATTGCTCTCTCGAGTAAAGCAGGATCGTTCCCTGTACGTTCATACAATTCCTGAATATATTCACCAGTGTATATGGATTTTGAAAGCATTTAATCCACACCTCCCGCGTATTCTCTCACTTCCGAAGCCTTTCCTCTTCTGCCGGCATACCTGTTCATCTTACGTCTGTCAATTTGATAACTCTGCATTACGTTCTCATAAACATCCGGAACCTCTGAAGGGCTGAAAGTTGCTGCTATACTCTTTTCGGAAATTATATCTACCAGCATTTTCTCGGCTGTTATTTCATGAGGCCTATCTTGTGACAGTGGAGATTGGCTGATCAGATCAAGTACTACAACGCAATCCCTTTTCCAATATCTGTCAAAATCCTTTATCCCTGGTCTGTATAAAACCCTTCCGGTATTGTTTTCTTGAAGAATGTCAAAAATATAGGAGCTTACGTCCTTTTCGACATGCACATATATCGTATTCTGGGCAATTTGGTGATTTAAGAATTCGTTCAACAAGACGCTCTCAAACACCACAAAAATCAACTCCGGATATTGCTCACTTAGCTTCTTTATTAATGAATCTGCTTTACTGGAATAATATGGCTTGTAAGACGGTAGAACTTTAGGTCTAACCGTAACATAGGTATCATAATCCGTCTTGAAAAGCTTTTGATCCTGCAACAGGTTATATAGTGTCCACCGAAATGTGCTGTCGCTCAAATCTGTCTTTTCGCTTGACAGTATATGAAACAGGTCTTCACGACAATATGAGGATTTGTCAGAAAGCTTTAACAATGCCTGGTCTGTCCACATAATATCCGCCCCCTTTATAGCGCTTTGTCAATTTTATTAAATAATGACTGTGCGCTTATACTATCACATCACTGCGCATAATTAAAGCGTTATGTCAAATATTTTAAATTTTGACGAAACACTGTCAGGCTGCTTTAGCACATTTTTATTCCAACAACCGTTATCAAATTAATAACGAGCATGCAGTTAATACAGGGTATTTATTTCCGCATACTTTTCTTTCTGAACGTTCTGTCCGCCGCTTTCACCATCGACCTGTATTTTTCCCGGATCTCTTCAGGTTCCACGATCTGGATCTTTCCTTCAAACGGGAACACCCAGCCGTAGAAAGTAGGGCTGTCAGCGACGTGCACTTTTGCCTGGAAGGTATCCTCAGAGACTTTCCGGGTTTCCACTTCTTCCCCGAACTGGTCGATGATGTACTTCATCATGTCATCCCTGCATTCGAGGACCACCTCTGTCTCGTCCCCGGCAAACATGTGGAACTGTTTCCGGACATAGTCGTCCATGCTGAAGCCTTCAGGAAGAGCTACGGCTTTTTCATCCTTTATCTCAGTATTGCACATGCGGTCTACACGGTAATTAACGATCATCTGCTTGGCGTCAGAATATCCACACATATAATAATGGCTGTCGTCCCAGACGAGTGCATAGGGACTCACGCTGTATTCTGCCCCGTCGTGTCGGAGGCATTTCTCTTTTTTTCCATCGTAGTCAAAATACTGGAAACGGATCTTCTTTCCTTCATTGATGGCATCTGTGACCGCGTCCACGATGTAATATATCTGTTTATTGTCCGCCTTGACATGCTCTGCTGTATACAGGTGACGGCAGACCTTCTCTGCCTGATGCCTGCTCACCATATCAGTGAGCTTGTTGATCAGGGTCTCGCTCTTTTCCGCACTTATGAACCTTGAGGACGATACAGCGTCGATCAGGAGCTTGACCTCCGGAAGCTCAAATTTGCGAGTTCCCAGAAAGAAGGAGTTGTTTCTGCCCCTCACGGTAACAACATCAAACCCTTCTCCTACAAGCACATCAATGTCATCCTTAACAGTCTTTCTTTTGGCGTGCGCATCCTCAGCAACGAAGATTCTCACAAGCTCCGTTGTGGAAATGGGATGCTCCTCATCCGTGTTTTCATACAGATATTTAAGAAGACGGAACGGACGCTGCTTATTGCGGATCGAAGTCATATGGCAGTACCTCACTTAATAACTCTTTTCTCTATAATAACACACGAGGACCATGCATCCGTTATACCGGCATCCTTTTTATAGTTGCTTCATTTTTCTTCTTTCAGCAATTCTTCGAGCATCTTCTCAAGACCTTCCTGAACGGATCTGAGGAACTCATCATCATACTTTTCCTGATTCATAGTCGTGTTCCTTTCTCCTGTGCTTATATCAGATGCCATATGGACTTCTGCTGTTATTGTACTGGTAGGGTGTCTTATGATAACCATTTCTAATAACCTGTCTGTTTGAGGAGGGGGCCGGCCTGATCTTTTTCTGTGCTTCCTCTTCCGTATGATACAATCGGCTTCCTCTCAGGCTGATCCTTCCGAAATTCGCAAACTGTATGGTGTAGAATTCGCCGTCTTTTCTGATGATCCGCACGGGCGTCACGTGCGAGTTGTTTTCTATGATCTGACTGCTCTGCATGAGCAAGCTCAAGCAGGTTCCCAGTGCGTGGGCAGCATCACTTTGGGCTTGCATGCCGCACGAAAGCTTTCTGTACGAAAAACCTCCATGCTTCCGCATGCTCCTCCGGCTGTTATAGCTGGCGCCCTTATGCGGGAATTTTACCGCAAGCGCCTCTGCGGCGCTTAACGCGGACGGATCCAGTCGAACCCAGTTATAGTTGTTTATGCTGCGCGGCTTATGCCGAATGACGATAGTATCTGCGCGCCGCTGCTGATGACCTCATTTATGCAGCGGTCATGGTCTTCAAGGAATTTATCATACGTTCTTATGCAGGCGTCCCTGTCCGCATGTTCCAGGAACGCATCACTGTTCATGAGCAGGAAGGCGGAGTACAGGTCCCTCTGCACCCACCTGCCGTTAATGGTGTTATGCCTCCTGCTAAGCCGTTTTTTGACGTATTCATCCGTTACGTGGTTGTACTGGCTTGCCCGGAAGGTCCTCGTGTTCACCTTGTGGAGCGCCTTCCCTTCGTACCTGAGCTTCCGCTCTATGATGGAGAGCAGCATCGCCGGCGCTCCGTTTTCAAGGGACTTTCCGAAGCGGCCCCTGCGGTCATAACGCCCGCGGCTGTTGACAGTAGTCTCCTTCTTCCTGCGCTGCAGGGACTTGTAGGACATAGTCTCAGTATAGACCTCGTCCCCGAGGGCGAGGATCCGGTCCGCCAGGGTATCATGGTGGTCCTTCCTGCAGGCCGCCTGCCTCTGCTCCAGCGAGCGTTTCCGCATGGCGAGGATCCTGTAGGACCGGCTCTCCTTCCAGCGCCCGCGCTTTTTCTTCATGGTTCCGTCCTCGTTGAAACGATCCGGGTTCATTGCCCTGCGGGAACGGTCCATGGCCCTCTGGATACGTCGGACCTCCTTCTCCCTGCTGCGGACGCCTCCCGTGAGGGACGTGAGGATGCATCCGTTTTCTGAGGCGACGGCAACGCTCATCGTCCCGGGATCGATCCCGACGCGCCCCTCGCCCGGGACATGCTTCTTCGGAGGGTATCCTTCCAGGACGAGCTGGATGTAATAGTGCCACCGCTTCCCCATGGGTCTCCGGACGATCCGGCAGTACTTGACGCGGCGTTTCAGCGCCTCGTTCTCATAGGCGTTGTCCCTGTCCCTTGAGACCTGCATCTCCAGACCGTTCCACCTGATACGCCCGCTGTGGTATTTTATCCCCGTCGCGTTGTCATTGCTCTCTATGGAGCGCACCTCGTGCCACTTCGGGAGATGGAGCTTCTTCCCGCCCCCGAAAAGGACCTCCTCCGCCGCCTTCCACACGTCGTCGGCGATGGACTGGGCGCTGCGGGAGTCGATGTGTTTTCTGTACCGGTGCTGCATCGGCTTCACCCACTGCTTGAACTGGTACTGTGACAGGCCGAAGGAAAGCCGCTTTTCTCCGAGCTTCTGATCCAGCGCCACGCGTCTCTTTCCCCCTTTGGGGATGGACGCCCTGGCAGCGAGGAGGGCGCGGTATTCGCCGTCTTCCCGCAGCTTCTGTATCTGCTTCCGGGCATGCTTTACGAGCTGGCACTGTATCTTCACCGCATAGGAAAAGCGCAGGCCGAGGGCCTCCTCATCCTTCCTGGAAGTAAGGAGCTTCTTCTCCAGTATGAAGCTGGGGGTCCTGCATTTGCCCATGGTGTCAGATGCCTTTCTGGTTCTCGATGTATGCGTTTACTGTCTCGACGGAAACGCTTCCGACGGTGGCGATGAACTTCCCCCTGGTCCAGAGGGAAGGGAGGCGTTTTTTCATCGCGGGGAATTCAGTCCGGATGATGTGGCTGGAACGGCGCTTCAGGGAGCCGACAAAGTCGTTGATCCCGATGCGCGGGTCCACGTCAAGGAGGAGGTGCACATGGTCCGGCATGACCTCCATCTCAAGGACGCTCCCGCCAAGGGACTCCGCGATCTCGGGGAGGATCTCCTTAAGGCGCGTGTCGATGCCGTCCACGAGCACCTTCCTGCGATACTTCGGGCAGAAGATGACATGGTAGCGGCAGCTGTATACGATATGTTCACCGTAATGGTATTGGGGTTCAGATAGCTTGTTCATAATAGATATTATACCATGTATCTACCAAAATCACAGCAAAAAGGAACGCATGTTCAAAACATATGTTCAAAAGTAGCGCTTTCATCTGCGACGAGCGAGCTCATGCAGTTTTGCAGTTTTCCCGCGCTTGAGTTATAAGCCTTATCACCTTCGCAAAAAGACATGTTTCCCTCAATCCTCGATTCTCCGGAATGCCGCTTCGGCCTTTGGAAATGGCTGGGTTACTAATTAGCGTGCCGACGATCTCAGGCCAAATACTTGCTGAACCTATGTTTGCCCTTGATATTATGATTATAATACGGAAGTATGAAGAATCAAGAGGAAATGCGAACATTAGTTCTAGATGGCTATTTTTTAGACCAGCAAACAGCCCGGGATATACCCGGGCCTGACTTTTACATGAAAAAGACTTCGGCCGTCGCCGAAGTCTTTTTCTGCCTTTTCAACTTTGTGATTACTCACTCATAAACAACCAGCTTGGTACCATGTGGTATGTTTGTGTAAATCCAGCGTGCGTTTTCGAGTGCAAGTCTGATGCAGCTCATGGAAATATTCATTCCAAGTCTGTCGTCCGCTATATCTGCATATTCCGGGTCTCCTTCACTATACTTGTCATAAAGGATAGTATGAAGCATGAATCCGGCAGTTGTCCAGTAGACATATGCAGCCTTGCATTTTTCGAACATCTTCCAGCCGTAATCATTCTGAACTCTCCAGCAGAGATCGAACTGACCACAAGGTGTTCTTGTTGCGGGAGCTCCGCACGAAAACTCCCAGTCTCCCTTGATCCTTTTCCAATCGCCCTTCCTTCCCTGATATACTCTGAGAGCATGCTCAGACAGGTTAGCAAGAACAAGGTATTGTGTATTGTCTTATTTCAAACACTTTTGCGAAATATTCCGAGATTAACCGTTAAATATTTCTGATTTATACGGATAAGCCTTAAACCATGTCAATTTTTACAGTTTTCATTTCCTGACAGTTCAGATAGAATCCGCATTGTAAGCAAAACAACGAAGCGGGACAAACCGCTCACCTTGAAAGTATGAGGAAAAAAAGATTATATGTTTGATGTTATGAGCTATGCAGACAGAAACGATGTCGAAGTTTCCATCCGCAAAGGTCACGACGGACGTACTGTATGGGAAATCTTTCTGCGTGACCACCGGCTGAATGTAACCGAGTTTACACGCATTATTGATATTGAGATCCGAGGTCGAATGGATCAGGATGCATATATTGAATTTAGATGCGAACAATTGATGGACATGATCCGTTCTGCCAGAATGAAAGAAGAATACGTGGATATAGAAACGAAAAGAAAGGGTCTCCAAAGATTTTTGAACCAAATCGCCGACCTGTCGGCGATAGCCTGCCAAGGTTATTGACCACATTAAAGACTGCCTCTTGCCAAGGTGGTCTTTTTTGTTTACCCTCTTGCTGTTGAAACTAAAAATCCCCATAAATGAGTACCGTTAG
>CACZZH010000145.1 GCA_902785635.1 uncultured Lachnospiraceae bacterium
ATTATACACAAAAACAGGGGGTATTGCTCATTTTTTGTGCGAACCCTCATAAATCAAGGCTTATTCGTGTTCTATACACGATATGCATGACACTACGTTTTTCAAAAGGAGGAAAAGAAAATGAGAAAACTGATGATGGGCATTGCAGCTGCAGTATGTGCGGGAATGCTGATGGGCGGAACAGCAATGGCTGAAGAACTTCTTCCCGGCGGCGGGACCAACATCCTTTACTGCATCACTCCTTCCACCTCCAATCCTTTCTTCGGCACAGAGCAGATCATTGCTGAGAAGGTCGGAACGGAGCTGGGATATGAAGTGAAATGCTTCTCTCATGACGATGATGCTGCAAAACAGCTCGAGCTGTTTGAAGCTGCGATCACCGATAAGGCAGCAGCGATCATCTGCGATAACGCAGGTGCAGACGCCAGTATCGAAGCGATTCAGAAAGCATATGATGCAGGGATCCCCACTTTCCTGATCGACCGTGAGATCAACCAGACCGGTCTTGCTGTTTCCCAGATCGTTGCAGACAATGCACAGGGTGCCGCAGCCATCGCAGAAGTTTGGGTCGAAGCCATGGAATATGAAGGCAAGTATGCAGAACTCCTTGGACTTGAATCCGATACGAACTGCCATGTACGTTCTGAGAACTATCATTCTGTAATCGATGAGTATCCGGATCTGGAAATGGTTGCACAGCAGTCTGCAAACTGGGATCAGACTGAAGCTTATGAGAAGACCGAAGCTATCCTGCAGGCGAACCCGGAGATCACCGGTATCATCTGCGGCAACGATACCATGGCATGCGGCGCTGTTCAGGCCTGCATCGATGCCGGACGTGACGACATCAAGGTGATCGGCCTTGACGGATCCGATGAAGCCGCTGCTTACATCAAGACCGGTGAGATGGTCGGAACTGCACTTCAGCAGATCGCCCAGATCACAGAAGATGCTGTAAACGAAGCAGACGCTTATCTGAAAGGAACCGCTCCGGAAGAAGAGAAGCAGCTTGTTCCGTGTATCGCGATCACTGCTGATAATGTTGATAACCTCAGCTCCTTCGTATATACCGAGAAATAATGTGCGTATAAAAAACGCATCTGACTGATCAGAAAACAGACGGGTCCTGCTTGTCCGCAGTTTCTGCGGACCTTTGCGGGACCTGCATGAAGCAGCATACGGACCGGATCGTCCGTTTTTACAGGAGAAGGATAAGAGTTGAAAGGAAATAGGCGGATATGAAAAAAGAAGTACTTTCTGCAGTCGCAGTTGTATGTCTTGCTGTAACGCTGACCGGATGTGTGAAGATCATTGAGAAAGGAACAGAAGGTCAATATACCGGAGAGGTTGCATTTGATGCATCGGCGGATTCCAGCAGCGACTGGACGCAGATCGCAGAAGAGATCACAGCAGCCGCCGTTGAACTGAGCGATGTATTGAACGGAGATGGAATCGGCAGTGATACTGCTGCTGTAAAAGGAACGGGAACCGTGAAAGAACTGATCACGAAAGGTCCCAAAAATATTCTTGCGCTGGAGGTAGAGGGTTGTGCGGATGAGATCCAGCTTCAGGTCGGATCTGTTTATTCCGGAACTGCGCTGCGTGATATCCAGACGCTGAAAACATTCGAAGATTTTACAAATCAGACTGAGTGGTCACAGTATGCGAAAGCACTGAATGCCGAAATGCATGGGCAGGTGGTGGAGCCGCTTGCGATTGATGACTCGATCGTTGGAAAGAAAGTTACATTTACAGGGGGAGCGACACAGTCCGGAGGAACCGTTACGATCACGCCGGCATCCCTGAGTGTTGAATAATAAAGGAGGAAGCCGGGATGTTTGATGATCCGAATGTTGTACTCCACTGTGAAAAAATAGATAAGATATACCCCGGTACAAAAGCGCTGGATCAGGTCTCATTTGATCTTCTGAAGGCAAAGGTCAATGTTCTGATCGGTGAGAACGGTGCCGGAAAATCCACTCTGATGAAGATGATCGCAGGGATCGAACAGCCCTCTGCCGGAAAAATGTATATGGACGGGCAGGAGGTCTACTTTAAGGATACCAACGCCGCGCGGGAAAGAGGAATCGGAATCATTCACCAGGAGCTGAGCCTGTTCCCGAACATGACGGTGTTTCAGAATATCTTTATCGGACATGAAAAGAAGAACGGTCTGTTTCTGAATGATGCAGAGCACCGCAAAGGCGCAGACGTGATCCTGAAACGGCTGGAGCACGAGATACCTGCGGATACCCTGGTCGGAGACCTGCGTGTCGGACAGCAGCAGATGGTGGAGATCGCCCGAAACCTGATACAGGATGATCTTCGCGTTCTGATCATGGATGAGCCTACTTCTTCCCTTTCGGCCGCTGAGGTAAAGGTGCTTTTCAAGATCATGAGAGAGCTTCTGGAGCAGGGCATCTCCATCGTATATATTTCTCACCGGCTTGAGGAGATCATGGAGATCGGTGATCACGTGACGATCCTGCGGGACGGTAAATATGTGGCGGATGCCGATATCAAGGATATCGAACTGAGCTGGATCGTGGAAAACATGGTGGGAAAGAATACACAGTACCACCGGTTCGAGCGTTCCATCGATCTGGATCATGCTGAGAAGATCCTGGAGATGAAGGATATTACGCTTCCGAAGCAGGGCGGTGGATATCTGCTGGATCATGTCAATATGTACCTGAAGAAGGGAGAAGTGCTTGGCATCTACGGGCTCCTCGGAGCCGGGCGGTCAGAACTGTTCGAATGCCTGATGGGGATGCGTCCGGAACATACCGGGGAGTTCATTTTCGAGGGCAAGAAGCTGAAAGTGAGCAGTATTTCAGAACAGATCGAGCGCGGATTTGCGCTGGTTCCCGAGGACCGGCAGCGTCAGGGACTGATCCAGACGCTGGATATCGGCAAGAATGCTGCGATCGCTTCCCTGAAAAACTATATGAGCGGCATTTTCCTGAATGATAAGAAGGAGGACGCTGCGGTAGACGAACAGATCCGGGACATCCACATTAAGGTTGCGGACAAGAGACTGCCCATCCTTTCTCTTTCCGGCGGCAATCAGCAGAAGGTCGTGATCGCAAAAGGCCTGATGACGCATCCGACGGTCCTGCTTCTGGACGAGCCTTCCAGAGGTATTGATATCGGAGCGAAAACAGAAGTCTTTGAGATCATCCATGAATTCTCCGAACGCGGTCTGTCCATTATTGTTATTTCATCCGAATTGAAAGAGATCATGGCGATCGCAGACAGAATCTATGTCCTCTCCAACGGAAAGTGCACAGGAGAACTGTCCGGCGATGAGATCACTGAGGATAACCTGGTGCTGGCTTCCTATGCAGGGCTTGGCACAGGGGCAGGCGCAAGATCATAGGATCAGAGAAGGAGCGTATCAATCATGAAGAAAAATAATAATCAGTTATTAATGACACTGCTGAAAGGCCGTACCTTTATCGTTCTGATCGTGCTGGTGATCTTTTTCAGCTTTGCCTCCAAGTCATTCCTTTCCGTCACCACGCTTACGATGGTCGCCAAGCATGTGGCACTCTACGGCATTCTTGCACTGGGTATGACGTTTGTCATCATCACAGGCGGCATTGATCTGTCCGTTGGTTCGGTCGTCGGTCTCACCGGTATGCTGGCCGGCGGCATGATCCAGGAAGGCATCACAGTCGGTAATAAGACTGCATACTTCAGTGTACCGATGATCGTTCTGTTCATGCTGATCTTCGGATGCCTGGTGGGAATTATCAACGGTCTGATCGTGACCAAACTGGGCGTTGCACCTTTCATCGCTACTCTGGGTACGATGTACATCTGCCGAGGCTTCGCGAACCTTCGTTCCGGCGGAACGACCTTCTCCAACCTGAAGGGATATGAAGGACTGGGCAATGTCGGCCTCAAGGTGCTCGGCAGCAACATCGCCGGAATTCCCGCAGGCGTTTACATCTTTGCGGTCCTGGCGATCATATCCGCGATCCTTCTTAAAAAGATGCCGATCGGCTGGTATATCCTGGCAGTCGGCGGAAATGAAAAAAGCGCCCGCCTTTCCGGTATCAAGGCGGACTCAGTAAAGATCTTTGTATATGCAGTTTCCGGTTTCTGCGCGGCATGGGTAGGCCTGATCAACACAGCCCAGCTTTCTGCGGCACATCCGGCATCCGGTGACGGCTGGGAGATGAACGCCATTGCGGCAACCGTACTCGGCGGCACGTCCATGGCAGGCGGTTCCGGAACCATTGTCGGAACGATCGTCGGCGCATTCGTGATCGGCGTCATCAACGACGGTATGACCATGTGCGGTGTATCCGAATTCTGGCAGAAGGTCATCAGAGGCTTCGTGATCATTCTCGCAGTCGTGATCGATCAGACGCAGCGCAACCTGCAGGCCAAGATGGCGCTTCAGGCCCGCAACGAAAACAAATAATACCGATAACAGATAATAATAAGTGAAGGAGCATCGAATGCGATGCTCCTTCTTTTTATTGTTTTTTACAGCAGATGCGCGCGAAGCTCTTCGCCGCTTTTCTCACTCAGATATGCCGGCGGTACATCAAGCACGGTCTTACAGCCGCGCATGCCCTCATCGTACATCCTCTTTGCAGCTCTTGCATAGGCGACGAGCACACTGGTGGTGAACTCCGGGTTGGAATCCAGCTTCAGGCTGTACTCGATCACATGCTTATGCTCCTTGTTTTCGCCGGTCCTTCCGGAACGGAATACAAATCCGCCGTGCGCCATTCCTGCATGATCGCGGAGAAGTTCTTCCTCTGAGATGAAGTGAACGGTCGTATCGTAATCGGAGAAGTAGTTCGGCATTTCTTTGATCTCCCGTTCGATCCGTTCAAGGTCAGCGCCTTCTTCTGCCACAACGAAGCATTCTCTTGTATGCTTGTCCCTTGTGGTCAGGACAGGATTCTCACCGGAACGCACGGACTCCAGGGCTTTTTCCACCGGGATGGTATACTGCTTTGCGTTCTTTACTCCCTCGATACGGCGGATCGCATCAGAATGACCCTGGCTGATCCCTTTTCCCCAGAAAGTGTAGTCGCTGCCGTCCGGCAGAATGGCGTTTGCATATACCCGGTTGAGAGAGAACATTCCCGGATCCCATCCTACACTGATCATGGCGATCTTTCCGGCGGAGAGAGCAGCCGCGTCGACATTCGCAAAATGCTCCGGGATCCGGGCATGGGTATCAAAGCTGTCGATCACATTGAACATCTGCGCGTATTTCGGAGTCTGGGCCGGCAGATCCGTCGCACTGCCTCCGCAGATGATCAGTACGTCGATCCGGTCTTTCCATGCCGGAGCTTCATCCGCGGATACGACCGGGACATCCTTGCTGAGGATCGTTACCTTCTCCGGATCCCTTCTTGTAAAAACTGCCGCAAGTTCCATATCCGGCGCCTCATTGACAGCCAGCTCCACGCCGCGGCCAAGATTACCGTATCCCATGATTCCAATCTTTGTCTTCATTGCCCTGATCCTTTCTGAAAAACTACAGCAGCCGTAAGGCTGCAAATGCAAACATTTCTGTTCATCATTGTGCAGTAAATGCGCCGGTCTGCCAGGCAGACAGACTCTTTCAAAAATTTATCACACACAGCCGCTCCCGTCAAATGATCACATTGAGGTTTGGTATACTTTCTTCAGCCTTTCTTTATACTGAGAGGATCTGTGTTTACGACACGCCTTCCAGGTTTTCATTAAGCCAGGTATGATCCTCCTTTATGGAAGCGGTGAACATCCTGGAGGCATCTTTTTCATATTTAAACTGATGATAACGGAAAAGGAACTGATCTTTCGAAAGCGGTCCCAGAATCTCGATCTTGCCGGACGGATGGGACATCATGAAGCGCACACTTTTGGCCTGTCCGTTCATTCCGGCCTTTGCTTCTTCCACGACGCGGAGCGCACGAAGGAACGGGACCTGAAACTGGTTTTTGACGCCGCTTACCGGACGGCACTGAAAGATATAGTAAGGAATGACGCCATGGGCGACCAGCAGATTCTGCAGCTGTGCGAGTACTGTGGAGTCATCATTCACACCTTTGAGCAATACGGTCTGATTACGGATGACACACCCGGATTCACGCAGCGCGCGCAGAGCGCGGACGGAGGCTGCTGTGATCTCCCGGGGATGATTGAACTGCGTAACGATGATGATCTGCTTTTTCATTCCGTATTCTTTCAGGAACTGAAGCAGAGCCTCATCTTCATAGATCCTCTGGGGCAGAACAACAGGCACCCTTGTTCCGAAACGGATAAAATCGAGATGCGGTATACCGGTAAAATATTCCAGGTACTGGCGGAGTTTTCCGGTGGAATTGAGAAATGCATCGCCTCCGGAGATCAGGACATTATTTATCTCGGTATGCTCCTCAACGTATCGGATCATCTCCGGAAGGTGACTTGCAACCTCTTCATCGGAGAGGCCTACCAGACGTTTGCGAAAACAATGCCGGCAGTACATGGCACACTGATTGGTAGAGAGAATCAGCGCTGTCTGTTTATATTTATGCTGCATTCCTTTGATCTTTGTGTTATCGGCTTCTCCGCTGGTATCAAACGAACCTCCTGGAGCAAATTCTTTCACATCCGGGACGGCCATCTTCCGGATGGGGTCGTCCGGATCGTTCTTATCGATCAGCCCCAGATAATACGGGTTGATGCATACGGGATACTGCTGCGTCAGGATCTCCAGACGCTCTTTTTCCTCCTTGGAGAAACCGAATTCTTCAGCCAGAGCCTGTGCACTGCGAATGCTGGTCTTCAATAACTCTTGCCATGTTTTTTCCATACGATTTACCATTCCTTGAATAACAAAAACACAGCCCATGACAGAACCGTCATGAGTAAGTTGAGAATCATCAATTGTTATGGAAATGTATTTCGAATGATGCAGGAATTGATGGATTCGGGATCAGGTCCGGACTCAATTAAAGGATAAGACAAAGAAGAAAAAATAGTCCTGTTTATATAATAGCACATGAACGGTGATAACGTAAGAAAAAAAGAGAAAGCATCAAAGGTAAATGTTTCGGCCTTCTGTACATTTACCTGTCTGCTTTCTCTTATTCGTAACGCTTTTATCGGTACTCTTTCAGTGTGTCCACAAGTTCCGGGATCGTGGCCTCAAAATCCACGCCATACCAGGGTTTTTCATCACTCAGGCGGGTGACGTCGATGGTATGCGCTGTGTAATCCGCAGCGATCTTCAGGGAATCCTGCCAGGAGATGCCATTCATCAGGGCACCAACGGTGACACTGGAGAAGATATCGCCGGTTCCGTGATAGGCCGCCGGTACTCTGTCATTCTGATACACGAAGTATTCTTTCTTCTGTGTATCATAGCCCATCACGCCGGTCTTTCCTTCACTGAGGGACACTCCTGTCAGGGCAACCGTCTTTGCGCCGAGGGCAGCGAGCCTTGAAAGCAGATCCCTGATGTACGTTTCATCGTATTCTTCTTTATTAT